>JAKSAW010000856.1 GCA_022361455.1 Pseudomonadales bacterium | reverse complement strand
TGCTCTTCCGATCTGTTTTTTTGTCTGAAGGGAAAACGACTATGTTTTCTAAATGAGGGAGTTCCTCAGCGGCTAATTGAGCCGGATAATCTGTATCTAAAAAGAACCCAACAGAGAAAACCATTTTGGCGCGGCTTGCATTTAAGATGTAAGCGGCTTCTGAGGCTTTATATCGGGTATTTAGGGTGACTAGAACAGCACCGGCACATTGTGCGCCAACAGCGGCAATCACCCACTCAATGGTGTTTGGGGCCCATACGCCGATTCGATCGCCCTTTTTAATACCCTTATTGATAAGTGAAGATGCCAACTGACGGCATTGTACTTCAAAATCTTTAAAGCTTATTTTGGTGCTGCCATCTTCAAGAAAAACCTGATCGCCATAACTTTCAGCCGCTTGTTTCACTAGCTGAGGAATCGTTGCCACAGATGCTGACTCGGACATGGTTTTTCTTCCTTATTAGGGTCGTTTTCTAGTCTATTTGAACTACTTGGAGGCACCGCTAACTATTTGTTTTTACCCCCAAATTACCAAATACACGGTATCCCAACGGCTATTAGGTGTCTTAGTCCACTTGGACGATTTTGGCAGGGGGTAAAAAAACCATAATGGTTGACGTTATATATCGTCTAATAATTCGCCTTGATGAAAAGAAAATCGTTACATGGCAAGGATTTAGTGAGGTTTCACATGAGTAAAGTGCTATCTGCACAAGAGGCCGTCGCCCAAATAAAAGATGGGATGACCGTTGGTATTGGGGGCTGGGGCCCGCGTCGTAAGCCTATGGCGCTTGTGCGCGAATTGTTGCGCTCCGATGTTAAGGATCTAACCATTGTTGCTTACGGTGGTGCTGATGTCGGTATGTTATGTGCCGCTGGCAAAGTGAAAAAAGTCGTTTATGCCTTTGTATCTTTAGATTTTATTCCTCTTGAGCCGTATTTCCGCCAAGCCCGACAAAATGGCGACATCGAGACAATGGAAATTGATGAAGGCCAAATGCTGCTTGGGTTGCGTGCTGCGTCTTGGAATGTGCCCTTTATACCGACGGCCATTGGTTTAGGTACTGACATTGTTAAAGTGAATCCAGATCTTAAGGTAATCGATAGCCCATACGATGATAAAGAATGGGTTGCGATGCCAGCGCTTAAATTAGATGTATCGCTTATTCATGTAGATCGTGCCGACGAGCGCGGTGTTTGCCAAATTAAAGGCCCAGATCACTATATGGATGATTGGTTTGCTCGTGCAGCAGATAACACCGTTGTGAGTTGCGACGAGTTAGTGCCAACCGATACCTTCCATGCCGAAGACGAAGCCCGTTATGTATTTTGGGAGCGTGCACAAACGCAAGCTGTCGTGCATATTCCTGGTGGTGCCCATCCTTCTTCTTGTAATCCTTTATATGGATTCGATGTGCCGCACTTTAAAGAGTACAACGCATCAGCAAAAGACGGCGGTTTTGCAGCTTACTTCGAAAAATATATCGACGGTAAAACCGAAGAAGATTATCAAGCAGCGGTGGGTGGCTTAGAAGCTATTCAAAAATTGCCGCTTCCCGTTTATTAATTCTGCTGAAGAGGATATTAGATAATGAGTACAGCAAAAGAATATACGTTAGCAGAATTAATGATCGTTGCTGGTGCCGAAGCCTATCGCGACGGCGGAGAAGTATTAGCAACTGGCATTGGCTTACTGCCAAGACTAGCCGCTAGCTTAGCGATGAAAACCTTTAACCAAGATATGATGATGACGGATTCAGAAGCTTATCTTCTTTCGGATCCAAATCCTGTCAGTGGTCGTTCTTCCCACGAAGGCCAGGCACAGGAAACTTGGATGGGATTTTCTCGTATCTTCGATAATGTTTGGAGCGGTAAGCGTCATGCGTTTGTAGGCCCTTCACAGATCGACCGTTATGGCCAATCAAATATATCCGCGTTAGGCGGTACTTATGACAAGCCTAAAGTTCAAATGTTAGGTGCTCGCGGTTTTCCTGGAAACTCCATCAGCCATGCCAATTCGTTCTTTGTGCCTGCCCACAGCAAGCGCGTTTTTGTTGAAGACGAAGTGGACGTAGTTTGTTCGATTGGTTACAACCCAGAGCGCTTACCAAAGGGTTATACCATGAACGATATCGATATTCGTTTAGTAGTAACAGATCTTTGTGTCATGGACTGGAAAGGTCCTAACAACATGCTACGTTTGGTAAGCCTGCATCCTGGAATCAGCGTTGATCAAGTATTAGAAAACACTGGTTTTGAAGTCCATGTTGAAGGCGATATTCCTACAACTCCAGCACCAAGCGAAGAGCAATTAGAGATTATTGCGCAGTTAGATCCACAAAACTGGCGTTCAAAGCAGCTTAAAGATAACCCACCGGGAGATCGCAGTTAATAGAAGCTGCATGAACTAAAGCCAACTACCAATTGGGTGGAAAAAATGACTGAAGAAAAGAAAATAGAAGCAGCCTTAGAAGGTTGGTTCACCCTTGATAAAGATGAGCCACACCTATTAGGCACGCGCTGCACCTGTTGTGGAACCTACTATTTTCCGAAAGAAACCACTTATTGCAAAAACCCTGAGTGCGATAGTGAAGAATTTGAGGAAGTTCGTTTAAGTCGAAGGGGTAAAGTATGGTCGTTTACAAACGCATGCTATAAGCCGCCTGAGCCCTTTGTAGCGGCAGACCCTTTTGTGCCATACACCATTGCTGCCGTTGAACTTGAAGATGAAAAAATGATTGTTCTCGGCCAAGTGGTTGAAGGGGTAAACGTTTCCGATCTAAAAGCTGGAATGGAAATGGAGTTGGTTTTAGATACGTTATTTGAAACTGATGAAGCCGAAAAATTAACTTGGAAATGGAAACCAGTTTCCGCTTAAACCTTAGGAGTTCTATAAATGTCTAACGAAATTGCAATACTAGGCGTTGGAATGCACCCCTGGGGTAAGTGGGGTAAAAACTTTGTTGAATATGGCGTAAAAGCTGCTCGAGATGCTATCAAAGATGCTGGCGTAGTTTGGAAAGATGTTCAGTTTGTATCTGGTGCTGCCACCATGCGCTGTGGTTATCCTGGTTACGTAGCGGGTGCCACTTTTGCACAAGCTTTGGGTTGGCAGGGCGCAGAAGTGAATACCAGTTATGCTGCCTGTGCTTCAGGTTCGCAAGCGTTGGCCGCAGCTCGTGCCAAAATTCTTTCTGGCGCTTGTGATGTTGCATTAGTGGTCGGCGCAGATACGACACCAAAAGGTTTCTTAGCCCCTCAAAAAGGTGAACGACCAGACGATCCAGATTGGGTGCGTTTCCGTTTAGGTATTACTAACCCAACTTACTTTGCACTTTATGCCCGTCGCCGTATGGAAATGTACGGTGACACCCAAGAAGATTTTGGCTTAGTCAAAGTTAAGAATGCGCAGCATGGTTCTACCAATCCTAATGCGCGCTACAAAAAGCAATTTACCATGGAAGACATTAACGCTTCAGCCATGGTTGCAGACCCTTTACGTTTAATGGATATTTGTGCGACTTCTGATGGTGGCGCAGCGTTAATCGTTTCAAGTGTGGATTATGCGAAAAAGATTGGTCGAGGCGATGCTGTCAAAGTCGCAGCTGTCTCTACCGTTACTCCAACGTTTGCATCTGCCATTGTTGAAATGCCGGATATTGCCACTGATTCTGCCGCAGCTATATCTGCTCATAGCTTCCGCGCATCGTTACCTAAGAAAGCTTATGAAGAAGCAGGTATTTCACCGTCCGATGTGGATCTTGCAGAAGTTTATGACCTTTCCACAGCGCTAGAAATGGATTGGATGGAAGACCTACAGTTATGTGAGCGAGGTCAGGCCGCGCAATTAGTGCGTGAAGGTGCTACTACGATCGGTGGCCGGTTGCCAATTAACACGTCCGGCGGATTAGCTTGTTTTGGTGAAGCTGTTCCTGCACAGGCTATTGCTCAGGTATGTGAACTTACTTGGCAATTAAGAGGTCAAGCTGGTGATCGACAAGTGGAAGGCGCCAAAGTAGGTATTACAGCAAACCAAGGTTTATTTGGTCACGGTTCCTCAGTGATCGTTAAGAAGTAAGGAGCGTTAATGTCCGCGTCTTTAAATACAAAGCTCTGTCAATTATTAGGCTGTAAGTATCCCGTTATCCAAACTGCAATGGGTTGGGTAGCTGATGCAAATTTAGTTGCTGCTACTTGCAACGCGGGTGGGTTTGGCTTTTTGGCGGGTGCTGTTATGACACCCGCTGAAGTAGAACAGGGTATCTTGGATATTAAGTCGAAAACCAAGAATCCTTTCGGGGTTAACTTCCATATGTATGCACCCGGTGCCAAAGAAATTATTGATATTTGCATCAAGCATAATGTGCGTGCTGTTAGCTATAGCCGATCTCCTGATAAAGCTTCTGTAAAGAAATTAAAAGATGCCGGTGTGGTCTGTATACCAACAGTTGGTGCACTGAAACACGCTGTTAAGGCCGTAGAGATGGGCGCTGATGCAGTTGTAGTGCAAGGTGGTGAAGGCGGGGGGCATACTGGTTCCGTGTCTAGCAATATCTTGTTGCCACAAGTTGTTGATGCGCTTGATGTGCCTGTTGTCGCTGCTGGTGGTTTCAAAGATGGACGTGGTCTGGTGTCTGCTTTGTCATTTGGCGCGGTCGGTATTGCCATGGGGACCCGCTTTTTATTAACGGCTGAAAGCCCAGTACCTGCCAATACCAAATCGGAATACGTAAAAGCAAAAACAGAACAGATTATTGTGAGCAAAAAACTGGATGGCATGCCTCAGCGAATGATCAATAACGTGTTTTTGCAACGGCTTGAAAAAGCGACGCCCCTCAAATTGCTTTATTTAGCGGTTATCAATGGCTTGGCATTTACAAAAATGACCGGTGGATCTTTGCTTGGAATGCTAGCGAACGCTTGGAAAATGAAAAAGAACAATGGCATGACCATGGCCGAAACCATGATGTCTGCCAATGCACCGATGATGATTCAAGAAGCGATGGTTAAGGGTCATCCCGACGATGGTGTGTTACCTAGTGGCCAAATTGCTGGTGCAATTCAAGATCTACCACCCGTTTCTGAACTAATGGAAAGCATTGTTTCTGAAGCAAGTAGTACCTTAGATAGATTAAATAAAATGGCCTCTGCGGCTGATGTAGAACAACAAGAAATCGCATAAGTGGCTAATAAGGAGAATATACAATGGCTTTCGATACAGTAATTAATAACGGTATTGCAGAACTTATCTTTAATAAGCCACCTGTTAATGCTTTTAATTCCAAAGAATGGGCAGCAATTTCCAAAGAGCTCGATTCATTGGGTGTTAATGATGATGTTAATGTCATCATTGTTAGAGCCGAAGGCAAGGGCTTTTGTGCAGGGGTTGATATTAAAGAACTAGCAGCAGATGGAACCAAGATCGTAGACGTAAATAAAGGCAACTACGATACGTTTCGCTCTGTTCATTTGAATCCTAAGCCAGTCATTGTTGCGCTACATGGTTTTGTTCTTGGTGGTGGAATCGGTGTCGCTGGTGCTGCAGATATTATTGTTGCCTCTGAGTGTGCTCGTTTTGGTGTTCCCGAAATTGATCGCGGTGCCATGGGCGGTGGTGCACACTTACAACGTATGTTCCCAGTGCAAAAAGTTCGCTATATGTACTTCACCGGTGAGTTTATTGATGCACAAGAAGCTTATCGTTTGGGAGCCATTGAGCGCGTTGTCGCTAAAGAAGATTTAAGAAATGCTGCCCTAGAAATTGCAGCGAAGATTGCTGAGAAAAGTCCTGCCATGGTTAAGCTTGCCAAAGAAGCGCTAACAGGTATCGAAGACGGCAATCTTGAAGATAAATACCGTTGGGAGCAAGGTTTTACACTGCAAGCCTACACCGAAGGCGATTCCCAAGAGGCCCGTGATGCATTTGTAGAAAAGCGCGACGCGGCATTTGATAAAAAAGTTGACGCTTAATCGAGGTAGTACGCATGGATCTCAAATATACCGATGAACAAAACGCGTTCCGCAAAGAGATACGCGATTGGCTAGCGGCCAATGTTCCTGCCAAGCCTTTGCAATCTTTTGATACGGCTGAAGGGTTTGAGCAACATCGAGAGTGGGAAAAGAAATTATCCGAAGGTAACTGGGGATTGGTTACCTGGCCAAAAGAGTATGGTGGTCGCGGTTGTAATCTTGTTGAATGGTTAATCTTTGAAGAAGAATATTACCGAGCCAAAGCGCCATTACGCGTTAATCAAAATGGCATTTTCTTACTCGGTCCAACGTTAATGGAATATGGAACGCCTGAACAAAAGGAACGTTTCATTACTAAAATGGCGGCTGGCGAGGAGATGTGGGCACAAGGCTGGTCAGAGCCAAATGCCGGTAGTGATATGGCGGCCATTCGCTCAAAAGCGGTTCGCGATGGCGATGACTATGTATTGAATGGCCAAAAAGTTTGGTCAACTCGTGCGGTGTTTGCCGATTGGGTTTTCTGTATTTTTAGAACAGATCCTGAATCAAGTCGCCATAAAGGGCTTTCCTTTATTTTGGTGCCTTTAGATACACCAGGCATTACTGTTCGACCTATCCCACAGTTAGATGGCTTACCCGGATTTGCGGAAATCTTTTTTGATGATGTGCGTGTACCGCTAGAAAACCGCTTGGGTGGAGAAGGCGAGGGTTGGAATATCGCAATGGCGACGGCTGGTTTTGAACGTGGCCTTATGCTCAGAAGTCCGGCACGTTTCCAAGAAACCGCTAAGCGTTTAGTGGCTCTCTATAATGCGCATCGCAACGATATTTTAGACTTAAGTATCGAAGACAAAGTTGTTAAATGCTTTATGGATGCCGAGGCTTATGCACTTACTACCTATCAAACAGCGTGTCGTTTGATGAAAGGTGGCAAAATCGGTCCTGAGGCTTCTACCAATAAAATCTTTTGGTCTGAGTTAGATCAGATGATGCATGAAACTGCCATGCAGATTCTTGCTTCCCGTGCAGAGTTGTTACCAAGCTCGCCAGCTGCAGGCGATGTTGGAACCTGGTTAGATGGTTTCTTATTCGCGCAATCCGGGCCTATCTATGCAGGCACCAACGAAATTCAACGCAATATTATTGCTGAGCGTATGCTTGGCATGCCTCGGAAGTAGGGGAGTCGACATGGATTTTACATTTACTGAAGATCAATTGTTATTTGCGGAAAGCATTAAAGACTTTTTGCAAAATGAAGTGACCCCCGAATCGATTCGCGAATCCTGGGATTCAGAAACAGGTCGTAGTCAAGACTTGTGGAACAAAATGGTCGAGTTAGGTCTAACCGGAATGCTGGTTCCAGAAGCTCAGGGCGGGCTAGGTATGCGCGAAATTGATTTTGTGCTAATCGCTCAAGAATGCGGGCGTGTTGCTTTACCGGAACCGATAGTAGACACCGCAATGGTTGTAACGCCGTTACTTAAAGATCTAGTCGATAAAGATCCTCGTTGTGTCTCTCTATTAGAAAAGGTTGCAACGGGAGAGACTAAAGTAGCCATCGGCCATGCTGCCAACGATTTAGTGTCTGACGCACATATTGCAGATTATTTATTACTTACCCAAGGTCACCAGATTCATTTATTGGCGAAGGCAGATGTTGATCTGGAGGCCCAACAGAGTGTTGATCCTTCTCGAAAGCTTTTTGCAGTTAAATGGGAAGCTAATGATGAAACACTTCTTATCAATGGGTCTGATGGTGTTGGCTTGCTCGCAGCGACTCTCAATCGTGCTGCAGTGGGTACGGCGGCGCAATTGCTCGGCCTTTCCGAAAAAATGGTTGAGATGACAGTGCAATATACTCAGGATCGCGAGCAATTCGGCAAACCAATTGGTACCAACCAAGCGTTAAAGCACCATATGGCCAACTGTGCTGTGAAAAATGAATTTGCGAAAGCGGTATTGCATAGAGCTGCTTATACGGTCACTGAAAAGCCAGTACACGGTGATTTTGCGGTATCGCACGCTAAGTTAGCAGCGGGCGAGGCGGCAAATTTAGCCGCTAAAAACAGCATACAATGTTATGGCGCCATGGGTTATACCTGGGAATGTGATCTTCATATTTTTATGAAGCGCGCTTGGGCGTTAGATAAGTTCTGGGGTCATTCAGGTTTTCATAAGTATCGATTACACCAATGGTTAATGAATCCAAATGCCAAGATTGGCGCCGAAATGACCTTTGGGGAACAAGCTTAAAACTGACGTTTCAAATTAAACAAGTCAGAGCGGTACAAGAATTTAAAGGGGAGATAGAAAATGGCCGAAGCATATATTGTTGATGCGATCCGAACACCAACTGGTCGTCGGAAAGGTGGATTAGCACACGTGCATGGCGCCGATTTAGGTGGGCATGTGCTTAAAAATATTGTTGAGCGCAATGGAATTCCAGATAACGAATACGATGATGTGATCTTTGGTTGTGTCGACACCATCGGTCCGCTTGCTGGCGATATCGCTCGTACTTGTTGGTTAGCGGCTGGTTTAAGCGATGAAGTACCTGGAACAACAGTAGACCGTCAATGTGGTTCTTCACAACAAGCTGTTCATTTTGCGGCACAAGCCATTAAAGCTGGATGTATGGATGTAGTCGTTGCTGGTGGCGTTCAAACAATGACGCAAATCCCAATTTCTTCCGCAATGACTTGCGCAGAGCCTTTAGGATTTAAAGATCCTTTCACGGGTTCTAAAGGTTGGGTAGAGCGCTACGGCGACATTCCACCAACCCAATTTAATTCAGCGCAAATGATTGCAGACAAATGGGGTTTTAGTCGCGAGGATCTAGAGGTTTATTCTCTAGAGTCACATACTCGTGCAATCAATGCCATTAAACAAGGACGCTTTAACAAGGAGATCGTACCTTTAGAAGGCGTTGAAATGGATGAAACACCACGTCAATCAACCCTAGAAAAAATGGCTGAGTTAGATTTCCTGTTTGGTTGCGACAAGGTAACAGCAGCAGTTTCCTCACAAACGTGTGATGGTGCATCTGCGGTTCTTATTGTTTCAGAAGATGCACTAAAGCGTTACAACTTAACCCCAAGAGCGCGTATTCATCATATGTCGGTTCGAGCAGCTGATCCAATTTGGATGCTTACAGCTCCAATTCCTGCGACGGAATATGCCTTGAAAAAGGCGGGAATGACCATGAACGACATCGATCTAGTCGAAATTAACGAGGCGTTCGCTTCGGTTGCTATGGCATGGTTAAAGGAGACTGGATACGAGCACAGCAAAACTAATGTTAACGGTGGTGCTATTGCTTTAGGGCATCCTTTAGGTGCCACTGGTACCAAATTGATGACAACTTTGCTACATGAGCTAGAGCGAACCGGCGGCAAGTATGGTTTGCAAACCATGTGTGAAGGCGGTGGCCAAGCTAACGTTACCATTTTAGAGAGGCTGTAAACGCCTCTCTAAAAGCTCAGGGCTGTTAGTGGGTAGATTCTAGACGTTTAGGTTGTCGCTCGATTAATTTTCGAGAGAAGAAAAAGATCAATAGGAATTAAATATGTCAGGTATTTGTCAAGATCGTGTTGTGATTATCACCGGTGCTGGTGGTGGACTCGGTGCTGCTTACGCAAAAGTGTTTGCACAAGAAGGCGCTAAAGTTGTTGTTAATGATATTAATCAAGAAGCAGCGCAATCTGTTGTTGACGAGATCAAAGCAAATGGCGGTGAAGCCATTGTTAATACTTCTGATATTACTAACTACGCTGATTCAGAAAATGCGGTGAAGCAAGCCGTTGAAACATTCGGTGATCTTCATGTGGTTGTTAATAATGCTGGCATTTGTCGTGACCGCATGTTTGCGTCCATGACAGAAGCTGAATGGGATGCAGTTATCGCTGTTCATTTAAAAGGTCACTTTTGCATTTCGAGTCATGCAGTCCATTATTGGCGTGATCAAAAGAAAGCAGGTAATGAAGTTAACGCCCGTATTATCAATACATCATCCGGTGCGGGCTTAAATGGCTCTGTTGGTCAATCCAACTATGCAGCCGCTAAAGGTGGTATCGCTTCTCTAACTTTAAATCAATCCGCTGAATTAGGCAGGTACGGCATCACTGCAAATGGTCTTGCTCCTGCTGCGCGAACCGGTATGACAGAAGACGTGTTCGCCGACATGATGAAAAAGCCTGAAGACGGCTTCGATTACTACGCACCTGAAAACGTTGCGTCAATCGTTGTTTGGTTAGGCAGCGAAGCGTCTAAAGTAGTAACGGGTCGTATCTTCGAAGTTGAAGGTGGCAAAATATCAATTGCTGATGGTTGGCGTTCAACCGGTGGAATCGATAAAGGCGCGCGCTGGGAGCCTAGTGAAGTAGGCGGTGCAGTCGATAAGCTACTTAGCGAAGAAGTTCCTCCTCAAAAAGTTTATGGCGCTTAATTTAAAGCCTTAGACCAGTTTTCCCATTGGGAGTGTGTTGTTAGTTACCCGAGCTAATGGCCACTCCCAATTTTTCTAAAAGCAGAGGTTAATATGGAGTTTGCGTTCACTGATGAACAGAAGATGATTCAGGATACTGCTGAATCTTTTCTAGCAGAAGTATCTACAAGTGAAGCCATTCGCAAAGCCATGGCCAGCGAAGAAGGCTACGATACCGAACTATGGCAAACCGTTTGTACTGACTTGTATTGGCAAGCGATACATATTCCAGAGCAATACGGTGGTATGGGGCTTGGCTATGTGGAACTAGTCGCCATGTTAGAACAAATGGGGCGCTTCCTTTTCTGCTCACCTTTTTACTCAACGGTATGCTTGGCGACTAATGCATTATTAGTCGCTGGCACGGATGAGCAAAAAGAAAAGTACTTACCGCGAATCTGCGAGGGCATGACTGCTACATTAGCGTTTACTGGCGAGCAAGCTGGTAAAAGAGGTGGTGATTGGAGCGCTGATTCAGTTCAGGCAACTGTAGCCAAAGATGGTGATAGTTTCGTTTTAAATGGAACGCTTCGCTATGTACCTGATGGGCTGACATCAGACCTTTTGATTATTGCTGCACGGACAGAAGGGTCGATTGGCAAAGATGGTATCAGTCTTTTTACCGTTCCTGCAGACCATACTGGTATTACGAGAAACCTTTTGCCTACCATGGATCAAACCCGTAAGCAGGGTGAAGTCATTTTAGAGAACGTGACGTTGCCATCTGCAGCTCTAATGGGTGAAGAAGGAAAAGGCTGGAAACCTTTAGCCAAGGTCATTGATCTAGCAACCATTGCGCTGGCAGCAGAGCAAATGGGTGGTGCGCAACAAATCATGGATATCACGGTTGAGTACACTAAGGAACGTGTACAATTTAATCGTACCATAGCCAGTTTTCAATCCATTAAGCATAAAGCTGCTGACATGATGACCCGAGTAGAAGTAGCACGCTCTGCGGTTTATTACGCAGCTTGTGTTGCTCAGGAAGCATTGGCTGCAGAATTGGGTGTTGATAGTGATAATGGTTTTTCCACCGAGCTATCAGAAGCGGCAAGCGTAGCAAAATCCTATTGCTCAGACACGTATTTCGCCAATGCGGGAGACGGCCTGCAAATGCATGGTGGTGTCGGCTTTACCTGGGAATACGATGTACATCTCTATTTCAAACGCGCTAAAGCTTCAGAGCATTTTCTGGGTAATGGTGCATACCATCGCGAGCGTATCGCGCAAATCATTTTGGATTAATGCTGGAGATAAATTATGAAATTAAGCTTTAGCCCAGAAGACGAAAGGTTTCGCGAAGAAGTCGCCCAGTGGTTGAACGATAACCTTACTGGTGAATTCGAAAAAGTGCGTTTTAGAGGCGGTCCTGGCGATGAGCATATGTTCCAGGAAGAACGCCACGCATGGGAAAAGAAATTAGCAGAGGGCGGCTGGACTTGCATCGGTTGGCCAACAGAATTTGGTGGCCGAGCCAGTTCTATTGAGCAACAAGTTATCTTTAACGAAGAGTACGCTCGCGCAGGCGGGCCTGGTCGAGTAGGCCACATCGGCGAAGGACTCGCGGGCCCGACTATTATTGCCTTTGGATCTCAAGAGCAGAAAGAAAAGTATTTACCAGGAATTGTGAACGGCACAGAGTTATGGTGCCAAGGCTACTCAGAACCTGGAGCTGGATCAGACCTTGCCAACGTAAAAACCAAAGCTCGTTTCGATGAAGAGAAAGGCAAGTGGGTAATCAACGGTCAAAAAGTTTGGACATCTTTAGCTCATGAATCTGATTTTTGTTTCGTGATCGCACGTACGGATCCTGATTCTGTTGCACATAAAGGTTTAGGCTTTTTCTTGGTTAAGATGGATCAACCTGGGGTAGAAGTGCGGCCCATCGAGCAAATCACAGGAACAAGCGAATTCAACGAAGTATTTTTTGACGATGCTGAATGCGACGCGAATGATATTGTCGGTGAACCTGGCGATGGTTGGAAAGTCGCGATGGGATTACTGGGATTCGAACGTGGTGTGTCTACTCTTGGGCAACAGATGCAGTTTCAAAACGAGTTAAACGAAGTTGTTCGTATTGCTAAGGAAAATGGAGCTGCTCAAGACCCTGTGATTCGTCAGCGCATAGCGCAATCACATGCTGAACTAAAAATCATGCGCTACAACTCAATGCGCATGTTATCTGGTCAAAGTGGCAGCGACGGTAGCCTGCAAAAAGAAGCGCTCATTTATAAATTATTTTGGGCCACTTGGCACCGTTCATTGGGTGAGTTGGCTATGGATGTAATGGGCCCTGAAAGCCAAATTCTGGATCCAGGCCAATATGAGCTTAACCGCTTACAGTCGATGTATTTATTCACTCGGTCCGATACCATTTATGGTGGTACCAATCAGATCCAAAGAAATATTATCGCAGAGCGTGGTTTAGGTATGCCGAAAGAACCTAAGATTACGGCTAAGACTTAAATCAAAAGCAGATAAGTTATTTGAAATAGGAGAGAACATGGATATTCATAACCCGACATATGTACCGGGCCATAAATTATTAGATGGAAAATCTGTGTTAATAACCGCAGCTGCGGGTGCAGGTATTGGTTATTCTGCTGCCAAAAGAGCCATTGAAGAGGGTTGCCGCGGAATCGTGATTAGCGATATACACGAAGGCCGTCTTGAACAAGCTGTAACTGGTTTAAAAGAAGAAACCGGTTGTGAAGAAGTCTACGGGCTCATTTGTAACGTGGCAGTGGAAGATGATGTACAAGCATTGATTGCTTTTGCTGAAGACAAGCTTCAAGGCGTTGACGTACTGATCAATAATGCAGGATTGGGTACTTCTAAGAATCTAGTTGATATGGAAGACCCCGAGTGGTTCAAGGTAATTGACGTTACCTTAAACGGAACCATGCGCATGACCCGCCATATGATGAAAGTAATGCGTGACCGTGGTAATGGTGGCGTGATCGTAAACAATGCTTCCGTATTAGGTTGGCGTGCTCAGAGAGAACAGTCGCATTATGCAGCTGCAAAAGCTGGCGTAATGGCGTTAACACGCTGTGCTGCACTAGAAGCAGCTGAATTTGGCGTAAGGATTAATGCGGTATCCCCATCGTTAGCGGTACATCCAATGCTTAAGAAATCTTGTCCTGAAGAGTTACTTGCTGAGCTAGAAGGAAAAGAAGCGTACGGTCGTGGTGCAGAAGTATGGGAAGTAGCAAATATTATGATGTTTTTGGCATCTGATTATTCTAGCTATCTTACTGGTGAAATAATCTCTTGTTCTAGCCAGCGCTCTTAGTTGTGATCGTTTAAGGAATCCATAATGACAACGATATTTAAAACACCACATGAATTACAAGACGCTGTCGGTAATAGATTGGGTGAAAGTGAATGGCTAGAAATAGACCAAGAACGCATTAATTTGTTTGCCGAAGCAACCGGAGATCACCAATGGATACATGTCGATCCTGAAAAAGCGAAGGATGGCCCATTCGGTGCCTGTATTGCCCATGGTTACTTAACCCTTTCACTCGTTAACCTATTTTTACCGCAGATTGTTGATGTTCAAGGTATCAGCATGGGCGTTAATTATGGATGTGAAAAAATTCGCTTTCCCGCGCCTGTAAAAGTTAACTCAAAGGTGCGTGGCGTTGGTGAACTAGTCGAGGTGACTGAAGTAAAGGGCGGTATCCAGGCTGTTATTCGGGTAACGGTAGAGATAGAGGGTGGTGATAGACCCGCATGTGTCGTTGATACCATTTCCCGGTATTATCCTGAGTAAGCACCTTAGCAGATACCACCAATCTGCAAACAATACACAAACAGAATTTAAGACAAATTAAAAAATCAAAGTTAAGGAATAGGGTGAGCATCATGCGTGAAGCCGTCATAGTTTCAACAGCCAGAACTGGTCTAGCAAAATCTTTTCGTGGATCCTTCAACGACACTGAAGCGCCAGCTATGGGTGGCCATGTTGTTCGCTCTGTCGTAGAGAAGGCCGGAATTGATCCTGCGCTTGTTGAAGATTGTATTTTTGGTGCCGCTGCACAACAAGGAACACAAGCTTATAACTTGGGTCGACTCTGTGCGCTTGCTGGTGGTTTACCAGAATCAACGGCAGGTATGGCCATTGAGCGTCAGTGTTCATCTGGTTTAATGTCTATTGCAACTGCTGCAAAAAGCATTATGTGTAATGAATATGATGCTGCCGTTGCGGGTGGCGTTGAGTCAATTTCTCTTGTGCAAAACAAGCATAAGAACACTCACAAGGCTGTTTCTAAAACTGTTTTAGAAGTGGATCCCGCTGCATATATTCCCATGATCGAGACCGCAGAGATTGTTGCTGATCGCTACAATATCTCTAGAGAATCGCAAGATGAGTATTCTTTATTAAGCCAACAAAGAACAGCTGCCGCTCAGCAAAACGGCGTCTTCGCTGATGAAATCGTTCCTATGAAGGCAACTAAAGCAGTCTTCAATAAAGAAACAAAAGAAACCACTTATGAAGAAGTTATTGTTGATAAAGACGAATGTAATCGACCTTCAACTACTTTAGAAAGCTTAGCGGCGTTAGAGCCGGTATGGAAAGATGGCCGTTGGGTTAAAGAAGGTAAATACATCACTGCGGGTAACGCATCCCAATTATCTGATGGCGCTGCCGCCTGTTTGGTAATGGATAGTAAAATGGCTGAACAGCAAGGCTTGGCGCCGCTTGGCGCTTACCGTGGCTTAGCGGTTGCAGGTTGTAAAGCTGACGAGATGGGGATCGGACCAGTTTTCGCAATTCCTAAATTACTAGATCGTCATGGGCTTACCGTTGATGATATCGGTCTCTGGGAATTGAACGAAGCTTTTGCATCACAAGTAATTTATTGTCGAGACAAACTAGAAATTGATAACGATAAACTTAATGTGAATGGTGGATCTATCGCTATTGGTCATCCATTTGGTATGAGTGGCGCTCGTATGGTTGGCCACGCATTGCTGGAAGGCAAACGACGTGGTGTTAAGCATGTTGTTATCACCATGTGTATCGGTGGTGGTATGGGTGCCGCTGGTTTGTTCGAAGTATTCTAGAAAGCCATTTTACCGGTTCAAAAATAAGGGTCCTTGTTCAGGGCCCTTTTCTGTAAACGGCAAATAATACTGCTATACAAAGCTCTAGAAGTACTTGTATACAAAGGGTAAACATGTGTCTTTTTTACTAGTCCGTATAGATCATGCTTGACAGGCGTTAAGAACTTACACTAAGCGCAAATCTGATAGCAATGCTCATAGGAGTAGTAGGACATGGAACGACTTTCGGGATTAGACGCTTCATTCTTGTATGCTGAAACCAATAACATGTTGATGCACGTGGCTTTTATCGCAATTTGCGACGCGTCAGAAACACCGGGTGGTTATTCGTTTCGCAATATATATGACCTAGTGGATGTCAAAACACAAGAAGAGCCAGCCTTCAGACGCCGACTCTGCAATATTCCTTTTAACCTTCATCACCCTATCTGGATAGATGATCCAGACTTTGAGGTGACAGATCACGTGCATCAGTATACCTTGCGTGATAACTCCGGCATGGCCGAGCTTGGACATAAAATTGGTCGCATCATGAGTAGGCCTTTAGATCGTAGCCGGCCGCTTTGGGAGGCTTGGGTTATAGAAGGTT
The DNA here is from genome assembly GCA_022361455.1 of Pseudomonadales bacterium. Classification (GTDB taxonomy): domain Bacteria; phylum Pseudomonadota; class Gammaproteobacteria; order Pseudomonadales; family Ketobacteraceae. The sequence goes on along the minus strand of JAKSAW010000856.1, from coordinate 335 downwards.
TGGAAGGTAATCGTTACGCTTTTGTATTAAAAATTCATCATGCCATGGTAGATGGCGTGTCAGGTACTGACTTATTCCGTAACTTATTTACCACCACAGAAGATTACCAACTGCCAAGAATTACACGTAGTCCTGGCGATAAAGTACCAACATCTGCCGAATTGATTGGTCATGCCTTACGCTCAAAGCTTAAGAGTCCAAAAAAGTTCTGGAACTTATTGGGTGACTCTTTAGGTGGTATCAACTCGATCATACGCGGTGGCGACCAAGAAAAAGATGAATGTTTTCAATGAGAATCATTTGTTTTGTTTTCTTTCCACCTTAATTCTTTCAGG
>JAKSAW010000747.1 GCA_022361455.1 Pseudomonadales bacterium | reverse complement strand
TCTTCAATCGTATCTAGATCAACCACCACCTCAGCAAAGTACTTAGCGTTGTTGTCAGGTGCCAAAGCAGGAACTTCGCCAGACTTGATTTCTGCAATACGCTTGTCAGCTAGCTTGATCAAACCCGCAAGCGTCTGAGCTGGGTTATCCATGCCTTTTTCGATCATAATTTGGATACGGCTCTTAGCCAGCTCCAAAGATCCAATCAAGGTATCATCATCAGAAATACAGATAGAAGCCTTAGCTTTCATTTCTGCAGTCCAGTCGGTGAAGGTGAAAGCTTGGTCAGCAAGCAAAGTACCGATATGAACTTCAATAACACGACCTTGGAATACGTTGTCGCCGCCGAACTTATCTAGCATCTGCATTTGAGTTGCATGCACGATGTCGCGGAAGTCCATGTGGCTCTTCATTTGGCCTTTGAAGGTCACTTTAACCGATTCAGGAATCGGCATAGTCGCTTCACCTGTAGCTAACGCTAGCGCTACGGTGCCGGAGTCTGCACCAAAGGCAACGCCTTTTGACATACGCGTGTGCGAGTCACCACCGATGATAATGGCGCGATCATCTACAGTAATGTCGTTAAGTACTTTATGGATAACGTCAGTCATCGAGTGGTAAACACCCTTAGGATCACGAGCAGTGATCAGACCGAAGTCATTCATGAACTTCATTAAACGAGGAATGTTGGTTTGTGCTTTCTTATCCCAAACAGACGCAGTGTGACAGCCAGATTGGTAAGCGCCGTCAACACTTGGAGAGATAACTGTAGCAGCCATCGACTCAAGTTCTTGAGAAGTCATAAGACCCGTAGTGTCCTGAGAACCAACAATGTTCACTTTAACGCGAACGTTAGAACCGGTCAGTAGAGGATCTTTAGTCGATACGCCAACTGCGTTGCGGTTAAAGATTTTCTCAACTGCAGTTAGGCCTTGGCCATCGGCAGGGATTTCTTTAGCGGGTGCATAAACTTGAGGAGCTTCAACACCTAAAGTGGCAGCTGCGAAAGTTTGAAGTTTCTTACCAAATACAACTGCGTAAGAACCACCAGCTTTCATGAATTCAACTTTTTGTGGCGTGAAAGCATCAGAAACGTCTGCAACTACTTCGCCGTCTTTGTAGAGCTTCTTCTCTTTAGTGTTGATGGTTAATACGGTGCCAGTTGCAACAGAGAAAGTTTCTTCAAGCACTGCATCGCCGTTCTCGTCAGTCACTGTATTGCCGTCTGCGTCAACTTTCTTAACCCAGTTTTTAAGGTCAAGACCGATACCGCCAGTTACACCAACAGTCGTTAAGAAGATAGGCGCAATACCGTTAGTACCCGCAACAACAGGCGCGATGTTTACAAATGGGATGTAAGGGCTAGCTTGCTCACCTGCCCATAGTGCAACGTTATTCACACCAGACATACGTGAAGAACCAACACCCATGGTGCCTTTCTCGGCGATAAGCATTACTTTCTTATCGGCGTGCTCAGCTTTCATCGCTTTGATTTCTTGCTGCGCTTCAGGCGTGATCATGCACTGGCCGTGTAGTTCGCGGTCAGAACGTGAGTGCGCTTGGTTACCTGGAGAAAGTAAGTCGGTAGAGATATCACCAACACCAGCGATGTAAGTAATAACTTTAATTTCTTCGGCGATATCAGGAAGCTTGGTGAAGAAGTCCGCTCGCGCGTAGCTTTCTAGGATATCTTTAGCGATTTCGCTGCCGGCTTTGTAAGCAGCTTCAAGGCGATCGGTGTCGGCCTCATATAGGAAGACTTGAGTCTTTAAGACTTCTGCAGCGGGCTTTGCTACTTCTTCGTTGCCTTCTAGCGCTAAATCTAGAAGTACTTCAACAGAAGGGCCGCCTTTCATGTGTGAAAGTAGTTCGAAAGCAAACTCTGGCGTAATTTCTGCAACAGACTCTTCGCCCAAGATGATTTGCTTAAGGAATTTCGCTTTTACGCCGGCTGCGCTAGTGGTGCCTGGCAGTGTGTTATAGATAAAGAATTTCAGCGAGTCTTCTCGATGTTCGTGGCCAGTATCTTTGATCTGGTCAATAATCTCGGACAACAACTCTGCGTTATCAATTGGCTTTGGATGTAACCCAAGTTCTTTTTCACGGGTTGCGATTTCATCCATATATTCTGAATATAAGCTCATTCAAACCTCTCAAAGCAAATAAGACAGGCACGTCAACATGCCACTCGCGGGGCGCATATTATACTCAAGGTCGGTCGTGAACTTAAATGGTACTTATTAAATCCTGCTAATTAATGGATTTTATCGACCCATTTTTATGAGATTGATTCTCATTAGCGAAAGATGTGGTGCCTTTTTGTACATAACGCTCGATGAAGTCGCTCGAATTAGAGTAGTTCCCAATCGGCTAGAGGCTGCGTGACTGCTGGGTCTTATATGCGGCCTTGCGAATGCCATCCCCAGATTCTTCATCATATTTCCCCAATTTAAGTATGCTGAATAGCTTGGCCTAATCTCCAAGAAGATTGGCCTGGTTTAAGATACACCGTTGAAAAGGCGCAAGATATATTCAGTTTTAGTTTTACAAGCATCTAGGCAAACGTAGAGCAATTCAGATGGAGAAGAAGATATGGCGAGCGCCTCGGAAACGTTGAAAGTAACAGACTATGTTGAACCACCTATGGTGAGTAAACGCCTTCCCGTAATAGGGCATGGCCTTGAGTTTTTTTTAGATCCCCACAAAGTGATTCGGCGCGGTTATGAGGAACATGGCATGTTGTTCACCATCGATTTAGGCCGCCGAAAAGGGCATTTTATGCTCGGCCCTCAATATCATGAGTTGTTTTTTAAAGAGACGGACGGAATTTTCTCAATCCGTCAGGGCTATGAAACTCTACTTAAGATGTTCGATAAAAAGCTGTTTACGTTTGCACATCAAAGCGAAGCGAAGGAACAAATGAAGGTTTTTCTTCCCTTGCTTAAAAATAATAATCGCTTTGTCGACCTGATCGTCGATGAAGTAGAGAATTTTATGGACAACACGCTTGGTAAAAAAAGCACGTTCAATGTAACAGACGCCTTTGGTCCCGTGGTTATGCACATTGGCGCTCGGGCCTTCTTTGGTACAGATTTTCGCGAGAAGCTCGGAGCTGAGTATTTTTATATGTTCCGTGATTTTTCGCGGGGAGCGGACGTAGTACTGCCCAATTGGCTACCAATTCCTAGGTTCAAAAAAAGCAGAAAGGCGAAAGAAGAAATTGAGAATATGATCTGTCAGTTTATGCAGGAACGTAGAGCTAATCCTGTAGAACCTAAGGACCTATTCCAAGAACTCATTGAATCTACTTATTCAGATGGCAGAACTATTCCCGATGAAATCCTAGTAGGAATGCTTCTTTTTATACCATGGGCAGCCCATGAAACGACGGTTGGGGCAACAAGCTGGACTCTGTTGGATTTACTTGAAAATCCAGAATACATGGCTTTGGTCAAGCAAGAACTACAAGAAGTACTTGGCGACGAGCAAGATTATTCACCAGAGAAACTCAAGGAATTGAAGCATTTGGATTGGGCTATTTTGGAATCGGAAAGAAAGCATCCGGTAGCGCATATCATTATGCGTGGAGTTCGTGACGATATGGAATTTAATGGCTATGAAATCAAACGGGGAGATTTTGTATTTGTTGCCCCGGAAACTGCCCATAATATTCCAGAGGTGTTTGCTAATCCTGAGCGGTATGATCCGCTGCGATTTTCACCTGAGCGTCAAGAGGGTGGTAAAACCTTTAGTTTGATTGGTTTTGGTGGAGGTGCCCGTCGTTGCGCCGGCGTTCATTTTGCAAAACTTGAAATAAAGATTTTGATGGCCAAATTAATCCAGAATTATGATATGAAATTGCTTAAAAAGAATCCTCAGCCATATTCAGGTGTTGGTATTAAATGGCCAGCAGATCCTTGCAATATTCAGTTTAGTCGTAAAAACAAATAGAAAAAGTAGGCTCCCTTTTTAGCGTGCGACGTGGGAAAGGGAGCGATAAAAGCGAATGTTGGTTTTGCTCGCCAGGTCTCTGAATCCGTTTAAGCGTTTCTCGAGATAGCGTCACTTGGGAACTAAAAGTGGCGGTTGCTTAGCTGTCTAGTCGCGAAGCAAACGTCTTACGTTGTCCAGTTGCCATTGATCAGCGGTTAAATTGAGTATCATTCCCCCGTCATTCTTCGGCGTATTTGTTATCAAAGCCCCTCTAAATGGAAGTGGAAGCATTTCATACCAAAAGGCTGGCCCACCGCCAAAATCGACGTTATAGATTGGGAAAACACTATAGTTGTTGATTAAAATGCCTTTATCAAAAATGGTAAACAAATTTAAAGGTAGTACATTCTTAATTAGCCCAGCGTCGTAACGATCCTCCAAATGTACTATGTACTGCATTACATCCAAACTATCGTCGCTGTGATTCGCCTCTCGCCATTTTTGCGCATACCAAGCTATGGACTTATCATTGTCCGGGCTTTCGCTCATATTAAATTCACGATAAACCAGCGCGTTACCTGAAAAGTTTTGTGGCACTGAAAATTCTTTATCGAGTCGCATATTGTATAGCGCACCAACACTTTCTAATTGCATGGCTTTTGCGATAACGCCTATGGCGATATCCTGTCTACTTAAGCGTTTGTCTGGCTGGCTCGAACGAATGGATTCGATTTTATCCGCTGTTAGCAGAAACAGCTCATTAGGCTTAGTAAAAATGACATTTTTTAAGACGCGAAGAGTAAATATTCCCTTTTGTAGTAGATTGGCATCTGACAGTCTTGGTGAGTTTGGCTTGCGACCAGCTTCGGCAAGCGTTTCCATGTGTTGCTGAGCTATCTCTTTTATTGAGCTTCTATCATGGTTTGGCTTTTGGCGGGATTTGCCTTGTATCGATTGGCTTATCGCTTCAGTGAAAACCCACATCCCCCAGCCATCAGCTACTGTATGGCAGGTGGTAATCGAAAAAATAGAGCCTCTATTTTCATTTGCATCATTAACAAAATGATGAAGCTGAATAACACAGACTGGTTGATCCTTATTTTCTACCTGCCAAGGCATGATGACTTTGTGAAACTTTCGCAAAGCACCACGTAGTGGAGTATCAATATTGGGATGAGGCATTTCCATGCGGTGTTCGTAAGTTTCCAGTAGCATGCCCGCATCATTGCAATCTATATAGGGTTTATTGTCTTTTCCACGCTTGATTCGACCTGCAAAAACGTACCATTCGGGTAATATTTCCATCAATGCGTTATGGATAGCTTGCTCATCAATTCTTTCTTCAAAAAAAAGAATCATAGGTACGCCAATATTTGATGAAATCTGATCGGAGCCGCTCAGATTTACTCGGTTTTTTTTATTTCCTGCGCGGATATAAGTTGAATTTAAGAGTTTCATTTTTTGGATATCGATTAAACGGTTAGAACCATAATCACATATCTTTGAGTTAATAGTAACGATGGGGCGTTAGTCCCTATGGACTAAAAGCGTGACTATTTGGTTGTCTATGAGCTTGATTGAGTATTAAAAAAAGAAGGCTCCTAATAGCTTGAGTGCGAGGTAAAAGGAGCCGAGTAAAGCATTACCTTTTGTTAAGCGGCTTTCGCCTCAAAAGTAATACTGCCAATTTCTTCCATTTGTTTTTGTAGCATGTCACCAATTGCTGTACCTGGTGTCCAAAAACCAGACTGTTTTAATAGTG
>JAKSAW010000558.1 GCA_022361455.1 Pseudomonadales bacterium | reverse complement strand
TTTCCACTCACCAATCAATCCTACTAATGGTCCGTAATTTACTTCATCCGACATTTTTGCTCTCCTCTTATTAGCTGTTAACTTCAGCTCTGCTCTCTAATATTAAATCTCTAATCTATTTATTGGTTATCGACTTTACTTAAGGAAAATTCTAACGCTCACAGATAAATAGTTAAAATCAATTATTTATATCCACTTAATTTGTATTGGCTATCAGCATATATAACCAACACATGGACCTACTCCCCGCCGACACCCGCGAACAGAGTTTCCAGCACATGCTCTGTCGCCTGTTCCTCGGTTAAATGGCCTTGGCCGATCATCCACCAAGCTGAATACAGCATGCCGTCGATAATACTCACTATCCAGCCGCTATCTAATCCAGCTTTAATACTACCCTCTTGCTTTGCAGCTTCTATGATTTGGTGCAATTGATTGAGTTGATCTTCATAGATTTGATTCACTTGCTCATCGTCGCTGGCAATGGACCATAGCGAGAGTAAAAAGTGAAAGCGATCGGCTAATGGCACAACGGCCCTAAGCGTTGCCTCTATTTGCGCCTTGGCGCCCAAGTTTTGCTCTTTTATGGGGGCCACTACTTCCTCGGTCACCTGCAAGCATTCCAATACCAGCGCTTTTACCAGCGCTTCACGAGTATCAAAATGGCGGTACAAGGTGGCTCTGCCCACGCCCGCATGAGTAGCGACTTCCGTTAAGGTTGCATTAGGCTTCTGTAACAGCAGCTCTAGGCCAGCATCCAGTAGGGCTCTATGGGATCGTGCTGCGCGAGCATCTTTTGCTTTCATTTCAATCACTTCGAACAATGAGACACACCCGAATCATAGCAAATAGGAGGTATTTGACCAACACAGATATGAGACACTATTGACCCACATCTTTATCATTGATATGATACAACCATGACTCACAAATAATATCTCATTTACTTCTATAGTGAGATTTATAGACCAATACCTTAGCCATGACGCTTACTGGAGAGAGATGTGACTAGTTCTTACGATCGACAAGAGCAATCAGCACTGCAGGACTATCAGCGAATAGCAATGGCTCCACTAGAGGAAGCAGAGAGCCTGCCATTTTCAGCCTACCGCTCACAGAGCGCTTACGAGCTTGAAGCAGAGACTGTTTTTAGAAATGAGTGGGTGTTTGTGGTTGCTGAACAAGAGCTACCCAATTGTGGCGATTACTTCGCTATCACCTTGGCCGGAGAGCCAATTGCCGTAATAAGGGGCCAAGACAACGAGATACGAGCGCTTTCAAACGTTTGTCGACATAGGGGCACCCCCCTTTTAGATGAAGGCTTTGGTAAGGTTGAAAAGCATATCGTGTGTCCATACCACGCTTGGGCCTATAAAGATAATGGCGAGTTAAAAGCAGCGCCATTACCAGGTGATATTAATATCGATAAAGATCAGCACTGCTTGCCAACATTCTTTATAGAAAGCTGGCACGGATTGCTCTTTGTCAATTTAAGCAGTAATCCCGAACCACTAGCCAAAAGGCTTGCAGGTATCGACGACTATCTTGGTTACTTTAATTTGCCAAGTTTTGAAAACGGCTTTAAATCAACAACCGAGTATTGGAATGCCAACTGGAAGCTGGCGATGGAAAACGCCATGGAAAGTTATCATTTATTCAAGGTGCATAAGCAAACATTAGAAACTGTGACACCTACTAAGCAAGCATATTATATTGCTGGCCACTCGGAATGGACTTTAACCGGCGGCAAGATGCTGGATACTTCGAGCAAATTAATGAAATGGTTTCGCGGCGATTATCCCGAAGCTTATGATCATTATGTTCTGATTAGTTTACCTCCGTCATTTGTAGGTATTTTAACTTACGAAGGGCTATCGTGGATTCAGGTATTACCAATCGATAAAGATCATAGCTATATACGATCCGCTGGCATATCAAGCTATAGCGGCAAGCATGAAAATAAAACCGAACAAGCATTTACCGAGGCTTTTTTCGCTGAAGACAAAGATATTTGTGAAAGAGTTCATAAAGGCATGTATTCCACGCTAGCCAAGGGTGGCAAGCTAGTTTCCATGGAAAGAATTTTGGTGGATTTTCATCAGTTTCTCGGTTCAAGATTATTCGAGAGCAATGTTAGTGATTTTTTTCAGTCTCCCGAAGCAGAACGCTTTATCGGTAAAAATACTGATAGTAGCGAAGGAGAATAGAATCCATGAGCGCTCTTCACTTGTTAGGTGCGGCCCTTTTAGTTTGGTTAGCTCGAGATCTTGTTGCTGGTGATGTTTATCTCCACCGAGCTTTTTATCGATCTTTCGAGCCTGCCGCTTACTGGGCCGTGATTCTACTCTGGTTTATTGTTGCTATTAGCTGCTTTCATGATTTAGTGCTCTAAACCATTTCTATGTAAACCTTCTAAACAACTCTTACTATCTGAATTGACTATGGAATTACCAAGACACAACCCGCTCATCAGGGGCATTTATCTATTAGCGATATTAATGATGTTTTTATTTATGGCGCTGGTGATCAAGTCCTATTGGCCAAACAACCAGCAAATGTCCCATTGGAACGACCAACTACTTGCGCCGATAGCCGAGAGACTACCAACGCAAGATACAGCCGCGGCACAACCTGAAGTTAATTTACCAATGAAACCGACTGCGCCTGCTACTAACGTAGAAAACAACACTCAATATGAGCTGGTTAAACGCGCTAACAAGGTAGTGATTGGCCTACCTTTTACTCTTCGTCTCAACGAGAATATGGAAACACAACTCAGCCAAGTTTGGCGCCAATTTTATAATCATGATGACCTGCATAAGGATCCAAACGTTAAAAGCAAATCTAAAATATTACTTGTATACCAACATTTCAATTCCGCCCATTCTAATATCGAGATTGTGATTGGATATGCGGCAAAGAATAGCAGTCAGAGTTCGGACTTCAGTCTTGTTGAAATTCCAGCGGGCGATTTTCTTAAAGCTAAGTCTGTGCTTGATGTTTGGAACGATCCACCAAAAACGGCCGGCGTTCTTAACTACCAGAAAGACTACGAATCCTACATCTTGGATCGTGAATTCAATATTATTTCGCAAACAGCCTATGTTCGCGTGACTCGATAAGAGTTAATAACTATGGATCAATTAATCGCATATTTAATCGATTCTAGCCATCTGTTATCGATCACTGATTACTTCGAGCAAATGTCTGTGGATGTTTACGATTGGGTATTGGTGTTCGCCTTGCTCTTCCTAGGTCTGGAATTACTAGACGATGCAGCTAATCATCGACTTTCAAAGAATCGATTGCTAGAAACTGTATCCAGCATCGTTACCCAGATCCCCTACTACATTACCGAAATCATGATTTTTGCGGTTGCGGTTTACAGTTACTTCGCCATCTATAAACTTATACCTTGGAAAATGCCGGTCAATACTTATTCGTTCTTGCTAGTGCTACTGATGGCAGACTTCACTTACTATGTAGAACACTTTTGTCTTCATAAAATAAGACTATTTTGGCTTGCTCACTCAGTTCACCATAGTTCCAATGTGATGAATACTGCTACAGCCTTTCGCTTTAGCTTGTTCGACCCCATAGTATCGGCGTTATTTCACATTCCGTTATTACTAATGGGATTTCATCCGATCTTTATATTTGCCGCCGAGATTTTAATACAGGCCTATCAATTCTGGATTCACAATGAAATGGTAGGAAAACTTGGCCCACTCGAATGGGTATTTAATACGCCTTCGCATCATCGCGTACATCATGGATCGGACAAAGAGTATATTGACACTAATTATGGTGGCATCTTAATTATTTGGGATCGAATATTCGGCACCTTTGCTAAGGAAACCAAACTACCAACCTATGGCTTAACAACGCCTATGACATCGAAGAACCCATTTGTTGTTCAATTTTATGAATTCCCCAAGCTCTTTCGAGATTTACGGAAAGCCAAAAGCATTGGACAGTTTTTCGGCTACCTATTAAGGCCGCCAGGCTGGCAGCCTAAGCAATAGCAGCTCCTCTACTATCACGCACTATGCATACTGCAATTCAAAGCGAAACAAGGTGCCTTTATCTTGTTCGCTTTGCACAATAATATTTGAATCGTGCAAATCTAGTATCTTCTTCACAATAGCCAGTCCGAGACCTGTACCTTTTTTCCTCGTTCTATTAACTTCCGCTTCTGGACTGTTCTCCGTTGAATAATAGGCATCAAAAATATATGGAAGGTCTTTATCATCAATACCAAGCCCCGAATCAGCAACAATTACCTGCACCTTACCTTCGACAGGCTGCAATGCAATATTTACCTCGCCACCCTGTGGTGTAAATCGCAGCGCATTATCGATAAGGTTTTGTAATACACGCTGCATGAGCCCAATGTCAGCAACCACTTTGTAATCTTTCTGCTCTGACGTTATCGCTAACTTTATCGATTTTTCTTTCGCTTCTAGCTCATAATCTCGCGCAATATCATAGATCAACTCGAGCAAGCAAAAAGGCTCAAAATCTGGCTTAACCTGACCAGCTTCTAATTTAGAAAGCTCGAACAGCTCGGTCACCAAGGTTGTTAAACGGCGCGAATTTTTATGAGCCACCCCTAAATAACGCTGGCTTTCCTCTTTGGAAAGCTGGTCGCTTTTCATCATTACCGCTTCGATATAACCTTGCATTGAGGCCAGCGGCGTTCTTAGGTCATGGGATATATTGGAAATCAATTCCCTTCGTAATCGGCTACTTTCTTGTAGACGTCTAAATTGACCAATAATTCGAGTACGCATTGCGTAGAAATTATTACGCAGTATTTCTATTTCTGAGTGAGATTCAGGTTTATCTGGTCCGGCCATCCAATCACTCTGTTGGAAACTATTAATTTCTGATGACAATCTTCGAATCGGCTGGGTAAGCTTCTTCAACAAAAATAAACTTACTACAACCGCCAACAAAACCAAGGCGGCTACAGCAATTAGAATTAACTGCGAGATATGGCTACCGCGAACTTGATTAAAAATGCTTTCCTGTGTGCTGCTGCTCAACATAACGTAGAGATAGCCGGCAAGCTTAGATTCATCCATAACTGGAGCGACTGAGAAAATCCATTGTTCCGTTGGCAATCGAGGGTTATCACCCAAAATGACACGAAACGTTCCATCATCGGAGCCCAAGCGATGTAATACTGGGTCTATATTGACTGCATTTAACTTTACAGACTCTAAGGGCAAGGCATGCCCTAAAATGCCACCAAAAGTATCGATTAAATAAACTTCTACCGATGGGTTAATAGCCATTGTATGCATAGCCAATTGCTTTAATGCTTTTTTATTAACTACACCCTGATGAATTAACGGTTCATATTGGTGATCGACAATATACTCCGCCAACCCCAAATGCATACGCTGCGAGGTTTCATTGTAATAGTTTTGATGACTCCATAAAGCCAACACTAAAAAACTGAGAGACAGCGTCACAACAATCGCGATAACGCTTACGGTTAATTGAATATGTAAGGGTAACTTTTTCATGATGCAAGCGTCGTTTCGCTATCGGGTGCTTGAAAGCGATAGCCCACGCCCCACACAGTTTGAATATATTGAGGACAACCTTCTATTTTCTCAAGCTTGCCACGTAAACGATTAATATGGGAATTAACGGTATGCTCATAGCCTTGATGATGATAGCCCCAAACCTTATCGAGAAGCTCACTGCGACTAAACGCCACACCTGGGTTTTCAGCAAAGTAACATAGTAATTCATACTCTTTGCTAGTTAGCTCAACTGACACTTCATTAAGCCAGACTAATCGGCGCCGCTTATCAATTTTCAACACACCATACTTTAAGGTAGTTACTGCCAAGTCATCTGCAGTGGAAACTTGTTGATGCTCTTGAATTGCAGAGCGTCTTAGTAGTGCTTTAACCCGGGCTTGAAGCTCCAATGCGGAAAATGGTTTTGTCATATAGTCATCAGCACCAATCTCTAAACCTAGAACTCGATCAAGCTCTGTCGATCTGGCCGTTAGCATTATGATGGGGATATTAATACCTTGATTACGAATATTACGGCACACATCAATGCCATCCATGCCCGGCAAGCGCAAATCTAAAACAATCACATCCCATGAATTGGAGAGGGCTTTTTCTAAACCTTCCGGGCCAGAATTAACTAGAGTCACCTCTGCATCCAAATCACTCAAATGTAGGGCAACTAGCTCTGCAATGTCTGTTTCGTCTTCGACGACAAGAAATCTTTTTTTTGTTATTTGCACCCTAATCACCGCCCCTCAGTAGAAAAATTAAAACTAAAAGCTGGGGCGCTTTGAGCCACCCCAGCATGAACTTCGCTAGCAATATTGTTTACCGCAAATAATCAGTTCTTCTACTTACTGAATTCGGCGAATAGTCACTGCAGCTGCTGGATTATCCCAACGGTGGGCTTGTGTTAACGTAGACGTCGCCAAGCCGTCATCTTGTGTCACTACACCAGCATGCACATAGGCTTCGTCACGAACGTCATCTCGCTCCGAATTAAAGCCTTCACGTAAGCCTCCCACTGCGGCTGGCCCAGGAATCGTATCTGCCGATTCGCTATTGGCTTCTGTGCCAGCATCATAGGTACGCAATCGATATGACATAGCGTCACCAACATCTAACGAAGACACGTTTACCGTTTGCAAAGCAGTAAGCGCATCATTGGTATTCACCAGCATTGACACCAACGACAATGAAATAGTTCCAGATGCTTGCGCCTCAACTGAAATGGTTTCCGAACCACCTGGCCCCACAATACCGGCGCCACTGACACCACTGTAGGCATCCTCATTACTAGCAACGTCCTGCAAGAACAGTGAGTTATCTCCAGACTCTGCAATCATTTCTACACCTTCAGAAACTGATTCACCGAGCTCAAAGGCTTGCCAGTTTTCTTTATGAAGCACTACCGCCACCGGTGAGAATGGCTGAGCAGCAGTTAAGTTAGTAATCGTTACCTCATATTCGTAAGTAGACTCAGTATCTGAATCACTACCGCAAGCAACTAACCCTAGGCTAATCAATCCCATACCTATTAAGCGCCAACCTGAACGGGAAAATAGTTTTGAATTGGTCATGTTAAATTCTCCAGTAACAGCGCTATTAGCGAACAGTGATAGTGACTTTTGCAACTGGGTTTAACCAACGATGCAAGGTGCTATCGATGTCACTCAAACCACCTGTCGCATCCGTATCGCCTAATACGCCACGGTGAATATGCACATAGCCTTCGACAGTTGCGGCAACTCCAGTACCACCTGTGCCTGATGCTGCATCGATTGGACCTGGCGCGGGATATCCGGCTTCTCCTGGGGCACCACTACCACGAATCTCATCGTTTGCTTCGGTACCGGCATCGTAAGCGTTGAGGTAGTAGCTATATTCGCCAGGTGCTGTGGGAATCTCGATGCCATTTGCGGCAACAAAGCCATCGTTAGTGGGGAGAATCATGCCCACGATGGATAACAACGTATTAGCTTCTGCAGAGTCTGTATTCAAAGAGGCAGTCGCTGAAGCACCTGGGCCAAGCAAACCTGCGGCTGGATTATTAGATTGAGTAGCGCCCAAAGCATCTAAATCTGAAGCCAAGCCTGAGATATCGCCGCCTTCTGCCATTGCCTGTAAGTTTGCTGATGCAGCTTCACCAGAGCTGAATAGGCTAGCGCTGCTAGGGTGCGCTGCCACTAACAACGGCGTGAAATAGGTGCCACGGGTTAAATTTTGGATGGTGACATCAAAATCAGCGGCCACGGAAGCAGTAGCGCCGGAAGCCAGAATTAAGGCTGGAATTAGTTTAGTGCCAAGTTTCATATCGTTTTTCCTTTCTAATTGGGAGAACCTTTTACTCAAAGAACGGAATCGATTATGAATCTGGCGCCACCGCCAATTCCTCACGAAAGTATCACGGAAGCTTCACTTTTTCTGAAAGCATACCCCCAAGTGATCTAGCTGGAGCCAAATCGAGAACTGGGTTGACAACCAAAAACGTACACTGTACTTTATAAACATGCACCGTACGTTAGGCAGAACTATGAACAACTCAAAAGATATTTCATCGGCAGCACAACTATCCGCGATCCGCACCGCCTTTGCTTGGGCCAGCTACCCATTAGTGATAGTGCTAGGTATGGGGTTTGCCATTTGGATGGCAGGGAATATTCCTTCCGAGCCAGGCGCGCAACTGATTACTCTTTCCCTCTTTGGATCAGAATGGGCCCTCTACGAGGACAAGTTTCATCAGTATTTAATGTATTTGCTACCCGTAGTTTTGTCCGGGTTATGGGTATATTTAATGGAACGTTGGCAACCTTTTTCTAGCCACTGGAGACCAGAGTGGAAATCGAACATTGCCAGCGATCTAGGCCTTTTCTTTTTAAATAATGTGTTACTAAGAGCAGAAGTTTTTGTCGCAATAGCAATGGCTGCGGCTGCAGGCACTCTAGCCAACTGGTTTGGCTTAAATTTATGGCCGCAGGATTGGCCACTTGTTTTTCAGATACTGTTATTTTTAGTACTGGCTGAATTTATGACGTACTGGCTACATCGTTTAGAGCATGAAAGCTTTTTCTTTTGGCGAATTCATTGCGTACATCACAACCCAGAAAAACTTTACTGGTTAAACGCAACGAGATTTCACTACATTGATATTATTGCCATACCGGTATTGGCAAACTTACCTGCTGTTGCTATGGGCGCAGATAGCTTGGTTATTTATCTCGCCACCACTTTTAGTGTGATGCATGGCTTTTGGCAACATGGTAACGTCAATGTTAGATTTGGTTGGCTCAACTATATTGTTTCATCGCCGGAATTACATCGATGGCACCATATGAAAGATACCAAGCTTGCCAATCACAACTATGGTAGCAATTTAATTATTTGGGATTTGGTTTTTGGCACTTGGTTTCTACCCAAAGCTACTCCAAATGCGCAGGCCGTTGGCGTCACAGGAGTTGATGGTAATGGAGTGTTCAAACAGCTAGCACTACCATTTACTCTAAAATCAAATTAAGTAAGTTGATTGCATGACAGAAAGCACAGAAAAAAAACGTAGAGCAAGGGGCTCACTTAGTAAGCCGGTGATACTAGAAGCAGCTAAGTCGGTGCTAAGAGAAGATGGTATCGAAGCGCTAAGTATTCGCAAGATTGCGACCCACTTAAGTGCTGGACCCATGTCGATTTATAATCACTATGAGAACAAACAAGATATTGTTCGCGACTTAGTGGCTGACTTTGTTGTCCGCGCCCATAAGCAGAATTCAAAAGAAGAAGACTGGCAAAAATGGCTAGCAAGCACCTTTATTGATATCTACAACGCTACAATCGATGAACCTGAATATCTTACTCTAATGATCAATAGCGATAATATTGGCATCGCCTCACTCAATATTTTTGAGAACACACTCGCTTGCTTAATCAATGCTGGTTGCAAGCCAGAACATGCGGGAATGCTCTTTCATCAGCTGTTGAGCTACACCTTGGGAGCAGCGATGCTTCATGTGAATATCAATGCCAGCAATGATAATGGAAACCCCACTGAAAAAATCAATAGCGATGACTATCCCTACAGCACTCAATATGGCGGCTTGACCCACAGCATTATGGGTGGATCACAATTTGAGAACACCCTCAAGCGCATAATAAGCGATATTAATTTCTAGACGAATTCTGTAGCAGTGGCAGCAAAAAGTCCGTAAGCAACCGATCCATCGCTAAGCGATAACCTTCGAGACTTAAATGAATTGAATCTACATGTCCAGGCAGGGTTAACATACCTACAGCGGGTGACGCAAAATTGATATCACCACCCGGCACAAAGTCTACGCTGGAAGGCTCCAATAACTCGTCAGCGGGTATGCCATGTTTTGGTAACCCATAAATTGATTGCATCAGGCCTAAGTTATTCACGTATTGCACGTGTTGCATTTGTTCAGCCAGCTGGAATTTGTACTCTTCAAAATCAGTGATTAATCGATTGGCTTCGACAGTGTCAGGTCTTCCTAAACTTTTCCAATATCCCCTATCTGGATCACCCACCAGCCAGTTTTCTAACGACTCTTCAAAATTAGGATAGTCATAACCTAATAAAAGTATTCGCACACCTGGAGACCATTGCTGTAGCTGATCAATAACACCCTGAATATTATTAGTTATCTCTTGGAAGGTTCGCTTTTGTTCCGAAGGCATCTGATGTTTATCCACCAACTCAATAAAATCATTGCCGCCTAAACTAAGAATCACCACATCAACAGGCTCTTGTTTCCTTAGCTTCCAGTAAGTTAAAAAGCGCCCCCAGGATGAATTCCACTGATAAGCCTTAGTGCCTGGAAGCTGTAAATAACGGAGATGAAAGTCATAGGAGCCTGCATGCTCTGCTTGATATTGGTTTACAACTTTTTGCAGCGCACCACTCCAATGAATGAAAGACGCCCAACTGTCACCCATAACCAGCACCCTGTCTTGGGCGATGGATGGCAAACACCAAAGTGCCAATAGAATGCTTATTATTATTTTCATCATGCTAATCCCACTTGCTTGAACAAGTAGAATTAACACGATCAGGATGATTTTGCAGCAAGGACTGCGAATTTATAGCGAATCTAATCTTATGATCTAGTATCTACGATACCTAGGATTAGCTAATTTAACTTTAGATTTATTTTATAGATATGGGTGGGACTCACTTGGCCTTTAAGCCAGCTCCAGCGGGAGCCGCTATTGTAATCACTGGAATAATTATAAATATCAAAGCTACCATCGGACTGGCGAATAGCAGAGGGGAAACAAGTATCTCCTGCAGATGGTAGATCCTCCAACCAATCAACCGCTAATTCATTCACATCAACTCGCCACACTGAGCAACGTTTTGGAGACAGCCAATAAAAAGCTTGATACAAAATATTCTGGAATTGAAATGACAAGTTACGCCAGCGTAAATCATAGTTGCCGCCATACATTAATTGTCGCCTTGCAACTAAATACACTTCGCCATTTTGCTCAAGTACCAAGGGCGAATCATATTTGCGGCGATCCGGCATACAATGCCATTGGCTTAAATTATCCAAAGGAGCACGACAAACTTTGGAGCCCCAACCATCAGCATCACCCGCTTCGTTGCGGCCGACAGCAACTAAGTATTGATCGGTAATAACAAAATCAGTTTCAGACAATCCACTACGCAACACAACGCCATCGTCATTAAATGCTGGTTGCCACTGAATTCCATCTGCGGTTGTTAATAACATCAAAGACAATTCGCTTTGATCAGTTTCATAGATTGTCTCGCCACCTTTGTAACCAATCATAATGGGTTGATCATCAACAAAGTTGATGCGCCAAGGGATAAAACCATCATCAAATAATACTTGCGTATCCTGCCACTGCCCTTGTGAATCCATTCTTGTGAAAAGTGTTTTACCAGGTTGAAAGGCGATTGGGTTAATGCCCAATTCAGCAAAATACAGGAACAATTCACCATTCAACGATAGGAAGCGTGGTTCGCGTAAATCGCGGCCAGTAAAAATAGAATGCTCATACACCCATTCTCCAGACTGAGTTTGGCGCATCACCTGCAGTAAGGTATTAGCACTAGCAAAATGCGAAGTACTCGTCCGCCAAGCAAAATACAACTCGCCATTATGCATGACTACATCAAGATTATTATTAGATGTATCTACCTGTGCTTGATCAGGTAACTCCGGATTAGGAATAATATTAACAGGCTGACCTAACTGTAGCGCCATTACTTTTCCACTAGCAGCCCCAGCAATTAACAGCAATACAATGGCCAGCATATGACTTAATCTATTATTTTCTAATTGGTAAGACATTCCCTTCCCCTCAAAAAACATCTTGGCAAACTTTTAAATATTATTATCGAACCCTCAAGAACCTCCCCTTAAATTGGTTCCTAAAGACAATGGCATCATCGGCGGGATGTTTCTGTTGAGACAATAGTAAAAGTTACCCAATGGGGGCAATCGAAGTGTTTTATATGGATGAGAGGTTAACGAGCAAGCTATAACTTACTAATTTTATTGAGGTTCTGTCGACTCAACACGATTACGGCCATTATCCTTAGCGCGATAAAGGGCCTCATCAGCGAGCGCTATAAACTCATTGACCTGTTCAGCAGATTTCGGCACGGCGGCGTAAACACCAATACTGACGCTAATATCGAGTTCCTTATGACGGGTCTCTATCAAATGAGCCTTTACATTTGCGCGAACCCGCTCAGCCACAATCGATGCGCCTTGAAGTTCAGTCTCAGGCAAGACGATACAGAATTCTTCTCCGCCATAGCGGGCCGCTAAATCTGTGGGCCAACGCATTTGATCACTAATACGCTTTGCTACTTGCTGAAGACAATCGTCACCGACTAAATGACCATAGGTATCATTGACTGATTTAAAGTGATCAATATCGATTAACAAAATAGCGACGTCGTGTTGATAACGGGCACCTCGGGAAATTTCCTTATCAATATACTGATTCAAATAACGGCGATTTTTAAGACCTGTTAACTGATCGGTATCACTCAGTTCTTGCAATTTTTTATTGGCTTCTTCCAATTCTAGTGTACGTTCGGTAACACGCTTTTCTAAATCTTCATTAGCCTGTTGCTGCACTGTTAACGCCTCTTGCTGCGCCGCAAAGCGCAAGGCTTTTTCTTTGTTGATACGCTCAGCCAATGCAAAAGACAAAAGCAGCACTTCCATCAAAGATCCCATTTGCGTGGCATAATCGGTAAAGACATTTCGTGGAAAGATATGAATTTTGTTTAAAGCGAGAATAACACCACCAACCAAAAGTCCTGACCATGCAACCACATAGATTGCAGCCGATTGGTGACCTCGGCGCCATGCAAACAAACCAGCAAAAAGAGCCCAAAAGCATCCAAACACCGCAAACACAATAATGATTCGAATGCCCATGCTGTAGGGAAGAAATAACAACAACACAAACAAAGTTGCGCTAATGACAGCGATCGCTAAGGACGAGAGATTTAGCGGACTAGATAGCTTTTCTATATCAAGAAAGCGCCGTGTAAATAACACACCAAACAACACAACCAGATCTAGCGATATTAAAATTGCCGTGTCGTTCCAAAGTGTTGCGTGGGGCCATAGAAATTGAAATGCCCAACCATTTAAGCTCGCCATAAAAGAAAACATTGCGAGCACATATCCAACATAATAAAGATAGGTGCGCTCACCCAGTGCCAGATAGATCAGCAAATTGTAGATAGCGATAATGACCAAACCACCATAATAGAGCCCATGGATGGCTGTACGCCCAATATCAGAAGCGTTGAATACCTCTCTATCCCACAAGGTTATGGGCACCTGAACAGAACTAGAAGACTTCACTTTGATATAAACAGTGGCTTGCTCGTTTTGAGATAGCTCCAGCGGAACAACAAAGTAGCGATGCTCGATAGGACGATTATGGAAAAGCGATTTATCGCCCATGGGATAAGTAGTCACGCCATTGTTGGCATCGATAACGTAAACTTCGAGAAAATCTAATACGGCATAGGATATTTCTAGCAGCCATTGCTGGTTTTCAACCGTATTTTGAAAGGTGAATTTCAGCCACCACGATGATTCGTTGTACCCCATGTTAAATACACGATCATCGCTCACTTTCCAGCGTTCTGTATCTGCACGCACCTGATCAAAAGAGAGCTCATGAGTTTGATCTTCGAGATACTGAACGCCTTTTCCTACCTCGAAACTATGTCCTTGAGGGGTAACGACTAAGCTACTGGCAAACACGGGCGTCACCGCCATGCTCAGTACTAAAAACCAAAATGTCCTTACTAATTTCACTCGCTATTCCCAATCACTAACCCTATCCAATTAAGCATAGCTAGTGTTTTTAGGAAGCAAATCCAAACTCACGGACTTATAAGAAATCGGCATAAAAAAAGGCCTCAAAAGAGGCCTTTTTCATTCAAATGGCAAGCTCTATGGATCAATATCGCCATCGTAAGGGAGTACCGTGATGGTCTCACTAGAAGTGATCACCTCGTAGGATGCATTCACCAAGCGAAGTACATACTCACCAGCAATGGTCGGAACGCGAATATTTACCGCACCACTTTGCGCACTCACTCGTGTAGGACTGATAACGTCTGCCTGATTAGTCGAACCCAAAGGATAGAATGCCACCTTATCGGCAACCATGTCTGGGGAGGCGTCTGCGCTGGCAAACAATGCAGGAACCGTTTCACCTGCTCTAACCACCAAGGTGGTATAAATACCGGTTACCTCGTCATCCAGTACATAGATCTTACTAGGATCAACTCGTGCCTCGCGGCTAGCCGTTAACAAGCGCACATCATAAACACCGCTAGCATCAGGTGCGGTGAATACGTTTGCACCAATGGTGTCACTGGAACCAAGAGTTGCTTCGGTAATGGATGCCGCATTATCGGCTGCTTGGGTAAACACTCCCACAATATCATCGCTGTTTAGCGCGCCACTATAAGCTACATTTACCGACCCACTCAGTGGGACAATGCGCGCATCGGCATATACGCCTAGCGTGGTTGCATCCAAGACATTAACGATTCCACCCGAAGCCATTACAACACGCCCAGGATTTTCCATTTCAAGCGCGTAAATTCCTGGCTCATTGGGTGTATCTAGGTTCAACTCGCCTTCGGATAAATTGCCAGTGTTGCGGAACTTAGCCACATCGTTGGCAACAGGGCTAATGGTTTCTCTTAACAACAATCTATCTGATGTTTGAGTCGAGCCTTCGAAGGTTACTGGAATTTCAACACCCGGCACTGCAAACGCTTGAGCACTCAAAGAAATATTATTTTCATAAGCGACTTCGATAAGCCCAGCATCCAGTATTAGTTCTCGCTTGTTATTAACCAGTTTTAATTCGTAGGTGCCTTCAACAGCAGGCATGCGAATGCTGGCAGAACCCTCTGATTCACTT
>JAKSAW010000746.1 GCA_022361455.1 Pseudomonadales bacterium | reverse complement strand
GCCTGTCGATCCCGTTGTGGATTCTCATTGCCCGGCATTTGGGCAAGAAACTGCCGCTGATGATCGGGGTCAGCGGTTTAGGCGTGATGTCTGCGATTGTTTATCCGCTGTTTCCCACCGGCGAAGCCGCGCCGCCTTATTTGGCAGGTTTTCTCGGTGGTATCTTCGTAGGTTCGGTGGTGTTGCTGGATGCGATGTTGGCGGATATTGTGGACTATGATCGAGTGTGGACGGGAGAGTCTCGGTTCGGACTGTATTTCGGTTTCTGGAAATTGGCGGGGAAGCTCAGTCGCGCGACGGCATTGGCACTCACCGGAAATTTATTGCTTTGGATCGGGTTCGTTCCGAACGCGGAACAGTCGGAACGGGTTTCTTTCAATTTAGCCCTGGCTTTCGGACCGGGGGTGGGGCTGTTTTTGGTGCTCGCGGCTTTGATCGTGTGGGCTTATCCGTTGACAGATGAGGTTCATGCGCGTGTGCTTCGTATTCTGGAACGCCGTGAAGAGAAGGCTGGATGACAATCCAATCTGAATTATTTTGCGAACCGTGTTACAATCCGCGCTTGCCCATGAACGGCGACAGTAATTGAGGGTGAGGCTGGATTTTGGAAGAGAGAATTATTCCCCGTAGCGAACGCGTGAGTCGGGAACTGGATATGGAAAAGCTTTCGGAACCCATGGATCTGAAAGCGGTATTCGGCAATGAGAATCCGTTGGAGTTCGAGATCGGCATAGGCAAGGGCCTGTTTCTACTGAACGCGGCACGGGAGAACCCGGATCATAATTTCCTGGGAATCGAGGTTGCGCGGAAGTATTTGAACAAAGCTCGGGAGCGTATTTCCAAGCGGGATGTGCCTAATGCCCGTGTGATCCACGGCGAAGCTTATGATTTCTTGGAGCGGTTCCTGACCGAAGCTTCACTCACCACTGTTCATATCTATTTCCCGGACCCTTGGCCGAAGAAGCGCCATCACAAACGTCGTTTGTTTTCACAGGATTTTATTAAGTTGGTTCACAGTCGCCTGATTAAGGGCGGGCAATTATTGGTGGCGACGGACCACGCCGGTTATTGGGAGTGGATTTCGGAG
>JAKSAW010000740.1 GCA_022361455.1 Pseudomonadales bacterium | reverse complement strand
CTGGAGTTCCGAAGGTGAGGGTGAGTTCACCGTAGAATCTATTGATAAGCCAGAACGTGGTACGCAAATAGTGCTGCACCTGAGAGATGGGGAAGAAGAGTTTGCTAGCGATATGCGTTTAAGAACGATCGTTAAGCGATACTCTGATCATATCTCTTTACCCATTATTATGAAATCCGTTCCCATGCCCAGCTATGATGAGGAGGGCAATGAGAAGCCATCAGAAGAAGAGCCAACTGATGAAGTGGTTAACAAAGCGACTGCATTATGGACGTGTTCTAAATCTGAGTTGTCGGACGACGACTATCACGAATTCTACAAGCATATCTCTCATGATTTTGAGGATCCATTAGCTTGGAGTCACAACCGCGTTGAAGGTAAGCAGGAATACACTAGCTTACTTTATATTCCAAAGCGTGCTCCCTTTGATATGTACAACCGCGAAGCACCACGTGGTTTGAAACTGTATGTTCAGCGCGTATTTATTATGGATGAAGCAGAGCAATTTATGCCGCTTTATCTACGATTCGTTAAAGGTGTGTTAGATAGCGCAGACCTTCCTCTTAACGTGTCCCGCGAAATTTTACAGAGCAACAAAACTGTCGAAAGCATTAAGAGCGCATTGACTAAGCGCGTACTTGATATGCTCAAAAAACTAGCTAACAACAAACCAGAAGAGTATGCAGATTTCTGGAAACAGTTTGGTCAAGTATTGAAAGAAGGCCCAGCGGAAGATATGGGGAATCGCGAAAAGATTTCCGCGCTGTTCCGTTTTGCTACCACGCAATCTGAAGGTGAAGCACAGAGCGTTTCTCTTGAGGAATATGTCGGTCGTATGGCTGAAGGCCAAGATAAAATTTATTACATTATTGCGGAAAATTATAATGCTGCGGCAAATAGCCCACACCTAGAAATCTTTAAGAAGAAAGGTATCGAAGTGTTGCTGTTATCTGATCGTATTGATGAATGGATGATGGGTTATCTCAGCGAGTTTGATGGTAAGTCATTTATTAACATCACTAAAGGCGATTTAGAACTGGATGGTGTCGGTTCTGAATCTGAAGAAGATAAACAAGCTCAAGAAGAGCTTGAGAAAACTTCAGAAGATTTAGTGGGTCGTATGAAAGAAGCCCTTCAAGATAAAGTATCTGAAGTGAAGGTCTCTCATCGTTTAACGGATTCGCCAGCTTGCTTGGTTTTGGGTGCTTACGATATGGGCGCACAAATGCGTCAGATTATGGAAGCAGCAGGACAAGCAATGCCAGAATCTAAACCAACTTTGGAAATTAATCCCAGTCATCCGATCGTTGAAAAACTTAAAGATGAAATTCAAGAAGACCGTTTCAATAATTTAAGTTTAGTTATTTTTGAGCAAGCAACACTAGCTGAAGGAAGCCCGCTTGATGATCCGGCCGGTTATGTAAAACGTGTTAATCAATTGCTGTTAGAGTTGGTATAAAACAACTTATATAGCAAAAAATAAAGGGTTTAAAACCTAAACAAAAAGCCGTTATTGACTTGTCAATAGCGGCTTTTTTGTGGGAAGCTGCTAGAGTTAAGAGATGCCGGATGTTAGGGCAACCGCCTGGTTGCAATTTCTAGATCACAACTCCCAGATCGCATGACTCGATCGAATACTACAGTGAGGCATGAATGAGTCCCACAGAATTACCTAGGGTTATCAACAAAGAGTTGGCCCTGGAAAGTCGCGAACAAGTAGTAACGCAAGTGCTCGATTTAATCCGCACCGTTATTGAAACTGAAGATGGCTACATTCTCAATTTTGGTCGTCAAGATGAACATTTTGATCTTTTGGTCACGTTCATGAAAGTTGAGCGATTATGCCAACCATTTTTGCGCATGTCGTTGGTATCCGAATCCAATGAAGGCCCCATTAAATTGGAAGTGGCCGGACCATCGGGCACTAAAGACTTTATGCAAACAGAATATGGGCTGCGGCGTTGGTTAGATAGCTAACCAACATTTATGAATTACTGCTTTAGGCTTATACTATTCGCATCTTATACAGTTGCGGAGTTTTTCAATGGTAGCCAAGCCTCTTAACGCCACCGTTCTGGGTGGTGGAAGCTTTGGAACAGCAATAGCTAATATCCTTGCCGATAATGGACATCAAGTTTCGTTATGGATGCGAAACGAACAGCAAGTGAATGATATTAAGGAAAAGAACGAAAATACTCGATACCTCCCTGGATACAAACTTAATCCTTCCATAAATCCAACCACCGATCTTAGCAGTGTCATCCAAGGCGCTGATGTGATTTTTGTGGCGATCCCCTCAAAGTCGTTTGCTCATGTTGTACAAGCTGCCAGTGAATGGATTCAAGCAGATCAAATCCTGGTGAGCACCACAAAAGGTATCCAAGAAGACGGCTTTCTTTTAATGAGCCAAATCTTAAAAGACCAGACTTGTAGTGAGCATGTGGGTGTTTTAAGTGGCCCTAATCTCGCCAAAGAAATTGCTGCTCGTTATTTGACCGGTACTGTGATCGCCAGCGAGAGCGAAAAGGTCCGAGATACCATACAGTCGGCATTGTCCTGTGAGTATTTTCGTGTTTACGCCAATAGCGACACATTCGGAGTTGAGTTAGGCGGAGCGTTAAAGAACATCTATGCGATAGCGTCAGGGATGGCCGGTGCCATGGGCATGGGTGAAAATACCAAAAGTATGTTGGTAACCCGTAGTTTGGCGGAGATGAGCCGTTTTGCCGAAACTTTGGGAGCAAACCCGTTAACCTTCCTCGGATTGGCCGGCGTCGGTGATTTGTTTGTTACCTGTAGTTCACCATTGAGCCGAAACTATCAAGTAGGCCAATCCTTAGCAAAAGGGATTGCTCTGGATGATATTGTGGCAAATCTTGGTGGTACGGCAGAGGGTATCAATACAGTACGTATTGTTACTGCCAAATCTGCCGAACTAAACGTCTACATGCCTCTGGTGAGCGGGCTTTATGAAGTGATATTCAATCAAAAGCCAGTCAAGCAAGTCATCAAAGCGTTGATGTTAGGTGAGCAGAATTCAGATGTTGAATTTGTCCTGCCTGGCCCCCACAATCGTTAGACATAAGTTCAAGGAAAGAGGTTAGAAAATGTCAGATACTGAAAATCAGCACAAAGAGATCCAGCTCGAAGGGGACAGCGATCCCATTTTGTTAAGGCTCATCTACATGATCGCTTTCTATTTTGTGCTTGCTATGTCTCGGTTCGTAGTGGGGGTTGTGGCGTTAGTACAGTTCTTTCACTTGCTGTTTACCGAAACACCTCAAGAAGACTTATTAAAGTTTGCCCGTAGTCTAGGCCGATTTATTAATGCTTTGGTGGGTTATCTCACTTTCACATCAAACGAAAAGCCGTTCCCTTTCACCGATTGGCCCTCTGATGACAATGTTGCTAAGGATCAAGCTTCATGAGTGTCACACTTTATGTTGTTCGTCATGGGCACGCTGTGATGCATGCAGATACAGATGCGGAGAGGCCCTTGAGTGACATAGGGCAAAAAGAGGCGGTACTAGCGGCGCAACATCTGAAAAGCGTGCTTCCGGATGTGTTTCTCGCTAGCCCTTATCTGCGTGCCCAGCAAACTGCCCATATCATTCATGAATCTGCTGGTATCACCACGCCCATTACCACCGAATCAGGAATTACCCCTGACGACCATCCCACAGCCGTTGCTGAGATACTTGCCGCTCAGGGAGATAACAAAACCATTCTCATGGTAAGTCATAATCCGCTAGTCAGTGCGTTAGTAAGCTGGCTGCTGGATGGGCATTTTCAAGGTCCTTACGTTATGGGCACTGCCAGTGTTGCTTGCTTAGAAGCGGAGCTCATCGGTGCTGGCACCGCAACACTCAAATGGCTAAAGCACGTTAATTAGCTGGGCGTCTTATCAGCTGTACAATAACTCACCAAATATGACCCCATATTGAGCCCTCAGGCCCTTGCGTTTAAGCTATGCTTACGTCATATTTGGCGGCTTATCACTGGATGGCTTTCACCGCAATGGCTGAAATTTCGATACTAGTCAGTCAGACAGGCCATCTCATCCAAATGAGTGTTTTACATTAAGGGAATAAACAAAGATAAGACCGGTGGAAAGTGATATTTCATTTAAAGCATTTGCTTAACTGTTCAATCGAATTGAGAAGGACTACATCATGACAGCATCGGCGGATCTCAACATACAGGCGTCGACCATGGCTAAAACAGGCACCCCATTACCTCTTGAAAGGCTTTATTACTGGGAAAAGAATCATCCCAATAAAGTGTGCTTCACACAGCCCATGGGCAACGACAAAATAATTGATTTCACATGGGGCGAAATTGGTAATCAAATTCGCCGTATGGCCACTTATCTTAAAAGCCTAGGTGTTGAGCCAGGCGATCGTGTTGGCATTATCTCTAAGAACTGTGCGCACTGGATCATGAGTGACCTGGCTATTTGGATGGCCGGCGGTGTTTCTGTTCCTCTCTATCCGACTTTAGCCCCTGATATGATCGAAAAGATCATCGAGCATAGTGAAACTAAAGTTTTATTCGTCGGTAAATTGGACGGTTGGGAAGACATGAAGCCTGGTATTCCCGAAAGTGTAAAATGCATTGCTTACCCATTAAGCCCGCCAAATGATTACGATACCTGGAATGATATCGTTGCTCATCATGCGCCAATGACTGAAAGCCCAGCGCGTAGCCACGCAGAACTAGCGACCATTATTTACACCTCTGGTACCACTGGTATGCCAAAAGGTGTTATGCATGCTTT
>JAKSAW010000739.1 GCA_022361455.1 Pseudomonadales bacterium | reverse complement strand
CACGAAGACAATGATGTGACTCTAATCTCCGTATATCATCATGCAGCTTGCGATGGAAAATCGGCAATTTTTCTACCCCGTGATTTAGTGCAATCTTTAACACAGCAGAGCCGTGGTGAGCAAGCGCAATTGCAGCCATTATCGCCAATAGAATATTACGGAGATCGTATTAATTCTTTAAAAGATTACGATGACTTTAATGATGGTATGCGCACAGCTTGGCGAACCCTAAAAACTTCAGCCAAGTTTTTAACTAATGTTGGTATCCCCATGGGTATTCGTAAAGAGAAGAGTATACCGTTGGGTGAGCAGAGGGTATTAGTTGAACCGCGATTTTTAGAACCAGACCTAATGAAACAGGTGGCGAAAAAGGCCAAGGCCGAAGGCACGACTATTCAATGCGTACTTAATGCTGCCCTGTCCCTGATGGCGGCGGAAGATTCTCCAAGGCAAGGTCTGGAAGTTACCAGTTGCACGCAGGTGCTGGATATTCGCAATCGACTCCATCCAGCAGTTGGGGAAGACTGTGGTGTGTTTGTATCAGGTGCTACCAGCTTGCATTCTTTGAATGAGGATACTGACTTTTGGGAGTTAACCCGAGACATACGAAAGCGTCTTATTGAAACTATTAGTACACCCTTGCCCTTTTTTCATCCTGCGCTTCATAAAAGCTATGCGTTTCTTGGACATTGGTTGGGTATGAAAAAGGCGGATGTTTTTAGCAACATTGTTAAGCGTTTGCATCCTGAAGGTTTGGCTGTCTCTAACTTGGGGCAGGTCATTATTAATGTTGAAAACCCAGTGGTTGAAGTAACTGCGTTTGCTTTTGCCACCAATACTAATGTGTTTAACTATTTTAATACCTCGGCGGCGACTTTAAACGGCCGTATGACTTGGAGCTTTAGCGGTAGTACTTTATTAGGTCGAGAGCGAATCGCCAAAGTGGCAGACAATACTGTTGAACGAATTGTGAAAGCGCTTGGCGAATAAAAAGCGCCAAATCGGTGGCCATGCTCCTTTGTTTGCACCAACCCAAAACATATTTTTTTCTAAATTTAAATCCTTAATTCCAGTATTTCTGCAAAAAAACCCTAAAAAACATTAAGTTGAGCAGTTTTTTCTGTGTTTGGCACGGCCGTTGCAAAGTATTCAGTGAACTTGATGAGTTGCGAAACTCAAAACGTCTAGCCAGCGGAAAAAGTTCAACTCTCCGAAAATGCTTGATCGATACCGAGGTGCTTTATGAAATTAGTGAATGCTGAAACTTTGTTAAAACTAGCTCATCCAGAAGAGTCTGATGCGCTAATGGCGTTGAAAGAATACTTGGAAAACATGTATTTCTGCTAACGTTTGAAACACATTTTATGATGTGAATCTCTTCCTCTATGGGTCCAGTGCCGGCTGGACCCACTGGAAAACAGGGATGTTTTCCGTCCTTAATATTCGCCCCATCCTATTCTTATTTGACTGATACTGATCTAAACTGGTTTTACAGTTAGCCTTTCAATGTGAGCCAAAAAGTTCGAATTCCTCCTTCACTTATAAGCCTATAACAAGTTGGTATATGTTCTCCGTTCATTCAATTCGCAGTTTCCGTTTAAAATCTATTCTATGTATTCAGTGAATAAGGTAAAAATTCATATCTGGTATACACTTAGATCGATTAGGAAAGGAGAACTATGAGTGGATAACCATAAAATACTACTTGTGGAAGATAACGCAGATGAAGAAGAGCTGGCACTTATTGCGTTTCGGCGCTCTGGGGTGGATGGCGGAGATATCTTTGTGGCGAGAGACGGTCAAGAAGCATTGGATTATCTTTTTGCTGAGGGGCAATACACAGCTCGAAATGCTAGGGCGATACCTAAAGTAGTGTTTTTGGATATCAACTTACCAAAGTTAAATGGTTTCGAGGTGTTGAAGCGGCTTCGTGGTGATGATCGTACCTCTGTCATACCCATCGTTGTCTTGACATCTTCAGATGAGCAGCGGGATTTGCTAGAAGGATACAGGTTAGGAGCGAATAGTTTTGTACGTAAGGCTTTAGACTTTGATGAGTTTATCGACAATGTCTGTGAGCTTAGGAAGTACTGGCTGGATTTGAATTTAACAGCTTATGAATAACTCCGCTGAAAAAATAAATGATAAGTTACATCTCCTCATTATCGATGATTCTGAGGATGATGTTTTTCTTTTAACCCACACCTTAAATAAAGGTGGCTTGGACTTTGAGTATGTTCATGTTGAAACATTGAAGGAGTTAGAAAGTTCGTTGGAGCAAAATTGGGATGTCGTCATCACGGATCATCATATGATTGGTTTCTCTTCACAGGATGTGTTGGATCTAGTTCATCGCAAAAACCAAGATTTACCTGTGGTCATTGTGTCTGGGGAAATTGGCGAGGATATGGCCGTCAGCGAAATGCATCGTGGCGCTCAGGATTATGTCATGAAGGATAATCTAGCGCGCTTAATCCCTGTTATTTTGCGTGAGCACAAGCAGCATCAATCTCATATCGTTCATAAAAAAACCGCTGAAGATTATCGCTTCTTGCGATACCACGATAATTTAACCAACTTGGTCAATCGAAAAGAGTTTGAAAATCGCATTAGCGATGCCTTGAGCGCGGTTGAAAAAAGTCGCGAAAGCCAAGTGTTGATGTTTTTGGATCTAGATCAATTCAAGGTTGTTAACGACACTTGCGGCCATATCGCCGGTGATGAATTGTTAGTGAAAACTACCTCTGTTCTTAAATCTTGCATTCGTGAACGCGATACCTTAGCACGCTTGGGTGGTGATGAGTTTGGCGTGTTGCTTGATAATTGCGTTAAAGACGGTGCAATGAAAGTTGCTAAGAGCATTCGCAACAAAGTAAAAGAGAATCGCTTTATATGGGAAGGCAAACCATTTGAAGTCACTATCAGCATTGGGATGGTGGAAATAAACGAGTATGCGAAAGACTTGCACGAGTTGCTAAGTTGTGCGGATATTGCTTGTTATGCAGCAAAGGATAAAGGCCGTGACGGGGTAGTTTGGTTTACACCAGATGATGTCGAGTATAACAAGCGCAAAACGGAAATGCAGTGGGCTCCGCGAATTCACCAAGCGGTAGAAGAAAACAAGTTTGTGCTTTATCACCAGCCAATGGCAAGTCTTCAGACAAAAAATGGTTTGTTCACCGAGTTCTTGTTACGGATGAAAGAGGGCGAAGAGTTAATTCCACCAGGTGCATTTATACCGGCTGCTGAGAGATACAATTTGATGCCAGTAATTGATCGCTGGGTCGTTAAGCATGTGTTTGAATATCTGAATGTTACTGGGTGGGGGCATCAAACAGATGGTATGTATTTTATCAATCTGTCGGGCTCCACATTGAGTGATCGGTCTTTTTTTGACGATGTTAAGTCCCTGCAAAAGTGCAATCAGATTAATCCTGAAATTATCTGCTTTGAGATTACAGAAACAGCGGCTATTGACAACTTGGTTGATGCCGTGGAATTTATCTCTGAGATTCGTCAAAAAGGCTATAAGTTCGCGCTAGATGATTTTGGGGTAGGGCTAAGTTCATTTTCCTACCTAAAAACTATACCCGTAGATTTCTTAAAGATTGATGGTAGCTTTGTACTAAATATGCTGCAGAGTTCTATCGATAAAGGAATTGTTGAGGCATGTAATAAAATTGCCCATGCTGCGAATCTAAAAACAGTCGCGGAGTTTGTGGAGACCGAGAATACCCGGCAACTTTTGAAAGAAATAGGGGTAGATTATGCGCAAGGCTATGGTATTGAAAAGCCAAGACCTGTGACGATAGATCCTATTTAAACAAGAGAAGTTACAACTAGTGAAGCTATGGGGACTTGTATAGAGTTGCTTGATAAGGCGGTTATACGCTTGAGTATGTTAAACACTTGGTTGGTATTACCGGGTATCGTATTCCTAGTGTTGGCCGATATTCTCATGAGAGCGCTTTTTTTCGCGCCCATTCCATGGGCGCATGAAGTGTTGGGTCTTTTGCTTATTTGTTTGTTTTTTATCGGGCTACCTGCGACGCTTTCGCGAAATGAATTGCTAAGAGTGGACTTTCTAGCTCATAAGCTAGGCAAATCTATGGAACCATTTCTTAGGCTCTTGGAACTCATTTTGATATCTCTGTTTGCTATCATTATTTGTTGGATGGGTGTCAGCGCGAGTATCGAAATGTATCGCTATCAGGAAACGGCCTTTTCCATATCTATTCCCTATTGGCCGTTTGCCGTACTTATTGTTGCTGCTGGTATCATCACAATATTGCATGCGGTATTAGATCTGTTAATGCTGTTCTCTTCCAAGACCGCTGGAGTTAGCAACGAGTGAGCCCTGTCTTTGTCGGTGTTGTTGCGATATCGGTTCTTATTCTACTCATATTCCTAAGAATTCCGGTGGGTGTAGCGCTGCTGGTCAGTGGCTTTATCGGCAATTTCTATTTCATGGGGATGCAGCCGGCTGTTACCCAGTTTCAATTAGTTGTTTGGGAGTTAGGTAGCAACTTTGTGCTTATTGCTTTGCCTTTGTTTGTGTTAATGGGGCAACTAGCGCATCAGTTTCATCTCGGAAGAGATATGTATCAATGCTTTAACAAATGGATTGGTCATTTTCCTGGTGGGCTTGCAGCGACTTCAATCGTTAGTTCGGCTAGTTTTGGATCAGTGACTGGATCTAGCTTGGCGACGGTTGCTGCCATCGGTAAAACATTGCTACCAGAAATGAAGCAGTCTGAGTTAGATCAAGGATACTCAGCCGGAACCCTAGCGTCCGCGGGCGTCTTGGCCATCTTAATTCCGCCAAGTGTGCCTCTCGTGTTTTATAGTGCATGGACAGAAACCTCTTTGGGGGACTTGTTTCTGGCAGGTCTAGTGCCTGGTTTGTTGCTGATGCTGTTATTCTTAATTTATGTCACGGCCCATGGCTACTTAAAAAAAGCCGGTGTGAGTTTAGAAAGTAACTATTCATGGGCTGAAAAAATCCATGCTCTGTGGTCTTTGTTACCGATTTTAATGGTTCTATTTACTGTGCTTGGCAGTATTTATCTGGGGGTGGCGACTCCCACAGAAGCAGCATCCATCGGTGTTACTGGAATAGTATTACTAGTGTTGTTTAAAAGGCGCTTTAGTTTGTCCAGCTTGAAAAAAAGCTTGGAGCAGAGTATCTACCTAACCAGTAATATAGTGCTATTGCTACTTGGTGGGATGCTTTTTAGTCGATTTTTAGTGCAAACCGATCTTACCAATGAGCTGATTCTATGGGTTTCATCTCTTAATGCTTCCCCTGAAATAGTATTATTGATTTTAGTATTTATTTATCTGCTGTTGGGGGCCATTTTGGATACCTTTGGCATGATTATATTAACCCTGCCATTTGTTTTTCCTCTTGTGCAAGCGATCGGGGTGGATCCCGTTTGGTTTGGTATATTTATCGTTATGATGATAGAGCTTGCCTTAATTACCCCGCCCATCGGAATGAATGTTTTTGTCATTCATCGTTTGGATCCATCGGTTCCAATTACAAAAATATACAAAGGAACTTTTCCGTTTGTTGTTATCTCTCTAATATTTGTTTTGGTGCTTATCTTATGCCCTGATATTGCGCTGTGGTTCCCACGGTTGCTGAATTCTTAATACATTTGTCATCATTTGATAGTCTTGGCTGATCCTAGTTTTAAGGTCGTCTGAGTCTTAGTTTATGCTCTAGTCAAATAAAGAAAATTATAAAAATCAGGGTTTTAATAAGTGACTATTGAATTTGGGTCTATACTCATTAGACCTTTTATAGATCAATATTGATTGTTAAACGTGCGTAAAGCTTGCAAAGCAAGAACACATAATGTCGGGGCCTAAAGATGCGCAATAAACCACGGAGTTCATACGCATTTATAATAGCAAGTTGCCAATTGTTTTCTGGTCAAAGTTTATCCGGTGAGTTGGGCGCATCAGCGCAATCGAATAATTCTGTTATTCCAGAGATAGTGGTTACGGCAACCAAAGAAGGCGAAATAAATCTACAAGAAGTACCTCAGGCCATCACCGTTTTTGATCAGGAACGGTTAGAAAATACTGGTGCGGATAACATAGAGGATCTTAAATGGCAGACTCCTGGACTTAATATATCTCGCAATGGTCAAGCGGCTAGATTATACATGCGAGGCATAGGTACTAATCTAGATTTTGTTGGTTCGGATCCCAGTGTTACTGTGCATGTGGATGGTGTATATCAATCGCGGCCGACATCTGCGCTTGAGGATTTTTTAGATATTGAACGAGTCGAGATACTTCGCGGTCCACAAGGTACGCTTTACGGTAGAAATTCTACCGGCGGTACAATCAATTTAATTACCAAACTACCAGAGAATAGAGTACAAGCGAGGGCCAGCATAGAATTAGGTCGTGAGCGTTTTTCTAGGGTGAGTGCGGCTGTGGGTGGTCCATTAGTTGATGGAACTTTGATGGGGCGTATCGCTTTAATGAAAACTCAACATGACCCCTATGTTGAAAATACCTCGGGTTCAGGGATTGATGGGTTGCTCGATGACAACAGTCTCAGTATGAGGGGAGCATTACGATGGCTAATGGGCGACGATTCAGAAGTTATTGTAAGAGCAGACCACTCAGATATCGATCGAGCTACAGGGGCCTATAAAGCTACTGGTATTCAGACCACTGGAGCACAAGCCCCCTTTGCGAGCACTATCGATCAACCTTCGAACCCTTTCCAAATAAATATATCATATGAGACTCCATTTTTAGAGCATACCAATACCGGAACTTCCGCTGAGATTGTTGTACCACTCAATGAATCATGGACTTTGGTATCGTTAACGGGCTACAGAGATACAGACTTTAAGTTTATTGAAGATACAGATGGTTCTGCCTTGGATGTACTGGTCACTGAGTTTGATGATCAACAAGATCAGATATCAGAAGAGATTCGACTTAGCTATAAAAGTGAAAGGTTGAATTTTGTGTCCGGTCTGTATTATTTAAATGACGAGCACGAATCGCAGGTGGCGATCAACGTTAATATCGCATCGGTTGCAAGACAATTTGATGCCATTAATGAAACTACCGCTTACGCAGTTTTTGGAGATGGATCATTTTCACTAACGGATCAGTTGAGTCTAGGTTTTGGGATGCGCTACTCCAAAGAAGAAAAAAGTTTTAAGAACTCCGTTAATTTGGTATCGGCGGCGGCAGTCGTTCCCTTGTTTGATATTGATGAAACCAATGATTGGGATTCTTGGAGCCCAAAAATTTCTCTAG
The DNA here is from genome assembly GCA_022361455.1 of Pseudomonadales bacterium. Taxonomy (GTDB): domain Bacteria; phylum Pseudomonadota; class Gammaproteobacteria; order Pseudomonadales; family Ketobacteraceae. Next base: position 1,336 of record JAKSAW010000739.1, on the reverse strand, counting down.
ACTATAGCGTCAGTGAAGAGCTGTTATATTACGCCACAATAAGCAGGGGGTTCAAAAGTGGTGGCTATAACTTAACCGCAAGTGATGCTAAGTATGATCCTGAGTACGTTGTTTCCTATGAACTTGGTGTCAAGCGAGAATGGAACGATCTCGGTCTGAGAACTAATGTTGCTGTTTTTTATTATGATTACGAAGACCTGCAAGTGCAGGCGTTTACCTCTCCAGGAGTCCTTTCAATTTCTAATGCAGCTGAAGCTTCTGTAGAGGGTTTTGAGATTGAAAATCAGTGGATGCCAACAAACGACTGGCTATTTGAGTTTAACTTCGCGTTTCTTGATGCAGTTTATGATAAGTACACAGCAGAAACGACAAGCCGTTCTGAGAATGTAAGGGGTAATGCGCTCAATGCATCTCCACGACGTAAATTAAATCTAGCTGCTCAGTATTTCCAAGAAACCCGTAAAGGTACGCTTAGTTATAGGCTTGAATACGCTTGGCAAACTAGACAGTATTTTACCGCGTTTAATGACGAAATATCCTCACAAGCTACCTATGGTTTGTTGAATGCTCGTATCATGTTTAATAGCATTGAAGATGATTGGCAGTTACAGCTTTATTGGGAAAACCTAGGAGATAAAGCTTACTCTACGTCAACGAGGGAATTTCCAGAAACAACAGTTGGCGTAACAAAGGACATTAATCCACCAAGGACTTTCGGTGCAAAACTCGTGTATTTCTTTATGTAATTTAAGGTGGTTTGAAGCCGCCTTGTATCGCGTGGCCAATGGAGCGGTGTTTGACTATCGATATACCTGGCTTTGTATTCAAAGAAACGTTGTTCTCGAATGGTCGGACACGAATAATTCGTGCTGAACGTGAAGAGGATGGCGGTACAGTTATACTAAAGCAGCTTGAGGAAGATTTCCCCGAGGCAGCTCAGTTATCGCGTTTTTCTTTTAGTTATGATGTCTTGTGCAAGTTCGATCATCCAAATATTGTAAAGGCTCTGGATTGGATAAAGGGCGAAAGAACCCCTACGATCGTTCTGGAGGATAAATTTTGTATTGACTTGCTTCAGTATCTAAGATCTTTCCCTAATAAGGAATTACCACTAGAGATTTTTTTAAATATCGCAATTCAGCTCGCGGATGCACTTAGTGTTATTCATCATGCACAAGTTATTCATAAGGATTTGCATCCTGGAAACATACTAATTAATCCGGAGTCAGGTGTAGTTCAGATAATTGATTTTGGCTTAGCTTCGTTACTCTCTCGTGAACAGCCGGCATTAGAAACCCCCGAGAAGTTAGAAGGTGTCTTATCCTATATTTCTCCT
>JAKSAW010000732.1 GCA_022361455.1 Pseudomonadales bacterium | reverse complement strand
GTCGAGACTTAAAGATAAGTGGGAAATATTCCCACGTCAACAAGTTTTGTGTAAAATGTGATCTAATTCATGTGGGTGGGAAAATTTCCCATCTTGTGATAGGGTGAAGATATGAGTAATAAATCGACAAAGTCATCTTTGAAAGAGGCTTCGGCCTCGGGCACTGGTTCCGGTCAGCCACCAGAGTCTTTACTTAAGGCGATTAGGGCGCTGCTGAAGCCCCTAGTGCGCTTGCTATTGCAGTTTCAAATCACCTATCCCTATCTCACGGATTTGTTAAAGCGACTCTATGTTGAGGTGGCTGAAGAAGAGTTTGTTATTCCTGGCAAAAAACAAACCGATACCCGCATTAGTTTGCTGACCGGTGTGCATCGTAAAGACACCCGTAAATTAAGAGGCAACCATGAAGAAAGCCTTCCTTCGTTGAATGTTAGTCAGGGGACCAAGTTGGTTTCCCATTGGATTTCGGAACCAAAATATTTAGACCCCGATGGCAAACCTGTTCCTTTGCCTCTGAAAGGTGAGGAATTAAATTTCGAATCTTTTGTTCAAGAAGTTTGCCGGCAAGATTTACGTGCCAGAGTAGTATTAGATGAGTGGTTGCGTTTGGGCATTGTGGATGTCATTGAGGATGCAGTTCATTTAAAACAAGAAGCATTTATTCCGGCAGGTAGCCTAGATGATAAAGCCTATTTCTTAGGGCTTAACGTTGCTGATCATCTTTCTGCAGCGGCCCATAACCTTACCGATACCCAATCACCATTTTTTGAACGTTGTGTTTATTATTCTGAATTAAGTGAAGAGGCCATTGCTGAATTAGATCGTCTAGCGCGTGACAAAGGCATGGACACGCTTAAGGCGCTTAATGAAAAAGCATTGGAGTTAAAGCAAACCCATCCGGGCGAGCATCGCTTTAACACCGGTGTTTATTTTTATTCAGAAGACACATCTTCCTCGCAAGTAAGTGAGGAAAAAAATGAATAAATTTCTGCGCTTATGCCTGTTTATATTCGCAGCTTGTTTAACCATTAGTTGTAGCAAGCCGGTTTTACTAGCCGAGGGTATTGGTGGAACAGGTAAAGTCCAGGAAGGTTTAGGTGGTACTGGTAAAATTGCTCAAGAGGGCATTGGAGGCACCGGACAAATTGCCCAAGAAGGTATTGGTGGAACCGGAAAAACCTTGCAGGAAGGGATCGGTGGCACCGGTATTGTAGGTACTATTACAGGGTTTGGGTCTATTTGGGTTAATAAAGCTCACGTTCATTTCGATAGCAAAACTCCTGTCACTATTAATCAGCAGCCGGCTAAGTCGTCAGACTTTAAGATTGGTCACGTGGTATCGCTGATGTCGGATAAACAGCGCCATGGTTATCAAGCTCGCTCTGTTGATATCGTTCATGAAGTGGTAGGGCCTATTAAAGCGCTAAGTAAAGATCAAATTAGTTTGCTTGGGCAAACTATCAAATTGGATCAACGCAGTCTGATATTTAAAGGTGCTGAATCCCAAACCTTTGCCCAGTTAAAATTACATGATTGGGTTTCTGTCAGTGGTTATCGCAAGCCAAGCGGTGAAGTGTTAGCAACTCGCTTAGATGTGATAGAACCCCAATCTACCGTTGAGTTAATTGGTCCAATTAAAGAAAGCGATGGGGCGCAATCGATTTTCGGCCAGCCGATTCAAATTGATCAATTGCTAGCAGATGCGTCCGATATCGTGCAACCCAATTCCCCCCGTCGTGTGCTAGTGGTTGGTCGTTATGAAGATGGTTTGATTAAAGTAGAGCGCATAGAAACCGACTCTATACAGGCAGTTATAGAAGAAGCCTCTGAATTGGTTTGGGAAGGCTTTATTCAAGAATGGGATGATGATTTTTATCTTAACGGCATTGAATTCGATCTCGAAGATGCCTTTGAGTTTGATGAAGATGAATTGCTTATTCTTGAAGGAACTCTGGAGGATGACGAATTTGTTCTGGATGAATTCTACGAAGCTCAGGAAGAATTCGAATTTGATGAAGACTTTGATCACGATGAGTTTGAGGACGTTGAAGACCACGAAGAATTTGAAGAGGTAGAAGAATTCGAAGAGGGCTTCGAGGAAGACTTTGAAGAGGACTTTGAAGAATTTGATGATATTGAAGATGAGTTCGAAGAGTTTGAAGAAGACTTTGAGGAATTTGAACCAGAAGATGAGGATTATGAAGAGTAGCTGCTCAAAATATAATGATTGTGCTTCATCTATCAAAGATGTATTGGAAAGGGCAGGTCTACATGGTTTCTGATTGAGTAAACATACGCCGTATACATTGTGTGTAGACAGCGCTAGTTGATCATGTGACTATTGGTTCATGCAAGACACAATAGCCATTATCAGAGGAAGTTCATGAAAGTATTCAATGCAAAGGTGGTCATTATCACTGGCGCTGCATCGGGCATGGGTGAAGCACTAGTTAAACAGTTGGCTGATTTTGGAGCCACTGTTATCGCAACGGATATTAATGAGGATAAACTAAATCAAACATTTGCTAATCGAG
>JAKSAW010000182.1 GCA_022361455.1 Pseudomonadales bacterium | reverse complement strand
TGACACAATCGAAACTACCGACGAGCACCCTTTTTATGTTGAGGGGGCTTGGTTACCCGCAAAAGAGCTACTTACAACAGATACCTTGTTTGCGGTAGGGGCCCCCCTAGCAATAGAACGAATAGCTCCATATTATGAAAGAACAAAAGTCTATAACATTACCGTAAAAGATAATCACAATTATCTGGTAACCAAGCAGTTCGTTCTTACGCACAACGAAGATCTGTGTGATTTTGTAACATCTAAAGTGGACCCTAGGAAAGTTGTAAATGCACTGTCTAGTTATAAAGGAAGGACTTGGCAGGTAGGTGGGCAACAATTTAGACTAACAAAAGAAAGGATGAAGCATATTTTAGAGAGACATCATCCTGACTTTTTTGATTTAAGAAAGAAAAAGAAGAAGAATACATCGTTGCCTGCAGATTGGTCTTTGCAAGATATCGAAACAGCAATTTTAGTAGGTATCAATCAACATCGTAGTGCTCTGATAAAAGCTGGCGGTAATGCGATGGGATCTTTTGAGTTTGGATATAAAGGGCGGCGATTCAAAATGGGAATTAATAAGGGCCGTATAGGTCAGTTTACACCGTTGGATTAAGCAATGATTGATGTTAAATCGTATTTACGTATAGATGATAACTTTATTGAGGTTACTGAGTTCCAGGGGGCTCTGCCATCTTCATTTTTTGATGAAGGAGTTCCGTATATTGAAGGAGCAATTGAGTTGTCCATTAATGGCCAATTGATAATGGATAAAACTATGTGGGATTATGTTGATCAGCTATGGGGCTACATCCTGATAGGCCTAGCAAAAGTATCATTAGGGAAAAGTTTTGACTCATATTTTCCGGATCAAGCTTTGAAATTTGAGTTTACTGTATTAAATAAAAAAATGGTGAAGGTATCGTGCTTCCTTGATGAAGGTACATTAAGCCAGGTTGTAGATATTGAAAGTTTGGTATCTGGTCTATCGAATGGCGCTGAGCAATTTTTTTGTTTTCTTAAAGCCCATGCGGGTGTCGAAGATGAGCTTAGAATAATCACTGCATTAAAAGATAGGGATTTGGAAGTCTTAGGCACTTTACTATAAATTTAAATGGTTTAATGCTTGAGCCAGGTTCTGTGAAAAGTGGCCCAATTCTTGAGCAGTAGCATTCAATTAATCTCTTGCTCCAAGAAGACCTCCTGAAGCTAGTTTCAGGAGGTCTTTTTATATCTGAGTTTTAACTTCTAGAAAGTCCACCGAACATCATATTTTATCTTTAAAAATGCCTTTAGTTTGCCTTTATCACCAGCATGCCTTTCCCTCTTCACCGGTTTCGCCCCTGCCTTGTCACCAGCACACACTGACTTTTTGGGCAGTCCCTGCAATTGTGGGGACCGATAAAAAGAAGGGGTGATTCCGGTGCTTAGGGAAGACCGAAACCGGCTTAGAGGGAAGTCAATAATGGTAGAAAAGGCAGAATTGATGGAATTTGATCATACAGAGAAAAATACGGCTGAATACATCGATGAAATGGCAGATTTGCTCACAAAGGAATACGGGCCACTATTATGCGGCGATGAGCTTGCTCATTTGCTCGGCTTTAGCTCCCAGAGTGCAATGAGATCCGCGGTACAAAGGAAATCGGTATCGGTTGTAGTGATGAAGTTTCCTCATCGGCGAAAGAAGTTCGGATTGGTAGAAGAGGTTGTCTGGTGGCTGATAAGTCAGCGAATCAATAATTGTGATCAAAGCCTTAACCTTTATAGAGAATACTTAGGCGCCATGCCTTACCCCCTCAAGGCTAAGTATCTGCATCAGTAGGTGGATTGCTCCATGAAAAGCAGCTTCTAGAAATGTTTGGTTGTCACTCTCGAGACGAGTTGAAGGGCTTCAAGCTAGAGAACGGAAGAACTTTGCCCCTATTTAAGATAGATTATCATCAAAACAAGTTATATGCCTTCCGCTTCTTTAATTACAGAATATAAAATATCCTCTCTCTTAAATCTTCTAGATTTGTCTGAAGCAGCTCTGCTTACTGAATCGGAATACTCCTCTATCTCAGGGCGATCATCAGAGTATTCTCCTGCCTTTGCTCTACTAATGATGTCAAGTAGAGAGTTCGCCACTTGTTTAGGATTGGAAAACTGAGTACTTTCAGTTTCTTCGTTAAATCTTAAACAGGCACCAAATATTGAGTAGAAATTACTTTTTGTCTTAAAGAACGTTTGGTTATCCTTGAAAGAGATAGAACGAATTAAATTAATAATAATATTAAATGTCTCTTCATAATCTGATTCTAAGGGAAATTCTTCATTGAAGTTTAGGTAAGCGTTTTCAAGCATATCTTTTTTATTTGTAATGCCGAAAACCTCTCTTAATAGAAGCTCACTAACAAACTCAATATCTATCATTCGGCGCACATCTCGAGGAGTAAAAAGACCGAGTTTCTGGAAGAAGGGGTTGTCAGCCAATCGTTCAGCTAACATCTTAAATCTTCCAGTAAACCTAGCGTTTCGTAATTCCTGATCATTTAGAACTACATTGTTTGTATTTAGCTTTGAGAATAACGACCTTATTTCAGCTTCATTCGTTTTTCTAAGCATTCGGATTACAACTTTGTAATCCCAAAATGTCTCCTTCATTTCTGGAGTAAGGTCACGAAAATACTGCCCATCCCATTCATCATCAACTGGCAATGAGAACTCATTATCGATAAATTTCAGTATCGAAGTAATTCGCTGTTGGCCATCTACAACCACATATTTTTGTTTGCCAGTATCCAAATCAGTAACTACGTGGATATATACCTCCGGAAAAGGCAACTGGCTGCATACCGTATTCATCAATTCGGATCTTTCATTTTCAAGCCATACTGCGCGGCGTTGAAACTTTGGACTTATCTCGAGAGTTTCGTCGTTTTTTCTATCATTTAACCAAGAAATTGTTTGAAGACTAACATCATAATCCATTTCTTAACTCCGATTTGGCAATTCTAAATCCTCGGGTGTAATAATCGATTGTTTCCTCTTTGTTTTTAAAAAACAGCATATTTACCTTCCTAAAGGAAACATCCTTATTTGAATAATTATTGGTATTTAACTCATAGCTAAACCTAGTAACAGAAGTTCTATCTGGTATCCATTTAGGAGATACGAAGCCAGAGTACACATTTTGCCCATTCCGATTAAGAGCTTGTTTGTCTTCCCAACGTAATAAATAGTAGTTCTTTCTATGATAAGTTCGAAGCTCTTTCCAAACATCATTAAAGTAAGCTTCAGATATTATCACCACATCTACGTCTGAGCTTTTCCCAAATGGGGAGAATCTTTTTTTGGGGTTTAGACTAAACCCCCAATTCCCTGAACCCGCTATGAGTATTTCTTCAACTTCAGGATAGTCTCTCCTTATTAGCTCGATATAGCTGGAATAGTCTTCTTTCCTTTCAAATATGCTAGTTTCTTCTTTAAACAGCCATTCCCTGGATAGCTCTACAGGATTAGCGTCTAAAATGGC
>JAKSAW010000829.1 GCA_022361455.1 Pseudomonadales bacterium | reverse complement strand
GAAGCATGGGATTGGCTGCTAAAGGATCCACAGTCAGTCACAGGTAGTGCGGGAAGCGGCAGTAATACTCGTGTGATTTCCGATCATAGTTTAAGAAGCAGCGAAGCTGCGCAACAGGCTGCTGCCAGTAAAACCTTTTTAGTAAAACAGCAGGCGAATAAGCTACGAATAACGGTTGTGGGTTCGGCAGAAGTATCTGCAGGAAGCCGAGTCGAAATTGCCGATGCTCCAAATGATCTTTTTAATGGCGCCGGTGTTGTGGAATCAGTTCGTCATCAATACAGCAAGCAATTGGGTTTTACCTCGGACTTAGTGTTATTGATGGAATCGGAAGATAACAGTTTAGATCTTCTCGGTGGATTGGGAGGCTTGTTTTGAGCGATAGCCTGTTTGACACCATTCGCCGCATCGTCCAGCAGGAAATTAAGCAGCTGCGTATTGGTGAGCTTGCCGTGGTGCAAGAACAACATTCCCATGAATCAGATTCTGATCAGGATAATTACAGCTGTACGGTGGCATTAAGGGATTCGCAGATCGTATTAAAAAAAGTACCGGTGGCGACCGCTAGGTTAGGTATGGCATCTATTCCCGATGTGGGTGACTTGGTATTAGTGCAATTCTTAAATGGCAGCATTAATGCACCGGTAATAGTAGGTAGTTTTTATAATGACGAAGATCGACCACCTGTAAATGGATCAGGTCAAGCGGTGTTGCAATTGCCAAAAGGTGGTAGCGAAGGTGAGGGCATTAATATCAAAGCCGCTAGTTCCGATGAAAGCAGTTTGGTTATTAATGTGGCTGGATCGGTGGTAGTGAGTTTAAAGGATGATGATCCCGCCGTGGAAATTAATGTGGGCGATGGTAGTGGTGTTATTACTATCGACTCCGATGGCGCTGTAAATGTGGAAAGTGCTACTGCCTTAAATATTAAAAGCGATGCAGATATGAATATCGAGGCCAGTGGTACCTTAAATCTTAAAGGCAGCGTGGTGAATATTAACTAATGTCACAACCGGCAGCTAAAAAAGGCGATCAAATAGTCGCTACCGACATACACATCGTGATGATCCCATCACCGGGTGGCCCTGTGCCGACGCCATTGCCCCATCCATTCACTGGGCAAATCGATGATGGGCTCAGTGACGATGTCAATATTGATGGTCAACCTGCTGCAGTGGTTGGTAGTAAAGCGAGCAATACCCCTGCGCACATACCTCAAGGTGGCAATTTCCAATCACCTCCGGCAGATAAAGCCACCATTCAAATGGGTAGCGCAACAGTTTTTATCAATGGCAAGCAAGCCGCAAGAAACGGCGACACTGCATTAACCTGTAATGATCCAGCCGATTTACCCGTTGGTACTGTCATTGCCGTTGGAACAGTCAACATAGGCTAAGCACATGGACGCAAATGCACACTTACTCACAGACTTGGGGATTGATCTTTTTCAGCACAAGATTCGCCCTGTGTATCGCGTTGGCGATGTAGAAAAACGCTTACCCGCGGGGCGAGGTGGTGTAAAAGATATTCGTATTGTTGAAGGTCGTAATAATCTAGGCCAAGCCATATTAATGCGTTTGCTTACCCCCATGGGGGAATTAGCGGGCTTGGGCCATGCAGATTACGGTTCACGCTTAACCAACCTTGTGGGTGAAGTAAATACCGAGACCACACGCAACTTGGCCCGTTTGTATATTTTAGAAAGCTTAAAGAAAGAACCAAGGGTGGAAAAAGTCATACTGATTAAAGTTTCTGAAGTCTTTAAACAGCCATCCATGATTTCGATCGAATTAGAAGTAAAGCCCGTCGATAGTACTGACACTGTCACTATCGGACCATTTACTTTGAATTTATCCTAGGAGCCAATAGACATGAGTTTTAGACGCCGTACTTATCCAGAACTATTGGAAAATGTGCTCACTGGGTTGATTGGTGGTGTAGCGGCAGAAAGCCATGCCTATCCACCCTTAAACGCGAAAAGCGCTCCCTATGCCCACGCTTTGGAGAATCCACCGGTAGACACCATTATTTCGGTTTATGGTGTGCGCAATAATCAAAGCGTGCAATTTATAAAGGACACCGATTACCAACTCGATAGCAATAAATTAGTTTGGTTGGAAGAGGGTAATACCCCGGACATGGGTAGCGTTTTTCATATTAACTATCGCACTCAAGGAGCCAGTTCTCCTTTTAATGATTTGCATGTGGGTAGTGTGCTACGAACCTTGGCAGAATCATTTAGCTTAGAGATGGCTGGTTTATACGCCCAGGCGGAAGCGGTTTACAAGGCGGGGTTTGTTGATACTGCTGAAGGTCGCTCATTAGATAATGTGGTATCGCTACTTGGTATTCAACGGGTTAAAGCTGGTCGAAACTCCACAAAACTAAAATTTGCTCGCGTGCCAGGTACCGTCGGAGATATCTATATCCCTGCCGGCACCCGTGTTGCTAATGAAGATGCCAGTGTTCAATATGAAACTATTGAAAGCGTGACCCTATTAAATGGCCAAGGCAATGTTCAGGTATCTGCCCGAGATTTGGATGATAATATTGATGCCTTGGAAGCTAATACCCTTATTATTTTGGTCAAACCCATTGTGGGTATTGAGAGTGTTACCAATCCCAATCCAAGCCAAGTTTTAGAACAAGACGAAACTGATGACCATTTAAGAACCCGCAGTAAAAACTTTTTACATGGTAGTGAAAAGGCAACACTCGGCGCTATTAAACAAGCCATTGCCCAACAAAATATCGTTGCCGATGTGGAAGAAAATATTCCAGCCCCTGGCCATATTCAAATTACCTTGCATACCGACGACACATTAACCACGGATTTGGAAAAGCGATTACGTGCAGCTATTCGGGAGGTAAGGCCTGCTGGTATAAAAATAGGCTTTGCACAATCCGCTGCACCCTATCCCATTGATTTGGAAATGCGCATTACCACGGTTGATGATTTGCTTAGCGAAGATTTACGGGCGCTTCAAGAAGAGATCGATACTAACGTTAGCCAGTACATCAATAGCGTTGAGTTAGGTACTGTGTTGAGCGTGAATAAAATGATTGGCCTGGTATTAAATAATCCATCGGTTTCTGATGTGAGAATATTATCCATCACCGTAGCAGGTGATGATGTTTGGGAGAAAACCACAAATACCGTTAATACTGATTTAATTAGCGGAGTAACGGCTGGGGATGCTGTTCCTGTAACCGCAGGCACCATGACCATTATCGATCCAGCCCTAGCGACTTCGTTAACGGTTACCGTGTCTTATCCCATTGCGTCCACGCCTCCGTCTGAAGCTGCCATTCAAGGGGCTATGCAACTAGCCATCGAAGCTGTGAATGAACTCAATGACAGTGAATTACCAGATAGCCCAACCGCGGAAGAAAGCCGCAAACGTGAATTGGCGTTTGGTAAATTCCTAGCGGTAACGCCACTACCAAGCATTGATCCTAGCGTTACTTATAACGATATCGCAGGCAGTGAAGTTGGTGGTTTACCAACGGCCGCCTCAATGGGTGATTACACGGTTCGTTATGTAGTGACTTCAGAAAGTGGTTTAAGCCATATATTGGATAGCGAAGCTAGCCCGACTGTTGGATTAATTCCCTATGAGCGATTAACCCTTGCTGGTGTTGAGCTCAAAGCGAAAGCTGAGGTGCCCGCGTGAGCAAGTACGAGCGATTAAAACAACATCTACCTAGCCTTTACCGGCCCGAAGAGCGCGATCTTAATCTGCTCAACGGTTTGTTAAAGGAGTTGGGTACTAATATGGATGAGGTTAGTCGCGATTTAACCAATGTGATGCAATCTCACTGGTATAAAGTAGCCGATAAAGCCAGTTACGATCCTCATTATTTAAGAGGTCGTGAATTGCAGGGCATGGGGCCCATCAATATACATGATGCCGCTGATAAAAAAGACATTGCCGAGTATCCCTATTTATTGGATTTGGCGCGACTGGGTTCACTGGTATCGGTACCTCCTTGGCGAGAGCCGTTAGCTCTTAGAGAAAATGTAGAGCAATATCGAACGCGCTTATTGCGCATTATTCAAATCTATCGCAATGGACTGGGTACCTTAGGTGCGATCCGTGCCATGACGACAGCGGAGCTTCCTGAAAACGCCGATTTAGCATTAAATGCGCAACAACGTTCTTTTGTGATTGAAGAAAATACGCCCTACATTGGCCAAGCAAAAGATATTGTTAGCGTTGGTGCTTCCCTAGGTGATCCTTCTCTTGAAGAAGAAATTTTGGGTCCGTTAATGCGTTGGCATTTATCAAACAATGGCATGGTGGCGGTAGCACCGGTTATCTTTATTACGGGAATTGCTGCGACTGAAAAACATGATGCCACGGTAACGCCGGCGGTAGAACGTTTTGACCCTACGAGTGCTTTAGACGATGACCAAAGCCTTTCTGGAATTGGCATTGCTTACAACGGCACCTTGGCGGCAAATGAAACGTTAAAACTAGCACCTGCTCATGGAGCGATTCTTGCCGGGGCTGCTGGTATCCAGCGATCAGCTAATAGTGATACCCAAATTGGTATTCAAGCTTACCAAGCTATTCCTGGTGCGCCAGCTGGCACTGTTACTGCCAGCCTGCAAACTACGGATAAAGTTGTTTGGTTTGCGATTGATAATGCCGGGGCCATTGAACTCTGGCGCTATGATGGCAATGCTTGGCAGCAAGTTTTAACTTCTGAGACACTGACCTCTATTCATTGCTTGCGACAACGACAACAAGAATTACTGATTGGCTGCGAAGCGGGGTTATTTGCAGTGGAGTTATTTCCTACTGCGGATTTCTCAGTGACTGACATCGCTGCCTATAGTGGCAATCCAGTTTATGCCATTGAACTCAGCGAAACTCACTTGAACCATTGTTATATCGGATCAGCCAATGGTATGCATCGGTTAGATCCCAGCAACACTATTAGCGAGACTGTTTTAGAGGGCGCAGCTATTCGTGCAATTTGCGAAAACAGCACCAGTATCTTTTTTGGCGGTGATCTGGGCGTTTTCCAATATCGATTCCGTACACAGGAATTGACCTACTTACATGCACAATATGAATCAGAACAAGAAAGCGATTGGCTTAGTTTCGAAGCAAGCGAGGTGCCGGTAGATCCTGAATTTGGTTTGCCTAGCGTACAAAGCTTGTGTTTGGGCGATGATGATATTTTATGGATAGGGACTAGCCAAGGTTTTGCACGCTATCGCGCTCGTAAAGAAGCTGACTTAGTTTATCGCACCGTATTGGAAGCCTTTAGTGATTTAGTCGATGGTGCTGTTAATAGTATTCAGCAAGATGATCACGGCATTATTTGGATTGCTACTGATAATGGGTTACTGAGGTTCGATGGCCGTGATCTAGCAGTCTTTGATTTTGCTGATAATGTTTGGCAGCAATTAGGCGAAGCAGATAGCTTGTATAGCGCAGACCAAAAACAGAGCCGCAGTGTCTGGCGCTTTAACCGTTCTTTATCTCAATGGGAAACCTTTGATTACATTGCTAAGCAATGGGTGGCTTATAGCGGTACAGCTTCACTAAGCTCAGATTCGATTCAGCAATGTTTGTTAATCGATACGGTACATGCAGCTTTGGGTACTCTGAATGGCCACGAGTTTACCTTCTCTTCCGATGTGCCTGAATCGCAATTGTTAATGCGTTGCAAACCCGATCATCTTCGTATTGTGGGTGGTGGTATTCCCTGTGTGCCTCGTATGCCTCAAGGTACTTCGAACTGGCGATATCTTTCTTTAGAACCAGAGAGCTTAGTGGATTCTACCGATTTACCTTGGTGGTCAATGGAAGGTCGCTTAGTGCCACCGCCTGTGCATGATGCTCCCTATCCTGGACGCTTTCAGGATTTGGATTTAACACCGTTCCAATTAGACCAAATGGTGTTTGCTTATAACCCTGCTGCAAAAGTGAAGTTTCAATGGGAAAACAACAAGCCGCTACGAGTATTGGTGCGGTTACTTAAGCGTAATAGTGATGATGTGATAGACCCAGCAATTGTTGATCGTGTTTGGCATGGCGTGAATAAAGTCAAACCTGCTGGAGTCAATATTCGATTGGCCGTGGACGAAACCATCGTGCGCGGCGAACAAGTTTAGATAGACCAAACGAGCGAGGACAAGACAGTGAGTTTAGAAACCTTATTCGAGGACGTTACTCAACTCGATACCATCGACAATAAAGAAGCCGGCTCGTTAATTAAACCGGATGATTGGAATACCTTGGTGTCTAGTGTACGTGGGATTGGTGATGCACTGATTGAATATATCGATCAAACGGATAATCGCATCGGAGATATGCAGGAAATACTTGCACCATTACCTGGTCGTATCGATAACTTAGAAACGGATATAGCTCAATTGTCTGATCAAATTCAGCCGTTGATGGATCAGTACATTGTCACCATGCGTACCACCAAAGTTAATTATGCGCTGGGTGAACTTTGTGAAATAACAGCCGAAGTTCGAGATCTGCAAGGCAATGCGGTGACCAGTCGCCCATGGGTGGATTTCGTGACAACTTGGGGACAATTGCGAGCAGCGCCAGGATTTAGCACCGATGTGGGTGCAACAGGCAATAGCATTTCGGTGCGTGCCAATAGCTCCGGCGTTGCTAGAGTATTGGTTAAATCAGCTCATACCGAAAATCTTACCGAAGCCCAAGAAACACAGGTAGCTGCTGCGATGGAAGCTACGCTACCGAGTGGTGAGTTCTTCTATCAGGCCATTATGGCAGCGCCAACCCCCAGTAGTGATACTGCTCAGCAAGCATTCCAAATGATGAACTTGCAATATGAAATGGCGCCGTCGGGCCCGGTGCAAATGTATATTGATGCTTACCAGCAATTTCCAGAGTTCCAAATATTGCCGCAATGGAATCCAAGCATTTTCACTAATTGGAAAAACTATCGTACGGTGGTAGTCGCTTTTGTTAAAGATGATAGTGATCCGACGACACCGGATAGCGCTAAAGGTAATGCCTCTATTCAAGTCAACTTCCGCGACTGGATAGGACCATGGATCGATGGCTACGTGAATGATTTCGAAATCTTTATTCCAGAGATTATCGGCACTATTGGGCCTCAATTAGGGGGAGCATTCGCGTTGGATTTAGACATTATTCACGATTTAGTAGAAACCAATATTGGCGTACTAGGTACCATTGGCCGTCAACGTTATTACAACGGTGTTATTGCTGCCATGGATCAGGTGGAAATTACTGATCCACCGCCTTATATGATGGAGTTACGCAATACCGTAAAACATGCAGTGTCAATTCAACAAACCCAAGAAGCACCCGGCTTAGCACTAAAAGGCAATCAATTGGGCGGTACACCAGGTATGAAAGCCATTGCTGGCTCAGCGAAAAGCGCTGCTGCTGCAAAAGATACTGCAGATAGTACATTGGGAACCTACGAAGCTTTGCAGGCAGAAAGTAGGGTAATGAATGATAAGATTGTCGCCTTAGATAGTGATCTACAAGTGACGCATCAGCTCAGTAATACGATAAACAGTGAGCTTTCATCTATCGGTCAAAACGTGTTGCGAATTAATACGCTTGATCAAGATTCTGTTCAAGGCCAGGTGAATCTGATCACCGCTCAAATTGGTCAAATTAATGAAGTGCTGAGACGAGGTTAGGGATACTTAGCTGATGGCTGACATTTACCTTACACCGGATGATATCAATGCCAGCGATACTCGATTGGTGCTGGCATTTTTAAATACGGTGCAAACAGCCGATGAACTTGCGACGCGTGTAGAAATTCCCGATGAATTGGATATAGGTGTTCGCTTAGGCCAACGTATTTTGGATGCACGCCAGGAATTAGGTGGGCGCTTTACCAATTTACAGCAGCTATTAAATGTTCCCCTGATTGGTTCAGAACGTTTTACCGAGGTAGTTACTGAGGCTTTACAGCGTTCTGCATTGGAAATACTAAGCCGTAATCAGCAAGCGGCTGATTCGGGACAGGTGTTGGCGTTAGCATCGCAATTGGAATCCCTAAAAAAATGGGCCAACGAATTTGAGCATTTAAATCCTAATCGTTATCGCATCGAAATTAAGGCGCTGGACAAAACACCTTACTTAGGTGAAGTAATCCCGCTAAGAGTTCGTGTTTGGGATCGAGTAACACGTCAACCAAAAGCCAATTTGCCGCTTACTTTAGAGACCAACTGGGGTAACCTTCGCTGGACTAAAGGGCTTCAAGTGAAACAAGGCGCTGTTATCACTGGTCGCACTAGTGTCACTGGTGAGATTGTTTGCCACTTGTATACACCCACTATCGAACAGCTCACTGAGCCACAACAAAATGAGTTGTCATTGGCGCTAGCCAAATTAACTCACGGTAGTAATGTGCCTAACGAGGCCCGAGAAAGCTTTCAACAATTGGTGTTGGCTTATCAGCATCCCCTTAATACCGATTTGCGTAAAGCAATCGATATACATTACAAAAGTCGTCAGGATCGAGTGGCTGAATCCATTAATCTGCCTTCATCGGTATATCGCTGGGACTATGAACAGGCATTAGTGAGAGTTTATGCCCATCCACAGGATCCTGTAGAGGCATCAACGGTATTATCCATGTCAGCCTATACATTGGAGTATCGTGATTGGCTTTCTCCTTGGTACCAAATATATAAAGAAGGATTAGTCACAGGCCAAGCGTTACAGAATGATTTAAACCAAGCACTCACCTATAGCGAGGATGAAAAAGGTGTAGTTGGGCATATGGTGTCGTCGCTACATACATTTATCGCGGGTCAACATGGCTTACTTGGCGAACGTATCGGGCAACAAGCGAGTCAGGAAATTCTCACCCGCTTCTTAAGAGATAATCCACAAAATCTTTCCGATAGTACGCGTACTTCGATTTATACGGTGCTTACCCAAGCCCCTGGCGCAATTACTGCGAGTAACAAGGGTAGTGTTGGAATCGCTAATGAAATCGCACTGGACGTTGGTAGAAGTACCGGTTTGCAAGATATGCTAGGCAATATTAACTTTGATCAATTAACGGCGGATATAGCTGGATTTAATAGTAATATTGCCGGATTTAACAGCAGCTATGCTAACTTCGTGAATGATTACTCGTCATTTAACAACAATTATTCAACTTTCAATACTAATTACGCCACGTTCAATAATAATTATTCGAGTTTCAATACGAACTACGCAACGTTTAACAATAACTATGCGAGTTTTAACAACGATTACGCTAGTTTTGCTAGTAACTATGCCAGCTTTAATAGTAACTACGCCGACTTCAATAGCAATTATGCGAACTTTAGTAATAATTACACTAACTTCGATAACAACTATGGAAATTGGCAGACAGATTATGGCAACTTCCAAGATGGTTTAAGTAACTTTAATACCGCTAAAGACCAGTTGATTAGTAATGTGACTAATGGCGTCAATCAGGCGTTAAGTACTATCGAAGCTAATGTTCGAGGCTCAACGGGTACATCTGTCGTTATTTCTCCTATTGAAAACGTTAATGTTGGCAGAAACATCAATCGACCAGGAAGGGGGTGACCGTGAAAATCACTAAGCTCTTTCACCAGCCTCATTCTAGTAGTACAGGCCTTGTTAATAATGCCAGCGTCAGTATTGATACACCTGTTTATATTTCTGATAGAACCGCTTATCGAAACACATATTATCTACGATTTAAGTTTGATGAATATGCTGATGATATCCGAATCAAAACTGGCACTTCAAAGCTGAGTGGTAGATTCGATAGTTACTCAGTACACTTATCGCAAAATAATGAATCCTTTCAAAATCAAAGCTGGGTGTCTGAAGAAGATGATACGCTAGTCAAAGTTCGCCTGACTCACCCTTGGCGATTAACCAAAGTAAAAACTTACGATGCGCGTGGCGTTGATATTTTAAGGCTTGATGGAGAGGCGTTAAGCAGTGAGCCTACCGTCAAAGCCAATGCCAATACCACCATTGGTGTTGAGTTTATCGGCCAAGATTTTGCACTACGAAAATTACCAGTTTATCCCTATTCAGAACTCACCACGGATTCTCAAGTACAAACCCTCGTTCAAAAAGGTGCTCAAGCCGACAAGGGTTATAAACCAATGGCTATGACCATGGCACCTGAAGCAGGCGAAACCATTGAAAGCATAGAAAGTATGTTGGAAGAAGATTTCGCCGTTGAGGACTTAGGTGTTGAAAGTATTCCGGCTCATGGTATCAAATGGTTGCAGCTAAAAAGTTATCCCACCGGCCCAAGAATTACGATTGGCGCAGTGAACCAAAGCGTTGATGAGGATACTACTTTCACTAATCTTTGGAATGAACCTGGCGAACATATCAATACTCCGGTACAGCTACAGGCAAACAGTGCTGAGTCTATTATTAGCCAAATACAAACGAGTCTTAGTCGTTATATAGAACAAGCAAAAGAATCTGGCGAATCCCTAGGTAGCGAGATTTTCGTTCCAATCACCATTGAATCAGATACGCCGGCCAAATTTAAGTTCACACAGTTTGAAATCAATTATTCGCTACTAAAAAAACAATGGGATCACTGGAACCAGGAAGAGCTTGAAGCGGGAAAACAAACCATTAGCTTTACAGGCAATGGCATGGAAACCCACTCTTTGGCATTGAATTTACCGCTTACAGCGCAAGTTGAAAAAGCCGTTGTGCATGTTGGTACAGATGTTTCTGAATCTTCAGGGTTTTCCGCGAGTTCTCTAGATACCAATTTGAATCAAGCTAAAGGCATACAGTTGCCACAGGGCGCTAAAGTAGCCAAGTTATTGGATCTACCACAGCCACGGCAAGCAAATAAGGTTGCTATTGCCGTAATGCTGTTAACTGACGCAATGAATTTAAAGGTCCAGTTGCTTGAAGACGTGAATGGAAAACCGCAAGGTGCAGTTCTAGCTGAAGCAGACATATTATTAGAGCAGGTTTTTGGCAGACAGTGGGTATTTGTTTCTTTAAATCAGTCGGTTTTGTTGGATAGTAAAGTCTATTGGCTAAGCCTATCGTGTATGGAGGGAGATGCTCTGTGGCTTGCTAATGATGGTAATGGTAAGGCCATCCTAGAAACCAATGGTCGAGCAAACGCAATCACGGGTATTACGCTTTTATCGCAGCTAGGGCTGAGCTTGCCGACTAATGAATTGCGTAGACCCGATAACCTATCCTTGCAGTTGGATACTGATCTGGCCCCTATACTCGGTGAAGAGGTGGACATTACCAGCCAGTTCAGTGGCGATTTGCCCAATTCTATAGCGTTACTGTCTGGAGAAAGCGGCAGCGTAACCTTATATTCCCCTGAGTTCGAGTATTCTTAGACATTGGTTTTGTATTGGTTCTTTTGTAAATCAAGTTGACAAGAATTTAATCCTATTATAAATCTGCCTCTCCAAGTACGGTTTCAGGGAATGGTTGATGACAAAAATCGCGCACGAGGCTGAATGCGAGCTATACCACTATCACGAATCGTTATGCTCACAAATGGTTCGTTTGGCGCTTGAAGAAAAAGGGATTCAATGGAAGTCACACCCCGTTATGTTGAATGATGTTGTGCTTGATGGGGAAAACTTTACAGCAGACTATTTGCAGATTAATCCCAAAGGTTTTGTTCCCACGCTGATTCACAGCGGCAAACCGATTTATGATAGCTGGGTGATTATTGATTACCTTGATCGAGTAGCGCCGCAATCGGGCGTTTCTCTTACTCCTAAACAAGCAGACAAACTAAAATTGATGCAGGGCTGGATTCAGCAGGCATCATTAGATGAAGCCAAGTTTTTTGGTGTTTCGCTCGGTACGTCCATTCCGATACTTTCCGCACCGGTGATTCGATATTGCATTAAGCAGCAACCGTTTTTTGCGTTTTGGTGGAAGTATCGCAAGCATCCTGTTTTTGAGCGTCGCTGGGGCGCGAGGCTCGTGACGCTAATGCCGGTTCCAGGGCCACTTTCACATAAATCCGTTAATACGGTTGGTCGCGCGCTGAAGAATATTGAGTCCGCACTGAATCATGATGGCGATTACCTCCTGGGTGAATTTTGTCAGGCTGATATTATGATGATGGCTCATTTTCATCGATTGGAAGATGTAGCGTTAGGGCGTATTCTAGAAGACGACAAGCTGCCCCATATTGCAGGCTATTGGCAAAGGCTACAACAACGGCCATCCTACAAGGTTGCAGTTACCGATTGGCATGAAAAGCATTGGCGGCAAGCCCTTGAGGCAGTTTTCAAAGGGAAAACCTCTCCTGCGCTGGACAAGATTCGCAAAGTTGCCATCGGCTAATTTAGATTTGTAAGGATATTTGCTATCTCAAAGTTAAAGAAAATACTATCCGACGAATTTAGATTTTTGATCTTTAAGCCCATTAAGATCGATCTATCTATTTTTTCTTGGTACTTGGCATTCGGCATAGGGTTTAGCTGGCTTTGCGGCATCGGGCGCTATTGGGATAATCCTAGAGCTGATTTGTGGCAGTATCTTGGTCTGGGATCTGTGGCTTATATATTTATTTTGGCGTTGATTCTTTGGTTATTGATTTGGCCTTTAAAGCCCAATCATTGGAAATACAAAAACGTTCTACTTTTTGTGTCTATGACCTCACCACCTGCTATTTTATACGCGATACCCGTTGAGCGCTTTATGACTTTAGAGGCTGCGCAAACGACCAACGTATGGTTCCTCGCTGTTGTGGCCCTGTGGAGAGTGGCACTGCTGGTGCGCTATCTTAATAGCGTTGCGGGACTGTCGGGTGGTGCTATAGTAGTGGCAACACTAATGCCATTAACGCTCATTGTAAGTTCCTTGACTGCGCTGAATCTAGAGCATGTGGTTTTTAGGATAATGGCGGGTTTAGAAGATCATGAGAAATCAGCAAATGACATGGCTTATGGGATACTATTTCTCATCACTTTTTTCTCTCTCTATACTTTTCCGTTTTTGTTAGTTGCTTACTTGTTCCTTGTGTTCAAGATACGTCGGCGGAAACAGTAGATATAATTATAAGCTAGTAGATGGACATATTCAGTTAACGGATGATGAATATATTTAGATTACTTACATTCCTAGTTTCTCTGGTGGCCACCTTTAAAGTGCTTGCCATAGAAATTCCATCAAGTCCGCGAGCTGAGCGTGCTATTGCGAGCGTTGAGTCTTCTTTAAAAAAGCAACTTAGAGACAAAAAACTCAGTTATGGTTCTCCAATCTTTATCCGTATTTTCAAAGATCCCGGAGTGCTTGAGGTTTGGGTAGAATCACCAGATGGAGCATTCGAGCATTTTAAGAACTATAAAATATGTTCTTTTTCCGGAAACCTTGGTCCTAAATTAAAAGTTGGAGATCTGCAAAGCCCCGAGGGCTTCTATTTCGTGAATGCCGGACGCCTTAACCCTTGGAGTCAGTTTCATCTTTCGTTTAATCTCGGTTATCCAAATCAATATGACCGTTATTACGGTCGCACAGGCAGTGCTCTAATGGTTCACGGTAACTGCGTATCAATCGGATGCTATGCTATGACCGATCCCTATATTAATGAAATTTATGCGCTGACAGTTGCGGCTTTAGAATCAGGGCAGCCTTTTGTGCGAGTTCATGTTTTTCCATTCGCACTGGAACAAGAAAACCTATCTAAGTATACCGATAATCAGTGGCATGATTTTTGGCTTAACTTGAAAGAGGGATATGACTATTTCAATCAGAGAAAGCGGCCCCCAAATGTGGAAGTTGAGCAAGGTAAGTATGTCTTTGATTAGGCGTTTAATCATCGCCAATCTCAGGTGAGACTGCGATAAGAAGAGAGAATCCAAGCAAAACACTGTAAATCAAATTCACTTTTGCTTTTGGGGCAGGCTGATCAAAGGGTGACCTATGTAGGGGTTTGCACTATTTTCGAGCGGATATTAGTAACTACAGGGTTAGATTCGCTATAATAGAGCCAACTGAACATATCTACCGGGCGAGCAAAGCATGCTTGCTACGGCATCAAAGCACCAGGTGCACAGCTATAAAGGGTTCAATGTGAGTATACATCCAACCGCTATTATTGAAGATGGGGCAGAAATCGGAGAAGGGACGACGATAGGTCCTTACGCTTTTATCGGCCCACAAGTAAAGATCGGCAAGGACTGCGAGATTCATTCCCATGCCATTATCGACGGTAACACCACCGTTGGTTCAAATAATCAAATCTTTCCCTTTGCCTGTATAGGCAAAATGACCCAAGACCTGAAGTACACCAGTGGTAACCCTGGTGTCATTATCGGTGACAATAACTCGATTAGAGAATATGTGACGATTCACTGTGCCACCGATGACGGTGATTTCACGCGCATTAACAACAACTGCTCGATTCTCAATTCTTGTCATATTGCTCATGATTGTATTATCGGTGATAACGCGATTATGAGTGGTGGAACCTTATTGGCCGGTCACGTGGAACTGGGCAAAAATGCCATTATCAGTGGTATGACCGGAGTGGTTCAATTTGTAAAAATCGGAGACTTTGCTTTTATTGGCGGGTGTTCCAAGTTAACCCATGACGTTCCCCATTATTGTATCGCAGATGGTATGCCCGCAAAGGTTGCAACCATTAACAAAATTGGTTTAGAGCGAAATGGTTTTTCGAAAGAAAGTATTCGCGAAATACGAGCGGCCTTTAAATGCATATTCCGATCTGACGATCCTATGGAAGAGGTGTATGACAACCTGTCGGACATGGAAAATGAATATGCGCAGAATATGTTGGAGTTCCTCAAGTCTGCGAGCAAGGGCGTACTGCGAAAATAGCCGGTGCCAGTATTACGGAGTCATATCCCTGTTTTAGTTTTTCTACTTCAGGGATCTGACTTTTATCAATCCGAAGAAAGCTTTTCTAAAAATACTAAGCTCTGAGTTGCGTTTGGGTTTTGGTATTGATTGTCACTATATTCACTGAGTTCAAATCCTTTAATTTCATGCTCAGCAAATAATGATGAGCCATAGCTTGTTTTGTCACCTGGAAAGCTAGGCTGGCGGATGATGGTGAAATTTTTCACAAGATAGGGCCCAGAGGCTTGTTTGGCATGCAAAGTCGCGGAGTGCACTTTCAGCAGGCCTTGATTGTTGTCTTTACTTAAGTGAAATGCCGCATTGATATGGCTCACAGGAGCGTTGTTGGCCGCATCAAAAAGATTGGCTCTGACTCGATAGAAACCTGGTTCGGATACTTTAAATGACGCAGGAATAACTAAATCTGCTCCTTCCACGTAGGCGTCTTCTAAAGCGATTAATTCTGCCTTGGCATTATAGACTTTAAAGGTTGCAGTAATATCTACCTTGGTACTGTTATCAAAATAGATTTCCGCGAGTAGTGTATTTTCTCCAGGGGTTATCGTTGCAAGAGCGGAAGCTGGAAGTGTTCCGATAAATGAACTTGTTTGCTCCTTAGATGGCCGCGGACTCAATTGAAATGTGGGTAGTTCATCATCCCAACGATTGGCTGAAACCAATACTTGCTCAACATTTAAATCGTTATTTGCGGATAAGTGAACAACTACTTCAACGGGTAGAGCCTGTTTTAAGTCATGGGTATAGCGTTCTAGGATTATGCTTGCAGAAATATCGGGGTAATCCGCTAATGGCATTTCTTTTGGAATATAGGCGTTTGGATTTAGGAGGTTCCAGTCACTGCTTTCAAGTGGTTGAGAATAAGCTGGAAAGCGAGTGTTTTGTTTGTATGCCGTTTTTATATGTCTTAGTTGTTCCTTAACAGCATTGCTAAATAATTGCGGTTCATTCTGCATGCTTTTAGTTTGCGATGCTTCTACTGCGCTTGCTAGCCTTGATGAGTTTGCTTCGACTCCTGGTGTCTTCGAGTCATGTATGGATTGCTTAGATGCGGCTAGCTTTACTTGTGGCTGACTATCCTCCCAGCCCATGAACACTATCATTAATGCGAAT
>JAKSAW010000333.1 GCA_022361455.1 Pseudomonadales bacterium | reverse complement strand
TTGAATCCGCCGCACGCCGAGTTCCGTCGATTTTTGAATCACGAAGTCCATGCGCGGGCCGCGACAAACGCTTTGCAGCAGGATGAGCCCGACCGGCGACTCGTTGTCGACGACTCGGCTTTCGCCGATATCGACGACGATTTCGCGTTTGCCGAAGCTTCGGATCCGGGCCCGGTAATCACGGCCGTCACCGTTGAACAGCACCAGCGGATCGCCTTCCCGCAGCCGCAATACCCGGCGTACGTGATTGACTGCTGCGCCGGTCAGCCTGGCACGGACCCGATCCCCGCCGATCCCGGGATGATAAATTCTGATCACTCTCACCGGGAGAATTATCCAACATTCCGCCCGCGTGCAGCGCGGGTTGTGCGGGAATGCTAGAGTAAAGGCTGAATGAGCTTCAGAGACCGATGTTCAAGATCGACGCCGATACCGGACTGTTGCAGGACGCCAGCCAGGTACCTTCGCCAAACTGCGACGATCGGCCGCCGGACTGTGAACCGGACCTGATCATCGTTCACTGTATTTCCCTGCCGCCCGGTGAATTTGGCGGTCGCGGCATAGAGCAACTGTTCACCAACAGCCTGAACCCGGATGAACATCCGTATTTTCGAGAAATCGCCGAACTCAGGGTTTCGAGTCATCTCTTGATACGCAGGAACGGTGAAATCGTGCAGTTCGTACCGCTGAACAGGCGTGCGTGGCATGCCGGCGAATCCTGCTTCGACGGCCGCGACCGATGCAACGATTTCTCCGTGGGTATTGAGCTGGAGGGTGCCGACGACCGGCCCTTCACCGCACGCCAGTATCGTCGCTTGTCCGAAGCGGTGGCCGCGATGCGCGCAACGATCCCGTCGCTTGCCGGCGCACCCGTCGTGGGTCACAGTGACGTGTCTCCCGGCCGCAAGACCGATCCGGGTCCCCACTTCGACTGGCATCTGTTCAAGCGGCTCCTGGCGGAATTCGAATAAGCACATGAACTTCGTTGCCTTGATACTCGGTCTTGCGGTCGAACGCC
>JAKSAW010000729.1 GCA_022361455.1 Pseudomonadales bacterium | reverse complement strand
TGTTTCTGCATTTAATGCTTTAATGGAGTGATAAAGATTGAAGGCACCATCGTTGCCATCAACAAAAGGTGTGAAGATGATGGCACCTTTTGATGTGTCAATAAGGTGGTTTTGGAGTCGTTCCTTTACGGTTTTTTCTGTTGTTGAAATCGGATCACATTCCACAATTGAGAACTTGAGGTTCTTTCTCTCGTAGAGTGACAGGGTTTTAATGTTGTCACTGTCAATGGAGAACTCATTTTGGATATCGTCTAACACTTTCTTAGACGCAGTTGCCGTTAGGCATAGCTTGGTCGTTCTTTTTGCAACACTGTCAAGTGTGTTTGGGAGTGTGAGGTACGACGTCCTGAAATCATGCCCCCATTCAGACATGCAGTGAACTTCGTCAATTACAATAAGGTTGAGAAGGTTGGCAGTGTAAAGTGCCTTTATGTTGTCCCTGAAATTTGATACTTGGAGTCTTTCAGGGCTGACAAACAGAAATCTGACTTTCCCTCTCTGTACTCTTCTAATGATCTCTTCTTTATCGCTTGTGCTCGTGTCTGAGTCAATTGAAGCTGACCGGTGTACCCCTATCTCTTTGAGTTCTTTTACTTGATCGCGCATCAGGGACTTGATTGGGCAAACGACCAAAGTGAGTCCTGATGAAAGTATCCCAGGTAGTTGATAGCAAAGTGACTTCCCTCCACCTGTTGGCAAAATGCCTATAGTGTCTTCTCGTTGTATCACATTCTCAATAATGTCGATCTGCCCAGGATTAAAATCCTCGTAGCCGTAAACCTCCTTCAAAATTCCTCGAAGATTGCTCTGTTGTAATTCGCCAATTGAGCTGCTTAAAGAGTTTTCTGAATAGAAATAATCCATACCTGTCGATTTCTCGACGTTGTGCGCTGGGAAGTAATCAAAATGGTCACTTCTGCAGTTAATAACACCGTCGCCTAATATTTCGTCGTCCCATCGCCTCGAAACGGATATATCAATGCTTAGATCAGCTTCTTCTTTACGTGAAAGTATGACTTCCGGAATGTTTTGCTCGCGGTTTATGAGCTTGGCCCAGTTCATAAGGTCGTCAATTGCGGCGATTATAATTTCATCAGAGACTTCACAGTTGACGTGGATGT
>JAKSAW010000325.1 GCA_022361455.1 Pseudomonadales bacterium | reverse complement strand
TCGCTCGCCGGGTAATGACGAACTAGAGACAGGGGTCTTACAGAATCCCGACCATTTCCGTCGGGGTGCGGATCGCGGCGTATGGTGGATCTAATGGCCTTGGCGGGGTGGCATGATCTGTCGATGGCAATTGGAGTCTTTGCCAAGACGCACAGCCATTAGATTCCCGGCCTGTCGGCCGGGAATGACAACAGAATAATTTGTCTCAAGGATTCCCTTAAACCGACGCCTTTTGGTCGGCACCCGTTTCACTCGGAAGGGGCGTCATCTGCTTTTCTAGTGCGATGATCTCTTCCTTTATTGACTGCCCCACCGTTTGATCCGCATAGGGAAGAAGATTGCATAGCCCTGTGTGCTTGACGCGAATCACAAAGTCCGCATCGCCCAATGCGCCGCGCGCCCACAAGATAGCGGTGCCGAACCATCCGACCGTTAGTTGCGAGGCCAAGATGTGAGGGTCAAACCGGGCGTCCAGCGCGCCTTGGTCCAGCGCTCGTGTCAGCGCAACTTCCGCCAAGCCCGCGCCAAATTCCATAAACTCCAGGGGACGGCTGGGGGACCCCAAAGGGCGGTCCTTGTCGCCGGCCCACATGGGGTGAATAAGGGCTTTGCGTTTGATGCATTTATCGGCGGCCACCGTCATGATCGTCAGGACCTGCTCGATCGGGTCCTGATCTTCGGGGAGTGCTGTCAGCTCCGCCTCCAGCGTCGAAAACGCTCGGTCTTCTAAAACGGCGGCGATGGCTTCCTTGCCACCGCCGTACAGATTGTACAGCGTCTTGACGCTCAGGCCGACTTCCTGGGCCAGCGCCCGCATGGTGAAGGCGCTCAAGGAATCGCGCATGATCAGCCGCTCCGCCGAATCCAAAATCCGCTGGCGCCGTGCCTCCATATTGATTGCGCGTTGGTCCATGCCGACGACGTTTGATCCCATTGATTCCCCAAATTCCGGCCATCTAGCCATTTCTGCCTTGCGCGGGGCAAGAGATACTCACATTTCGCTTGTCTACAACATCGTTGTAACTTACAACATCGTTATAGTCAACATTCTCCCGGAGACCGCAATGAGTCAGGCCGCCCTGAAACCGACTG
>JAKSAW010000727.1 GCA_022361455.1 Pseudomonadales bacterium | reverse complement strand
GTCATGTATGGATTGCTTAGATGCGGCTAGCTTTACTTGTGGCTGACTATCCTCCCAGCCCATGAACACTATCATTAATGCGAATAGTATCGCAGGCAAGAACCAAACGAAGTGCTGAAGCTTTCTTATCATCATTATTGCTAACACCTAATTGTTGCTTATAAAGCCAATGATATGAATATTAGATCACTAGCTTTGAGAGTAAAGATGATCCTAAATTGTTACTCATTCAAGGTATCGTAAATTAGTTGCACAAATGATTTGGTATCTGAGTCAGCCACATACTGCCAAGTACCGGTTTCTTTCCAAAATTCCCACCATCTGCGCTTTACGGTGCGAGTTTCGGTTTCAAAGTCGATATTTAAACCGGCATCAAAATTATTGAACACATAAGTAATGGGCCCGCGATGCCTATCGTCGATAATATCAAAGTGATCATATTTATCGGCCATCAATACTGGAAAGTGATTATGTAGGTAGGCATCTGGACCATACTGACTTTTTTGCTTTCCATTGTAGCCGATGTCTTTAGAGCAGCTCCGGTAGCGACCGGGCATCGCTGCAGCGCAACTCGAATGTGCCGGTACCACGGTATCATCTGCACCACCCAACATGGTTTTGGTTACCGCTCGAACCGGCCCCATAATAGGGTTTAGGAAGCGGCCACCACTAACAGAAAATCTAAGTCTTGGAATGTCGTTAGGCCAAAGTGTAGTGTTGCGTGCAGCCGATGTAGTTAGGTCGAGTACAACGCCTAGCTCATCATAATCGGTAAAGTCTAGGTCTAGACCTAAAACTGCCCCGGCCATCAGCTTCAAAAAAAGCGGAATGTGTTCGCTGTTGGCAGCACCAACCGCGATATCGGCTAAGTCAGTACCGCCGCCAGCACCCGCCAAGTCGATGGTAGCAATGATGTTCAATGGTTCGTAACCTGCAGCAGCTAACCAGGCTTCCTGATTAGCCATGAAATAGCGTGCTACCAAGTCCCCAGTGCTATGGGTTACCAGTACGCAACCATCTCTACATAAATCGTTTTCCGCATGTTGCTTGGCTTGCTCGAAAATCATTTCCGAAATACCAGCTTCCAGGCGTTCAGCACCATTCCAATTTAAGAAACCCTCTGAATGACTAGCCCAAAATCCACCAATGGGCTTACGGGATAACACTGTTTCTTTGCTGGGCGGAACCAGTAGATCAGTAATAATAAACCCGTGGACAGATATCACGTTATAGCCAGCGATTTGGCTAAATCCCTGATTAGGCGTAAAGAAAACAAAAAGAACTAGAGTGAAAAAAATAGAAGTTGTGACTTGATTATTGTTTTCGTTCATAGAATGAACCCTGCAAGCGAAGAGTTTTTATTATTCAAAGGGAGGTGCTTTTACCTCCTGAGCAGGCATTTCAGAGTGCTGCAGGTTTTAAGTTAAACGACAGTTTGAATCTTTATTTGCCAAAAAATACACATTTACTGTCAATAGAGGCAATGATCTAATGAACCAATAAGGTATACAAAGATAACAATAATAAGTACAAGAGAGTAGATGGTATGACACAGGGTGGATTGAACAAGAAGGATCTACGTTTTCCAAAAATTATCATTGAGCCGATTCGACACTTGGTGGATAGCAAACCAGTGGGGGTGACTTTTGAAGAAGTGCTAGCACAGCTAGATATTTCTTTAGACGAGTACCACCATTCCGATTTCACCATGAGCGCTGATGAGTATTTGCTATTACATCGCCGTCTCAAGCATCAAACTAAAACCAAAATAGATTTGAAGGATTGGTTGAGTTACTACTCTGCCACCAGTGCTGGATTAGCTGGCATGGCGACTCTTAGTGCGAATACCATTAGAGACGCGCTCATGATCCCGGTTAAATATATGCCTTTGTATATGCCTGCTCTAAAAGTGGAGTTGATCGAAGGTAGTCAAAGAGCAAGGCTAAGTTTAGAACTGACAGCGGACCTTGAGGAACTTAATCGTTTTTTAATTGAAACTGTCACCGGTGTTTTTAATATCATCTCTCATCAAGTCACTTCAAAAAGAATGCAACGTACGATTCACTTTAAACATGCTTGTACTGCAAAAGATGTGGATAGCGACGAATATAAAGAAAAGCTAAAGGAGTATGAGGATCGCTTCGGTTATAAAGTGATTTTTAATAGCTACTTTAATGGGCTAGAAGGAGATAGTCGTTGGCTGAGCGCTAAAACGCATAGTCCAAACGAAGCCACTTTTAATGTTATGAAGCAGCTTTTAGACAATGAACTGGCGGCTTTAGAATCGCAGCAATCATTTGCTACCAGAGTGCAAAAAGATCTCAGTGATCTTGCGGTGAAAGGTTATTACCCCTCTCTTGAAGAGTTTGCAGATCGCTTCAATTTATCGTCGCGTACCTTTATTCGCAAACTCGCCAAGGAGGGTACAGCCTACAAAACGATAACCAATGATGTTTGGTTCACGCTAGCTAAAGACCTTTTACGAACCAGTAATTTAAGTGTTAAACAAATTGCTGGAAAAACCGGGTTTAAAAGCGTTAATTCTTTTAGTAGAGCGTTTAAATCCCTTGCCAATATAACGCCAGCAGAGTGGCGAAAGTCACAGTTAACACCACATTTTCACTCTGCGATGGTTTGAGGATTAATTGTTTTACGATAGCCATATGGTGCCCAGAGCTGGGTGTACCAGGGTTCTTCACCGCCTTTAATGACACCATATTTCTCCGGAATTTTGCCGCCAATAAACTTTGCCGTGCCAAAAATCACATCCCAAATAAAGAGTGTTTGGCCATAATTTCCCATAGGAACACCATTGCGGCCTAAGCCATGATGCCCACGATGCAGCGATGGCGTTTGAATAATGTGTTCAAAGGCTTTAATCAATTTGCCGATGATAGGGCGGTTATAGAGTTTAGTATCGAACGTGAAACCGTTGTGTATAAGCGTGTTGTGCAAGCCAATAATCGCAGTGGATAACACCACTTGTTCTACCAAACCAAAATAAAACATTGCTGCAGACCACCAAATACCTGGCATAAACCAGAACCAAGCCCAGTTTTCACGAAAGGCGATACTCGTTTGATAAGTCGGTGTTGAGTGATGAGTTCGGTGCCATGGCCACATCCAGTCATTTTCATGAGCAAGGCGATGATACCAGTAATGGGTAAAATCATCGGGAAGGAATACCAACAAGAAACCTAACCAAAACGGCATATCGGTTAGCGCATTTTGATAGTCAGTTAGTAGCAGCCCTAGCCCTAGGCTAGCTAACAAAAAAATGGCGGGTTTAATTAATAATGCTACTTGAGCCAAACTAATGAAGTCGATCCACCAGTGTCTAGAATGTTTTTTTTGATTTTGGAATAATCCTGATAAACCTTCCACTAGCACAAGCGCGAAAAAGGTTGTTGCTATCAGTAGCGCATCCCAATGAGAGAGTAGATCGTTCATGCTTTAAATCCTCATACTGCGGGTTTGATAAATTCATTGTTGCATGTATGCGCAAATATGCAACAATGAATTTAATCGATTTACGCTTGAGCAGTTAGGTAGGTATTCAGTATGCAAGAAAATCTTCAATTGGCACAACAGCTTAACGCTGGTTGCTTATGCGAGTTAGGAAATTCAATATCCACCGAATTTGATAATACTTTGTCACCGCACCCCTATTTTTTGGCGAAGAGTGACTTTGAATTGATTAGGGACTTTATAAGCTTTTTCGATCATTTAACTCAGCGTGAAGACTTTCGCAGGCTGGCGTTGGAACATATGCCGGCAATTTCGCGGCATGCAGAACATACGCACGGAGTGTTAGACGGTTATGATTTTCATGTCGCTCCAAATGGTCCCAAGCTTATCGAGGTGAACACCAATGCTGGCGGTGCCTATTTGAATTTGCAGGTAGCAAAAGATGAGAACACATCCTGCAACCTAGAAGGCCTTTCAACTTTCGACTGCTGTGAAAGTCTGCCTTTGACCCCAAGTCTTCGTCAATACGAGCAGCGTCTAATTGATATGTTTAAAAAAGAGCATTTTTTACGAATAGGTGAAAGCCGATTAAAGACAATCGTAATCCTAGATGAGTCACCCCAACAACAGTTTCTTTATCCTGAAATGCAGCGATTTAAAACGTTGTTTTCTAGCTTTGGAATAACTACCTATATCGTGGATCCTGCCGAGCTAAGTTATCGTGATGGAGTATTGTGGCTAGGAGCATCGAAAGTGGATCTAGTTTATAACCGTCATACGGATTTTTACTTGGAGACAAGCGAAATGGAAGAGGTGCGGCAAGCTTACTTAGATAATGCCATTACACTCACACCGCACCCAGTGGCCTATGGAGGTAGAGCTGATAAACGTATCTTGGCGTTAGTTAGTAGTCAGGGTTTTTCGCGTACTCTAAAACTGAATCAGTGGGAAGAAGATTTACTTGAGCGCATTATTCCTGAAACCCAAGTGGTCGATCAAAGTAATCAGGATGAGCTATGGCGTACTCGAAAACAATGGTTCTTCAAACCATTTTCTGGATTTGGTAGTAAGGGTGTTTATCGCGGCGCTAAACTTACCAAGAATACTTGGCGAATGATTGTGAATAGTGGTTACGTGGCACAGCGATATGTTGAGCCCAGCAAGCGTATCGTTAATCAGAAAGAGGGGAGTAAGTTACTTAAAGCGGATTTGCGAGCTTATAGTTATAATGGCGGGATATTGCGAATGATATCGCGCTTGTACAGTGGCCAGGCGACTAATTTGCGTACCGAGGGTGGTGGTTTCTCTACCGTTTTAGTAATGGAAGGTTCCAAGTAGAATCGTGATGGAAGAAGCTAGTTTAAGCCGAACAACCTTAATACAAGGGCACAGCAAATATGAGTGAACAAAATCAACAGGACTGTTGTTCGTCAACTATCAATGAGATGTTTGATAGCCAGTTTTTCAAGGCATTAGCTGATGGTTCTAGGTTGGCTGTGCTCATGCAATTAGCTGCGATTGGCAATGAAAAAACAGTGACGGAAATAGCCGCTTGTTGTCCGCAGAGTATTTCCGTTGTTTCTCGGCATTTGAAGATGCTCAAAGAATCAGGAATCCTATCGGCACAGAAGCACGGTAAAGAAGTGGTTTATCGCTTTGAAAATAAGGAAGTTGCGAACCAATTAAGGCGCCTAGCTGACGCCGTTGAAAACTGCTGTTGATTCTTTTTAATTGGGAGAACTACTTATTGTTGCCCCTTAGGTCGGCGTCTTTGAGTGTTGTTGCCACTTGACTTGCTTGCGTTAGCTCTTGCTTTTCCCCACACGGATTCATTGATTTTTTCGTTGTTTTGTTGCTTCTTAGAGCTGGCCTTATCAGATCGTGAGCCATCTTTGTGATCGACCCTCTTTTGCTTATTGTTCGAGGTCTTCTTTGGCTTTTTAGGTTTCTTAACCTTTGGAGGTTTAAGCTGGCTGGAAGACTCCGGCACTTTTTCCTTTGGGGTAAAACCTGGTACGCCGCGTCTTGGTAGCACTTGTTGTATTAGGCGTTCAATGCCAAATAGTTCTTTCGCTTCAGCAGCACAGACTAGAGAAACCGCTTGGCCTTCTGATCCTGCTCGGCCAGTTCTGCCAATTCGATGCACGTAATCTTCTGCTACATGGGGAAGGTCATAGTTAACCACTTGCGGTAATTGATCTATGTCCAAACCTCGTGCGGCAATATCGGTGGCAACGAGCACTTGGATATCGCCTTTCTTAAATTCGGCCAGAGCTCTTGTTCGAGCGCCTTGGCTTTTATTGCCATGAATGGCCGCAGATTTAATTCCTGCCTTTTCCAATTGGTAGGAAATCTTATTGGCGCCGTGTTTGGTTTTGCTAAACACCAATACTTGGAACCAATTCTTGGTTTTTATCAGTTCTATTAAGAGCGCAGATTTTCTGCTTCTATCAACCGGTATAACCCACTGATGAATGGTTGTGGCAGTGGAGTTTTGCGGAGAAACTGATATTTCAACAGGCTCATTTACCAAGCCTTTTGCGAGTTGCCGTATTTCGTTAGAAAAGGTGGCTGAGAACATCAGATTTTGGCGCCGCTTTGGCATTAAGGCGAGGATTTTCTTAATGTCATTGATAAACCCCATGTCGAGCATGCGATCGGCTTCGTCTAATACGAGAATTTCAATTTGGCCCAGCTTAAGCGCATTTTTGGTATGCAGATCGAGAAGCCTGCCAGGTGTGGCAACTAGAACATCAACACCCTTACGAAGTTTCATCATCTGAGGGTTTATTTTAACACCGCCAAAAACCACGGCTGAGCTTAATGATAGATGCTTTCCATACAGGGCAACACTGTCGCCCACCTGCGCTGCTAGCTCGCGGGTTGGGGTTAATACCAGCGCTCTAACGTGATTCGCTGGCGGGCGGTTACCTTTGGAAAGACGCTGCAGTAAGGGGAGAGTGAACCCGGCGGTCTTCCCTGTGCCTGTTTGCGCTGCTGCCATCACATCTTGGCCCCCAAGAACGGCGGGAATAGCTTGTTCCTGAATAGGTGAGGGGGTGTCGTACCCTTGTTCTGCCACTGCTTTTAGTAGTGGCGTAGATAAACCGAGGGAGTCAAAGCTCATAGGATGGTCTCAGGCGGATGGATTAGGCTGAAATTAGAAAAATGCAGGCAATCTGTGCGAATTTGCGCCAATTATATAGTGTGTTAGCGCATAACGATACTTTCTGTTGTAAATCCCAACTAATAACACGGCTTCATCAGGTTACTAATCTCAGCCTAAGAGCGATGTGCTGTTACATTGGATAACGCCATTGACGTCAGCAATAGGCTCTCTTTGTGCTTGCAGTTTTCCTTTTTGAGGATCCAAAATTTGCTAAACGGACTCATTACTCAAATCTTTTAACACCTACTGGTTCTTACGACGTGCTCGTAGCCAAAACTAGGACAAAAATACTTTAAATAATTTTGTCCTTTATTCTCGTTTTTCCTCGTCTTATGACTAACGACGGCGTGGTG
>JAKSAW010000416.1 GCA_022361455.1 Pseudomonadales bacterium | reverse complement strand
TCCAGCCAGGGCGAGAAGTGCTTGATGTAGAAGAAGTCGTAATGCAGCTTGCCGGTCACGTCCTTGAGTTCGGCGGCCCACCCCTGCTGCACCTGCGCCCAGCCGGTGATCCCCGGCCGCACAATGTGACGATAGCTGTAGAAGGGTATCTCCTTCTCATACCATTCCGATAGCGGCAGCGATTCCGGCCGCGGCCCGATCCAGCTCATCTCTCCGCGCAGGATGTTGAGCACCTGCGGCAGTTCATCCAGGCGATAGCGCCGCAGCACCCTCCCGATACGCGTGATGCGCGGGTCGTCGCTTTCGGTGAAGTGGCCGCCGTCCGGCGCATCGACGTGCATCGTGCGGAACTTGTATATGGAGAACACCTCGCCGCGATGCCCCAGGCGCGGCTGCTTGAAGAGAACCGGCCCGCCGTCCTCCAGCTTGATCAGGAGCGCCGCAATTCCGCCGACGAGCAGGATGAAAGGCAAAGCGATCGAGGCGGCAATCGTGTCGCCAAGGCGCTTGAACTTCAGATAGACCGACGAGGGCAGCAGCGATCCGAGGCTGTTCTCCGAGAGGTGCTCGATCTCCACGCGGCCGGTCAGGGACTCGATCACATGCTTGGAGTGGTAGACGGGGAGCCCCTTCAATGCGCAGGCGGCGAGCAGCCGCTCCCATTGCGGTGCCAGATCGGCGCGCAAATCCGCAACCACCCCGCTGGCCGAAAGCGGCGGCTCGTCGGGATTCTCTATGACGAGCCAGTCGGCCTGCTTCAGCTTCAGGAGCTTGTCACTGTTGCCCACCGGCAGGACCGCCAGAAGCGACCGCTTGTAGCGCCGCTCGACCGCCGTGACGAACCAGAACCAGGGGACCACGAGCATGAAGCTGGCCAAGAGCTGGAAGCGCGAATAGTCGATCCTGAGCAGCAGCAGAGCAACGATCACGCCTCCGTAAACCGCCACAAAGGTCGGCAGAACGAACGACGTCGCCTGGACGCCCGGCAGCGGCAGGATGCGGCGCAGGATGTAAGCCCCGAGCAGCAGCGCCAGCGC
>JAKSAW010000473.1 GCA_022361455.1 Pseudomonadales bacterium | reverse complement strand
CCGCTCCAGGGCGGACTTGCACGCCAGCCTCGCAAGACACCTCCTGGGGTGTGAATATCGGCTCAGGGACGTTACCGAAATAGCGTACAACTCAGGGAGTGAATTTAAAGTATATCTAAAACTTTGGGATGCGTCTGTGAATTTTCGTAGCTGTTAAAGATCCATTTGTCTGGCATTGGCCAATGCTTGTTCGATTTTTTCATTAATACGAGACAAATGCTTTTCGGTCACTTTCTGGTTTTCTTTTAGGTCGGTTTGCGCCTTGACAAGGTCGTGGGCAATGTTGAGTGCGGCCATGACTGCAATACGCTCTGTACCGACGATTTTTCCGCTCTTGCGGATTTCACGCATACGCTCATCGAGCATTTTTGCCGATTGCTGTAGCTCGACTTCTTCGTCGGGTGCACAGGCAACCCCGTAATCTTTGTCGAGTATTTTGATCTGGACTGTCTTTGCGCTGTCTTCCTGTGTCATGACTCTTGCTCCAGGGTCTTAAGCCGGGAAATCATGGCTTCCACTTTAGTCCTTGCCATATCATTTTTGCGCAATAAATTGGCGCGTTCTTCATTAAGCTGCGATTCTCGAATTCTAAGGGAATTATTGTGACGTTTGTATTCATCGCAAAGGTCTGTCAGTTCGTCAATGCGAGCTTCCAGTTGTTTAAATTGTTGTTCTAGCGCATTCATGTCAGGTTAATTGCCCCCGTCGAAGACAGAAAGTCCATGGTACACAAAGTTGTGGTGTCACATCTAGTTCTGATTGTTTTGTTGAGAAGTCTAGCACTCAAATCGATTCAAGGAGAATTCGCATGGTACAATGGCCGGATTATTCGCGGTGTATGTGGTAAGTAAACCATCGCTTAGTTAAAAAGAATCAAAGCTTCGGTGAGTGTTTACATGGATTTCGATCCCGATCAATTTCTCGACTATTACGAATTTGGCGCTGAATTAAAAAAAATTGACGCAGTCGCAAGTGCCGCAGAGGCCCATGGCATTTTGGTGGGGCAGCTCGGTGGTGGGCTCAAGCTAGATGGGCTGATGTGGCTTAAGCAGTTTTTATTGGGTATTGGTGTGAAGCGCGAACCCAAGGAAGATCAGCGCCAGTGGTTTTATCAATTTCATGAGCTGACAGGGAATGCGCTGGCAGACCCCGAACTCTCGTTTCAATTACTGCTGCCCGATGACGATGATCCATTAGAGGACCGACTAGAGGCGGTGGGTGATTGGTGTTCGGGTTTCTTGGCCGGTTTTGGTAGCGCTGGTCATTCTGATACGGATTCACTTCCCGAAGATATTGCGGCAGCCTTAAAAGATATGGTGGAAATATCTAAGGTCGACGTAGAAATTGAGGGTGAGATAGGTTTCGAAGAAGAAAATGCCTACTTGCAATTGGTAGAGTATTTAAAAACAGTGGCATTATCTGTTCGCGTTTCGATGGCTCGGCGAACAACCACTGGACTTTGCGATGGCACAACACTCAGGGACACCGCGTATGACGGTGTTTGGGCCTTACGCAAAGGAACTTTAGTCGCCAT
>JAKSAW010000726.1 GCA_022361455.1 Pseudomonadales bacterium | reverse complement strand
CTGGTCATCCTGGTCAATCCGAACAATCCGGACGGGCGCATTGTGCCGCGCGATGAGGTTCTGCAACTGGCCGACCGGCTTGCTGAGCAGGGCGGCTTTCTTGCGGTGGACGAAGCCTTCGCGGATCTTTGCCCCGAATGCAGCGTTGCGGGCGACGCCGGCCGGCAATCCAACCTCATCGTGTTCCGCTCATTCGGCAAATTCTTCGGACTGGCCGGGCTGCGGCTGGGTTTCCTGCTGGCGGCGCCTTCCATCTGCGGTGCAATTCGCGACGGGCAGGGGCCTTGGGCGGTTTCGGGGCCGGCACTGGGCATCGCGGCGTCCGTCTTGCCGGACAGACCATTGCGAAGCCGCATCGAGGATCGGGTTCGCAGGCGGCATGCGGCCCTTCACGGGGTTTTGGAAGAAGCCGGTCTCACGATCGCCGGCGGAACGCCGCTTTTCGTGCTGGTCGACGATGATCGCGCCAAGGCGCTTCACAGCCATCTCTGTCGGCACCGGATCCTGACACGAAAATTCCATTACGCACCACGCTGGCTGCGGATCGGGCTGTGCCGGGACGGGGATGAAGAGGCGCGGTTGCGTAAGGCACTCGCCGCATTCAGCAGCTCCGACGGCGGCTGAGTCGGTTCCGTGGAAATGCATCTCGCAATACTTACCCTGGCGCTGCTGGCGGACCGTTTCATTGGCGATCCGCAATGGCTGTGGGAGCGGATCAGACATCCGGTCGTGCTGTTCGGAAGCGCCATCGACCTCGCAGACCGTCTTGGCAACCGGTCTTCCGAAGGCGAATCAATTCGCCGCCGTAATGGTCTGATTGCCATAGTGATTTTGTTGTCACTTGCCGTGTCGATTGGATGGGTTCTCTCGCGAATATTCGCGCATATCGGTGCGGTCGGATTCGTTCTTGAAGTGGCTCTGGTGACCGTCCTGCTGGCGCAGAAAAGTCTTGGCGATCACGTCGTTCGCGTTGCCGGAGCGCTGCGCAATGAAGGGCTCGCTGGCGGGCGCGATGCCGTCTCGCGCATCGTCGGACGTGACCCGGAAAGCCTCGATGAGG
>JAKSAW010000725.1 GCA_022361455.1 Pseudomonadales bacterium | reverse complement strand
CCAAATCCTCCAACCACACAGGCATGAACACCGGCAATATCTAATTGAGTTGGTCTTTTCACTACTTCAGGTACTGGCAGACCCATAGGCCCGATCATGCCATAACCCTTACAAGTGATATCATCATCCTTAAGAGCACACGTTTGCTGAAATGCAGGTACAACAATGTCGGCATCTGGACTATCGAAAAAGTATTGTGAATCTCTTAAGTCCTGTGTTCCCCAACATATCCATTCATCCTGCAAAGCACAGGTAATTCCTGAGTCAGGAGAGGTTGTGACCATTGAAGGGTTGGTAACAAAATCTGGCGGCGTTGGATCACCACCTCCCATCCAAGTAAATCCATGACACTGAAAGCCATTATCATCCGTTAAGCAGATATGATCTTTACCAGCCACTAGATCACGAGGATTCTCAAAGCTAATGTCATCAATATCTAGTATCCCAGATCGCCCCCAACAAACCACACCGGTATCATCCAATGCGCAAGTGAAGTCTTCTCCCGCGGCCACTCCATAGGGATTGGATAACTCAGGC
This sequence comes from Pseudomonadales bacterium, assembly GCA_022361455.1. Classification (GTDB taxonomy): domain Bacteria; phylum Pseudomonadota; class Gammaproteobacteria; order Pseudomonadales; family Ketobacteraceae. The sequence goes on along the minus strand of JAKSAW010000725.1, from coordinate 1,202 downwards.
ACTTCAGTCTGGCCGTCCTCATTATTTAAATGACAAGCGACTTCATTTTGATCGAGCACACAAAAATGCGCGTATCCCACAGTGACAACAGGATTAACAAACTCTTTGCGCACAAATCCTAAGGGGTTGTAGGTCCAACCTTGTTCTTCAACATCCGACGCTCGGAAACCACCAAATATACCCCAGCAAGTCACTTCATTGCTGTGCGTCGCACAATTGATAAGTGTACCAGCAACAAGCGAATCCACTTGCTGCTTACATCCGGTTCCTGCTAGCAATGAAAACGCAAATAACACCCCAACTAACTGATACTTTCTTCCCATTATTTTATTCATTTTGTCCTCCATGAATTGAAACCCGCTAGGCTAAATCCTAAAAAGATCACCTAAAACGACAACCACTGAAAATACATCCCTCGTGGTTTCGTTACTATCTATCAAAATGAATACCGAATACCAGACACCCTATCTAAAGAATTAAGTAATTTGTAACTAACCTCACGAAATCGCTGCGTGCACGATCATTTACTGATCACACCAGAAGGTTGTAGACCAAAATCGCCATAGGGTTCATCCCGCTCTTTTACCGCTTGCATAAAACCAGCTTGAGCTGCTCGTTGCTGGAAGGCATAACCTTCTGGAGTATGGCGGGTAATACCATCAAAAACAGTACCCATCAATTGAGTACTCGATAATCCTTGGTTTTCAATGTTTTGATTCAGTAGCTTCTTCATCATGATTAACTGATTAATTGGCATCATAGCAATACGCTGCACCAAGTCTTCGAACACTTCATCTAACTTTTCTCGCGGTGCGGATTCAATGGCTAATCCCCATTCCAGGGCTTCTTCACCACTTAAACAGTCGCCGGTATAAAGCAATCGCTTGGCACGGGTCACACCTACTCGATAAGCCCACAGGGACGTTGTGGGGCTTCCCCAAACCCGTGCCGGTGGATAACCAATTTTTGCTTTGTCCTCAATCACCAATAAATCGCTACATAAAGCCATATCAGTGCCACCCGCCACACAAAAGCCATGCACCTTACAAATTACCGGCTTATCCGCATGGAATAAGCTCATAAAGCCTTTTACATTTCTCGACATCATTTGGTAGTCGATCATTGGATCCCAGGTTTGTGAAGGATCATGGTTCTTACCTTGCACCTTATCCGATAGCACGGTATTGGCTGTATTGTCACTG
>JAKSAW010000870.1 GCA_022361455.1 Pseudomonadales bacterium | reverse complement strand
GGCAGTGGGCATTAATACGGAAAAAGTTGACCGTTACACCTTTGGTATTGGTTGCGGTATCGCCGGCATTGCCGGCAGTGCTTTCACCATGATTGGCTCAACAGGGCCAACAGCTGGTCAACTTTATATCGTAGATACCTTCTTAGTGGTGGTATTTGGCGGTGCTGCGAGTTTGTTGGGAACCGTTGCATCGGCTTTCACGATTTCTCAGTCGCAGTCCATTATGGAGTTCTTCTTAAGCGGATCCATGGCGAAAGTTTTAACACTACTGTTTGTGGTTGGCATTTTAATGCTGCGTCCACAAGGGCTGTTTGCTCTCAAGATTCGTCATTAGTCGGAGGTATATCATGAGTGTATTACGTCGAGAAGCCTTTATGCCACGTCCGGATATGATTGGCTTCATGATTTTGGCAGTTATCATCTTCGCGATATTACCGATGGCGTTAGATGTATTTCGATTAAACCTGGTAGGTAAATACCTAACCTATGCTTTTGTCGCTCTGGGTTTAGTGTTGTGCTGGGGATGTGGGGGCATCCTCAGTTTGGGGCAGGGAGTTTTCTTTGGTCTTGGTGGGTACTGTATGGCGATGTTTTTAAAGTTAGAATCGTCGACACCAGAAGCCACCAAAATACAGTCCACACCTGGGATTCCAGATTTTATGGACTGGAACCAGTTAACCGAACTGCCATGGTGGTGGGAACCGTTCTATGACTTCCCGTTTACGTTATTGGCGATCATTCTAGTCCCAATGATATTTGCTTTTATTATCAGTGTGGCGATGTTCAAGCGGCGGGTTGGCGGTGTTTACTTTGCGATCATTACCCAAGCGATAGCAGCTATCCTTACCATTTTGATTATTGGGCAGCAAGGTTACACCGGTGGTGTTAATGGTATTACCGATCTTAGAACGTTGATGGGTTGGGATATACGAACCGACGAAGCTAAGACGATTCTTTACTTCGTGAATGGTATCTTACTGTTTGCGTGCTTGTTACTTGCTCAATTTGTTCGCAAGAATAAAGTCGGTCGAATCTTAGTGGCGATGCGTGATCAAGAAGACCGAGTTCGCTTCTCCGGTTACGATGTTTCCAACTTTAAAATCTTTGTGTTCTGTTTAGCTGCAGGTATATCAGCGATCGGCGGGGCGATGTTTACCTTGCAAGTAGGTTTTATGTCACCGTCTTTCGTAGGGATTGTACCTTCTATAGAAATGGTAATTTTCTGCGCTGTTGGTGGCCGCTTATCTTTACTTGGTGCGGTATATGGATCGTTGCTGGTGAATACAGCGAAGACAACTTTTTCTGAAAGTTTCCCTGAGCTTTGGCTGTTTGCTATGGGAGCATTATTCATTGGTGTTGTCTTAGCATTTCCTAATGGCTTGGCCGGGTTGTTCCAGAAGCATATTGCTCCCCGCTTGCCCACTTGGTATACCGGCGAAAAAACTGTTTCTCAAGACATAAGCGAAGAACCATCAGGAACACCTCCTGTCAGTGAAAGCGTTGATAAAGACGAAATAGTAGATCAAAGCGACGTTGTTGAAGAAAAAACTGCACCAGTTGCAGCGATTAAAAGCCAAAACTCACGACCGGTAGAAGCCTAAGGAGAACATCATGGCGATGGCTGAAAAAGATTTTGTACTATCGGTTGAAGGTTTGACCGTTTCGTTTGATGGCTTTAAAGCAGTAAATGATCTTTCATTTTATGTAGAAGAAGGCGAAATTCGAGTCATCATCGGCCCCAATGGAGCGGGCAAAACCACTGTGCTGGATTTGATATGTGGGCGTACACAAGCAACGGAAGGATCGATTAAATTCCGTGGTAAAGAGCTTACCAAAATGAAGGAACACTCCATTGTGCATGCGGGTGTCGGCCGTAAATTCCAAAACCCCTCAATATATGAAGATCTAACGGTATTTGAAAACTTAGAGCTTTCTTATCCCAAAGGTTGGACTGTGTTTGGTGCGTTGGCGTTTAAGCGGGATGAGCACGTTATCCAAGAAGTGGAGTCGATTGCCAAAACTATCTTTTTAGATGAGTTCCTAGATAAGCCTGCTGGCTTGCTCAGTCATGGGCAAAAGCAATGGCTAGAGATTGGCATGTTGCTTATACAAAAGCCGGATCTGCTAATGCTTGATGAGCCGGTTGCGGGCATGTCGGTCGCGGAACGTAAAAAAACCGCTGAGCTACTTAATCGAATTACCGAAGGCCGATCTGTGATTGTGATAGAGCACGATATGCAGTTTGTAGAAGATATTGCTCATCGTGTCACGGTTCTCCATCAAGGTAAGGTTTTATCAGAAGGTTCAATGGATCGAGTTAAGAATGATCCAAATGTTGTTGAGGTGTACTTGGGCCATTAGTGCCCAAGTAGCTGAATAGGAGATTAACTATGTTAACTGTATCGGACTATCACGTCGCTTATGGACAAAGTGAAGTGCTCCATGGATTAAATTTTGATATTCGGCCCAACGAAATTGTAGCCATTATGGGTCGTAATGGAATGGGTAAATCTACCTTAATGAAATCCTTGATAGGTATGGTTCCTACTAAAGATGGTAAAGCGAAGTTAGATGATCTAGATATTACTCATTTAAAAAGTCATCAACGGGTCGCTGGAGGTGTTGGTTTTGTTCCTCAAGGTCGAATGATATTTCCAACGATGACAGTCCAAGAAAACATTGAGACAGGTTTAACCAGTACGGGTGAGAAGAAAATTCCAGAGGATCTCTACGAACTGTTTCCGGTACTCGATGAAATGAAAGCTCGTCGCGGTGGAAACTTATCCGGTGGGCAGCAACAGCAATTAGCGATAGCAAGAGCCTTGGCCAGTAAACCGAAATTGCTGCTGCTAGATGAACCTACTGAGGGTATTCAACCGTCCATTATTCGTGAAATGGCACGGACATTGAAAAAGATTCGTGATAATCGTGGGCTTTCTATTGTGGTGTCTGAACAGGTTTTAAGCTTTGCGTTAGATATTGCAGATCGTGTTCTTGTCTTGGAGAAAGGTGAAATTGTACATGAAGAAGATAGAGAAAACTTGAATGAGGAGAAGGTTGCATCGTACTTGGCAGTTTAGTTGTTGTCCCTCGCAAACTTTTTCTGCGTTGTTTGACGTATTGCTAGCATGAGACTCTGCCCTTAAAGTGGTGGAAAGAAATAACTGCTGCAAGACTATGAACTCCCAAAAGCCAGGCCAGCCACCACTTATAGTTGGTGGTGGCACTAAGAAAATACTTTATACCTTAAGCACAATGCGTCGTATTGGATTGCGCAATGCGGCCAAAGCCCTCAACAGTCAAAATGCTTGTAAGGCTTGTGGATTAGGAATGGGCGGGCAAAGGGGAGGCATGACTAACGAGCTGAATGACTTTCCGGCGGTATGCAATAAGAGCGTGCAAGCCCAATCTACCGATATTCAAGCACCCATTCCCGATTCGCTTTTTGAACAGCATGCGATATCAGACTTTCGCCAATTAACAGCCCATGAATTGGAGCACGTTGGTCGCCTTGGTTCTCCGGTTTATAAATCTGCTACTGATACGCATTACCAACCTATTGAGTGGGATGAGGCATACGATTTGATGGCCGATCGCTTTCGGGCAGCTATTCCTCAACGCACTTTCTTTTATAGTTCTGGTCGTTCTTCAAATGAAGCGGGTTTTGTGCTTCAGTTGTTAGCGAGAGTATTCGGTACAAACAATGTTAATAATTGTTCCTTTTTCTGTCATCAAGCAACCGGTGTTGGTCTTGGTAGTACCATCGGAGGTAGCACAGCAACCGTTTCATTGGAAGATGTCACTAAGAG
>JAKSAW010000353.1 GCA_022361455.1 Pseudomonadales bacterium | reverse complement strand
TTAGTCAATTAGCGTCCGCCCATCGCCTACAAGATCAGCTCAGGGTGGTATTAAACGCCGATATTTTGGTCAATACCGAAGACAGAAATGGTACACAAATCCACCGAGTTTATGTGGGACCTTTTGCAGAGGAGCAGCAAGCACGCGCGGCTCAAGCCGTGATTAAAGACACCGAACTTGCGGAACCATTACTAGTCAAAAGATAACGGGCTTGTGATACCATAACGCCCAGTTAATCCACAGCTCACCGTCTTACCACAGACTTACCAAAGACATCGAACTATTATGATTCTTAAAAACGGACTTTCATCTTTTAAGACCGCTCTAGCACTCATCACTTGCCTGTTGATGTTCACCATGAATGTCGCCAACGCAGCACCACGAATGATTCCCTCACCGCCAAATCTTGCTGCCAAGTCTTGGCTACTCATTGATGCCAATAGCGGCCATATTCTTGTTGAGCACAACGCAGACGAAACCTTGCCTCCCGCGAGTCTCACTAAGCTCATGACTAGCTATATTGCCGCTGAACAAATAGCAAGCGGCACCATCAGCAGACAAGACGAGGTGCTAATCAGCGAAAAAGCTTGGCGCAAAGGCGGCTCGAAAATGTATATCCGCGTGGGCACGCGAGTAAAACTGGAGGACCTGCTCCGCGGGATTATCATCCAATCAGGTAACGATGCAAGTATCGCAGTAGCCGAGCATATTGCCGGTAGTGAAGATGCCTTCGCCGACCTTATGAACAAGCAAGCGATGTCATTGGGGATGAATAACTCTCAATTCCAAAACGCCACGGGCTGGCCCGCGCCAGAGCATTACACCACTGCTCGAGATTTAGCGATTCTCGCCAAGGCCATCATTTTCCAACACCCAGAGCACTACAAATTCTACTCAGAAAAAGAGTTCACCTATAACGAAATACGTCAGCCAAACCGCAATAAATTGCTATGGCGGGACCCGACTGTCGATGGCATGAAAACCGGCCACACCGAAGAAGCAGGTTACTGCTTAGTCGCATCTGCAGAAAGGGATGGCATGCGCCTTATTTCTGTAGTGATGGGAACCAATGGCGAAAATACCCGCGCAACCGAAAGCATGAAGCTACTTACCTACGGTTTCCGCTTTTACGAAACTGTGCGCAGCTACGAGGCAAAGAACGAACTAGTAGCAAGCGATATTTGGCTAGGCCAGCAGGACCAAATCAAACTAGGGGTTGATGAAGACATCTGGATCACCATCCCCAGAGGCTCTGACAAAGATGTTAAAGCCCAGCTAGATTTTCCTTCCGAATTACGTGCCCCAATCAACGCGGGCGATGAAGTAGGCAGCGTTAAGCTAGTATTAGATGATAAGGTGCTTACCGAAACCTCTTTGGTGGCCCTAGAAACTGTTGAAGAAGCAGGATTCTTCAAACGTATCTGGCAACTAATTTTGTTATTTATCATGGGGTTATTTGAATAATCCCAACTCAACAAAGCTGTTTGGGCGATACCGAACACCGGCTTCGCCCAAGCAAGCTCCGCAAAGATGACTCTTGATAAATCTAGCTTAACCCCCACTTATTAACTTAGCGCCAACAGTCACCAGATTCTGGTCTCACTAATTCTGAACCAGGCTAATTCAGTTCATCGGGCTTTTAACGTAAAATAAACGGCTACAACGCTGATCTGTTGCGTCGCTTACGACTGTATTGCTCGAAACTTAATGTATCACTCAAAAACCTAAGACTATGTCAGGCATTAATGAAGACCTGTGGGAATTCCCCACCGACCACAATTTTAAAGTGATGGGCCGCTCAAGCTACCCATTGACGAATATCGTGATTGAAATCGTTAAGAAGTACGCTCCCGATTTTGACGAAACCCGTATCACGGTTAAAAGCAGTCGCAACGGTAAGTTCGACTCCATCACCGCCATTGTCTACATTACCGATAAAACGCAACTCGAAAACATTTATCGCGAGTTTAGCGAGCGTAAAGAAATCTCGTGCACGCTGTAACCATTCGAATACTTGAGCTTGCTGACTATGAGCCCACATGGCATGCCATGCAGGACTTGACTCAAGCACGCGATTCACAAACACAAGATGAAATCTGGCTGTTACAACACCCTCCAGTATTTACCCAAGGTCAAGCGGGCAAAGCCGAGCATTTAATCGCCACAGGTGATATTCCGGTAGTTCAGGTTGATCGAGGTGGGCAAGTCACCTACCACGGCCCTGGTCAGCTGGTGGGCTATTTGATGATTGATCTAAAGCGAAAAAAAATGGGAGCGAGGGACTTGGTAACAGCGATTGAGAAAGCAATCGTGGCAACTCTAGAAGAACTCGATATCGAAGCTGCCCCAAGGGCGGATGCCCCCGGTGTTTACACTCAAGAAAAAAAAATCGCTTCTCTAGGTTTAAGAATTCGCAATGGTTGCTCGTTCCATGGTTTATCCCTGAATATTAATATGGATTTGTCCCCCTTCTTGCGCATTAACCCCTGTGGTTACGCAGGTATGGAAATGGCTCAAGTTAACGACTTTATTGCCAATCCAGATTTTGATCATATCCAGCAACAACTCCTGCAACAGCTGCTGGAAAAATTAAGTTATAATCAGCACTCAGTAACTCACGAACCTTGGACTTCCACCCATGGCTGATCAGCATTCTTCCGACTCAAACACCTCCAAGCCAAAGGCTGTTAAAAAAGTCCAACAAGGCGAGAAGCTGCGTGGCGCCGACAAAGTTGCCCGCATCCCAATTAAAGTAGAGCCCACAGAAACACTACCCAAAAAGCCTGACTGGATTCGCGTTCGAGTCCCCGCCAGTGGCGAAGTAACTCGTGTCAAAAAGCTATTGCGGCAACAAAAGCTCTATACCGTGTGTGAGGAAGCGTCCTGCCCTAACTTACCGGAATGCTTTGGTGGTGGCACAGCCACGTTTATGATCATGGGTGACATCTGTACCCGTCGATGCCCTTTTTGCGATGTCGCACATGGCAGACCTAACGCGCTGGATCCTAATGAGCCAAAGCACTTAGCTGAGTCTGTTCAAGCGCTAAACTTAAAATACGTGGTCATCACCTCAGTAGATCGCGATGATTTGCGTGATGGCGGAGCAGGACATTTTGCTGAATGTATTTCCGCAATTAGAGAATCTAGCCCTAATACAAAAATTGAAGTATTGGTTCCTGACTTTCGTGGCCGTATGGAGGTTGCCTTGGATATCTTTGAGGCAACACCCACCGATATATTCAATCACAATTTAGAAAATGTACCGCGCCTCTACAAAGAGATTCGCCCTGGTTCCGATTATCAATGGTCTTTAGATTTATTGAAAAAACATAAAGAGCGCGTACCCCATGTACCAACCAAGTCTGGAATTATGGTGGGCCTTGGCGAAACCAATGAAGAAGTTTACCAAGTTCTAGACGATCTTCGTGCTCACAACGTAGACATGATTACCATTGGCCAGTATTTACAGCCCAGCAAATCCCATTCACCCGTTAAGCGTTTTGTGACGCCTGACGAGTTCGATGAATTCGCAGAATATGGTAACAAACTAGGATTCACCAACGTCGCGAGTGGCCCTTTAGTGAGATCGTCCTATCACGCCGACCTTCAGCATAAAGGCAAGGATGTAAATGAAGTTCATCAACAATCCTTAAAGCCTAAAGCGTCCGCCAAGGGAACAACCGACCAATAAATCATGTTTGATTTCTCAATGGCCGAGTTAACCGCTTGGCTAGCAGCTCATGAACAATGGATTTTAGTGAGCATTGCCGCTATGGCATTCCTTGAATCCCTCGCCATTGTTGGCATCGTCGTTCCCGGCGTAGCATTTTTGTTCGCTATCGCAGTTGCAGCGGGCACGGTACATTTACCATTAACGTCGGTTTTAATCGCGGGATTTATCGGCGCGGTTTTAGGCGATGGCATAAGCTTTTTCCTCGGTCGACACTACCATCATGTTATTCGTAAGCTACCGCCTTTCAGCACTCACCCAGAATGGATCACCAAAGGCGAGCTCTTCTTTGAGCGTTATGGATTAATTAGCGTAGTTATAGGTCGATTTGTAGGCCCTATTCGTCCAGTTATGCCTCTTATTGCAGGCATGTTGGAAATGCGACCTAGCCGCTTTCTTTCAATCAATGCAGTGTCTGCGATTGGTTGGGCACCCATGTATTTATTACCGGGTTATTTGGTAGGTAGTGCAGCAGAATCTACCACATTATCACAACAACACTTTGTGTTTATCATCGGCGCACTCCTAGGTGGTTGGCTATTTGCGCAAATCATTTGGTGGCTGAAGAGCTTAAATCCCTCCCGCGCATTAAAGATAAAACTCAACACCGTGCTATTTATTGGCAGCCTTGTCATGATTGTCGCGCTCTTTTGGTGGCAAAGCACGCCATGGCTCAACCATCTAAACCAGCAAACAGCGCTTTGGTTTTTATCATTGCGGCACCCTGACCTTGATGTGTTTTTTATTGGTTTAACTGCGCTAGGAAACTATAACCCAATGGTGCTATGGGGTGCCGCGGTATTTCTAGCGTTGCTAATCGGCAAAAACTATTATCTTGCTGGCATATGGTTTTCTACTACTATGATTGCCAACGGCTTAATGCAAGGCATGAAATATTTCTTTAGCATTGAGCGGCCACAACTGATTTTTGATCCTCCGATGAGTTTCGCCTATCCAAGCGGCCACACCTCAATGGTCATGGTTTTCTTTTTCCTCATTTTTGTATTCGCCCTGCCAGCAATGAACTTTCGCTGGCAAAAGCCCGCAGTAAGCATTGCCATAATTGTCGCGACATTAATGGCACTATCACGACTTTATTTAGGGGTTCATTGGTTAACGGATATCATCGGTGGATTTCTATTGGCATGCTTCGTCGCTAGTGGCGTACTGATGGTCTTGTTCTTTAAACCATTCCCTGCACCAAACCCAAAACCAATTTTATTTGCTTGCATCGCAGCACTTGCCTTAAACATCGGTATTTGGGTCATCCCGAACTGGCCTCAACTGTTAGAAAGCCACCAACCTATCTATAGCGTGTTATGAATACCAACCAACGCAGCTTGTTAATGCTCCATGCTTCGGTATTCATTTTTGGAATCACCGCACTATTCTCTAAGCTAATTCCCCTATCTTCTGCAGACATTAATTTGGTTCGCAGCATATTAACGGTACTGGTTCTTGGTGTTTTACTAAAAGTTCAACGACGGCCGATCAAACTCCTGTCTAATAAAGATCTTGCCTGGATGATTTTTTTAGGCGCTTTACTTGGCTTGCATTGGCTCACCTATTTTCATGCCATGAAAGTATCCAGCGTCGCCGTTGGAGTCATCAGTTTATATACCTTTCCTTTGATGGTGGTGTTTCTTGAACCTTTGCTAAGCAAAGAAAAATTGCATTTAAGCGATGCGCTTTTAGCACTAGTGGGCTTGGGCGGCGTATTCCTGATGGTGCCAACTTTTTCGTTGGACAGCCCAATAACTGCTGGCGTTGCTTGGGGATTAATTAGCGCGCTATTTTTTGCTTTAAGAAATATTTGGCAGAAGCAGCGGTTATCAGAATACCGTGGCGATACCACAATGTTATATCAGGGGTTCGTAGCAGGATTAACATGTCTACCTTTTATTAGCTTTACCATGGCAGACATAAATTTCGACAATGCTTGGAAGCTGTTAGTCATAGGCACGTTACTCACTGCGTTACCCCATAGCCTTTTTGTCACCAGCCTAAGACACTTACGGGCTAAAACGGCCAGCCTCATTGCCTGCATGCAACCTGTTCACGCCACAATTCTTGCTCTGATCTTTTTAAATGAACAACCAACCGCAGGCACATTGATTGGCGGTACTTTGATTATTGCCTCATCCATGATTGAAACCTACCGCACGAAATAAACACTCAAAAAATTCGACGCCTACCTAAATGACGTAAAAGTCATAAAGTTTGATAATTATACAAATTCATTTTGTGAGATATGACTGATTCCTCCCCTAAACGCTTTATATAGTCTAGTCATTGGGGAATTAATTCTATAACATTCGCTCCACTCTCTTGGGTCAGTGACGGACAAATTATTAAACGTTATAAAGTGCTCGCCACTGATCTGAGAGAGACCAATTCATACTCAAACATTAATTCTCCCTCGCACAAATCAGGCAATAGGGCAATTTATAGCCTAATCAAACTCAATCTTTTTCATTCTATTTGCAGCTTGTAAAAGTTTTTTCCTACACTGAATATAAACGTGAACTGCGACGCAGAAACTTTTTTGGACCTTTCATCGGGAAATGTCTAGTAATGGTCATGTTGGCACATTAAAATTCAACCGCAGCTCGTAGAACGATTATCAATCACAAAAAAACGAAGACAAATCATTAGATTCCAATGCCTGTTGAAAGCCGCAAGGTAAGTACAGACGCTTTACAACTGGGTATGTTTATATCACGTGTTGATCGACCGTGGTCAGACACCCCGTTCCCAATTCAGGGTTTTCACGTCGAGACACGTGAGCAGCTTGAGTTGTTGCAGCACATCTGTACCTGGGTGGAAATCGATGTACAAAAATCTCGCCGCTTAAAAAGACTTGAAGGGGATCAAGAGCTCAGTTTTATTAGCGAGTATTTCACGACCGAACAAGAAAAGCGCAATGGTCGTGAACTTATTAATCTTCGAATTCGCCATATTCAGAATCCGCACCCTTACAAATCTACGAGCAACCTGAATTATGAAATTCGCTATGCAAAGCGTTTGCATCGCCGCATAGAAGACAGAATCAGGCAAGTGCTTAAAGGGCTAGCAGGTCAAGGCAAGTTAAGAATCGATCAGTTGCGAACAGCCTCTTCAGAATTAGTTGAGTCCGTGATTCGTAATCCCGATGCATTCACCTATTTAAGCCGAATGGAAAGCCACAACCACACCATTCTGAATTACTCCATTCGAGTCGCCACATGGGCGGTACTGTTTGGCAGACACCTGGATATATCTCGAGACGTACTTGCGGATGTAGCTCTATCAGCAATGCTATGCAAAATTGGCTACACCACATTACCCAGTGATCTATTTTCTCAAAATGGCACACCAACACCCCAAGAGCAGGAAATGCTCAAGGTGTCATTGCTTAACGGCATCAAGCTGCTGAAGCGGTCGCCGAACTTTTCTAGCCGCATTGTGAAGATCGTGTCCTACCACCTGGAACGATTCGATGGCTCCGGTTACCCTCGCGGTGCCTCTGGCAAGAATATACCATTCTTGGCGCAAGTGGTCGGTGTTGCCGATTACTATGAGCAAATCACCAGCTACGACTTTAACGATGATCCCTTTGCTTCGACAGATGCAGTAAGAGAACTTTATCGCCAAAGACATCATCTGTTTGATGGCTACGTCATCGAAGAATTTATTCAAGCCATTGGCTTGTTCCCTACGGGTTCAGTGGTGAGACTAAACGACGATATCCAGGCTATCGTCATCGCTCAAAGCAAACAAACAAGATTGAAACCCAAGGTACTCATCTTTGAAGACCATCGTAAATGGTGGCAGGCTCTTAAACCACGCGTCATCGACCTAGGCAAGAAAGAAGAGCAATACGAAATCACTGCAAGTTTACCGGCACTGCCCGACGATAACCCTTATCAGCAAAGGCGCTTTTTCAAACGTGCCATGGGCCAATAAACAAACGCAACAAGTTCACGATTTTTTTCTTTTTCAGACCGCATCAATTTATCGCTAACTTATTTTTGTTACGCGCCAGCATCGAGCTTCTTTTTGTTCATTTCAAAATATTTAAACAATTTACGAACTAATTAATACCATTATAAAGCGACGAAGCAGTGCAACTCGGTTACGTCAAACCCAGTCAAGGAACAAGATCTTCTGTTATAACTAGCTATTAGAACATTAGTGCATGTACACCTTTTTTCTGTCGAAATGTGACTAGACTTACGGTAACGTCTTCGACGCACTAATTATAAAAACCTGCTTTGCAGAATATCCGACAGGATTGCCTTTTAGACCAAACGATGATGTATTCGCACCAAAGACAAAAGCGGCTGCCTATTGCAGATCCCGCTTTAAAGCACGAATTTATCGATGTTTTACAGCGAGGCTTTTACTACCTCATCTTTCCGAGATTTCTTGAAAAATATTTCCTACAACATTATCGAGATACCGCACTAAAAAATTTGAAGATCAATAGCATCTATGTGGTGCTTACCTATCTTTTACTCGGCGGACTTGTCTTAGGCCAATTTGATAAAGATCAACTAGGAAATTTCACCAGTAGTTACTTACTCACCGGTGGCTGCGTTGTATTAGTCATTTTGCTTTCTAGATTTGAAAAACTATCACCGTACTTCCATTGGTATACCGGCATACTGGCAACTATAGGCTTAAGTTGCGTCATGAATGTGGCTCACACCATTACCGACCCACAGGTAAAGCTGGCCGCGTATGCGGGCTCTATCTACGCCATCATCGTTATCTACGCCATGTCCAAAATGCGATTTTATGTGGCGACCTTTTGGTGTCACCTTGCGGGTGTGATCCATTTGCTATCATTGAATCTACAAAGCGCTAATGAGCCCTTTGCCAGCTTTCAGGCCTATTTTATTGCCGCCAATCTGATTGGCATGGGCATCTCCTATTTAATCGAACATCGCGAGCGGGCCATGTTTATTCAGAGCCTGCTATTGGATATAGACAAGATTGAACAAGAGAAATTAAATCGCGACCTTGAAAAGCTCACTCGTGAAGACTCCTTAACGGGGCTAGCTAATCGCCGTTACTTCGACGAGCGACTATCCCAGGAGTGGAGCCGCTGCATGCGCGACAACAAACCCCTGTCGGTGATCCTATTTGACGTGGATTACTTCAAACAATTTAACGATTGCTATGGACACCAAGCAGGGGACCATTGCCTAGTACAAATCGCCAAAGCCCTGAAAAAAGAAGCTAGCCGAACCGGTGAGCTAGTGGGGCGCTATGGCGGTGAGGAGTTTATTATTCTCTACCCCAATACGGATGCCGATCAAATTCAAGTGTCGCTGCAACGGATCCGTCAGCGAATTCATGATCTTCATATCGTCCATGAAGACTCCAAAGCGAGTCATGAAGTGACCGCCAGCATGGGTGCCGCCACCACGATCCCAGTGAAATCTCTGCATCCTGACAAGCTCGTTAGCGCTGCCGATCAAATGCTCTATAAAGCAAAAGGCGAAGGTCGAGATTGCTGGTTCAATACTCGGATATCCCATTGCGAACCTCAGCCGTCGCAGCTTACCATCTTACCTTTTGACTCTAAGGCCTAATCCTAGTTACCTGTTGGCCACTTGACCCCTGCCACTCTGATAGTGCATAACAATGGCCATGAAGCCGACATTATCCGCCAGAACATTTAAAATACATTTACGTCGCCATCAAGTTTTTAATCGCGATATTGATGATACCTTTATTGTTAATGAGCTGGGCATCGATCCCGCCGATTTAGAAGATGACGATAACCGCATCCCGCTGCGCTGTGTCTATACACTCATTAATTACACTGCCAATAAAGAGAACGATTTAATTCTTGGGTTACGTTATGCAAAGGGCCAATATCAAGGCTTTTTAAAGAGCGCCGAATCCTTTAATAAAGTTGCCACCTCATTACCTGACTTTGTTGAAATACTGTCGCGGTATATGTGTCTAAGTACCGAGATAGGTTCCCTATCTTGGCATTTAGAAGAGAATGGCAATTCATTCTCTGTGCGCTTTAATTTAGTGGATCCTGAGTTCACCACTTATCATCAAGTGGACGGTGCTTTGATGATGTTGCGAGAATCCATCACCGCGAATTTCAGTATTCACCCAGCGCTCGTCGCCCTGGGGCATGCGTGCCCCCAAGGTATGGAAGACACCTACAAAGACTATTTTCAAGCTGACACTCTATTTGATCAACCCAACCATCAACTGGTCTACAAGGACGTCAGCAGCCTCCTGCCTTCAGCGGATGAGTTTGAAAACACGATCGAGGACTTTGGCCCCATGGAGCTTGCTAAACACAAGCATCAGCCAACCGGCTTTGGGGACAGTGTTAGCTTCCTGGTAGAGCGGCTATTGATTCGAGGTGAACCTTCCCGGGAAACCATCGCCAAATTACTGTGCCTCAGCGTAAGAACCTTGCAGCGCCGCTTATCCCAAGAAAACACCACCTACCAAGAACTACTAGACCAAACCCGAAAGCGCTTAGCTCAACAGTATTTAAACAACCCAAACGCAACACACACCGATATCGCGTTATGGCTCGGTTACAGCGAAGCAAGCCAGTATTATCAGGCATTTAAGCGCTGGTTTGGCTGCTCTGCCAAAGAGTTCAACAACACTCGCTCTTGAGAATGGCACGCTATACCCTGGCCACCTAGCAAGATGATTTTTAAGATTTCCTCCATTACGAATTAGAAGTAATTGGACGGAAACCCCCATGAGTATTTTAAAGAACCAATTAAAGGCAAATGTTAAGCCTGCTGCACTAGCACTGTTTTCTAGCTTATTCCTGGCGGCTGGCTGCTCTAAACCAGTTGCAAAAGACTTTGAGGCACCGGAGAAAACTAACTGGAAGCCGGTTGGTGACCGCATGGCTCCTAGTAGCCAACCAGCCGCATTACCTTTACCTCTTTCTTGGAAAACAATGCATAGCGATACGGCCAATAGCGACAATGTCTGGATTGCATCTGCTCCTATGTTTGAGTTCGATTGGGTGGCGGAAACCGATTTATATATTCCTGAGGGCCCTACCTTCGATCGTCATGGCAATTTATACGTAAGTCCATTACAACCACCGGAAAACATATCATTAGTATCTTTAGATGGTGTGACCGGTGAGCGCCGCTGGACCATTCCTGGAGAAGAACGCAACTCTGGCAGTGGTGCGATCTTAATCTTGAACGACCCAGACACGCAGAATACAGATATGATTTATCACAGCACCTATGTGCGCGCTCGAGCCATTACCACCGATGGTAATATACTTTGGGAAACACCTACTGGCCTAACAATCGAACCCTTAGCGGAAGGGGAAACTGATAGCAGCCATAGTTTTGGCATGAACTATCACCCTCAAACCGATTCTGTGATTGGCGTAACATTAGACGGCCATGTATTCGCTATGGATCGCAAAACCGGTGTTTCAAGAAATGCCTTACTTCAGCTGCCTGGAGCGCCAACACCGCCAAGCGATGAACTTCCTGCGCCTTTTATTCTCAACTTAGGCGATAAAGCTACCGATGAAGCCTTTGGCAAATTGAGCGATGGTAGAAGCTTATTCACGACAATCGTTGATGTGATTTTTGGTGGTAGCGGGCAAGTCACTAACTATTTTGGAATCGATCCTAACACCGGCAAAATCTACATTGCCGCCACCGCTCCTGATGATGAAGACGGTGTAATCGATCAGGTTTCGGAGTTCGGGGCAATTTATTTGCTCGACCTTAAGCAAGATGGCGATCAATACTATTTTGAAATTGAAAATTACGCAGCCTTTGAAGGCGGAACCGGTTCGACGCCAAGTATTAGCCCCGATAGCAGCCGAGTCATGGTTTCTGATAGCGCTAACAATGTGATCGCGCTTGATGCCCATTTAAATGAACTTTGGCGTCTGGATGTGGGAGAACAATTAGCAGCGTCCATTGCTATATCACCAGACAGTCGCGAGATTTATGCGGTGACAGCCAACAATGTTATCAAAATAATTGATCACGCAACCTATGCAGAGATTGCCTGGAAAGCTGATCTAGATGCCTTTAAAACAGGAAACGAATTTAATGCACTGACACCTACCATCACAGCCAACGGTGTGGTGGTTAGCATTGGTGCCGGCTATGGAACGACGACACAACAACTCATGCTAAGTGTTGGTATGGGTTTATTGGATCGTGAAACCGGCAAGCTACGCTACTTCGCAGAGGGTCGTGAGGAATCAATTGCTGTTGCCAGCATTTCACCCGATGGAGGCATTTACACGGCTAACTCTCCAGTAAGACGCGCAGTAGGCAGAGGCTTATTTCCCAACCTAACACCACCTCTAGTTGGCGGTGTCAGCCGCTATAAACCTATACGCCAAGATTTACTTGTTAGAGACGCAGGTTGCGCTGCTAATGATAGGTTAGAAAACTACCTAAATACTTATACAGTGGCGTCGAACAGCAGCCAAGTGGAGCAACAACAGATTCACACGCTATTGGAACAAAGCCTAGTCACAGTGCCTTTTGCAGAGGCAGAAGGATCGCTATCTGAATCACAAGGGGAAGCATTAGAAACGCTACTTGAGGCAACCATTGACGCTTTAGCTCAACAGCAAATTACATCAGCGCAGCAAATGGCAGCTGCCATGTGTAATACATTTAATTAGCACTTTTAAAAATATCAGCCCCAACAAAAAGCCCCGATCTTTCGGGGCTTTTTGTTGATGGGTACATTCCATATTGACGCTATTATTTTTGCATCATCACATATTCAAGAATCTTCACCACTTGCTGCGGCTCATTTGCCACGGCTAATGCCGCTGCATCAACCTCTTTTAACGGGTGAATCAATGCTTCATCATGCAGCACAATACAAGGAATACCCAACGCTGCTGCATAGCCTGCATCAAAGGCTGCATTCCACTGCTTGTATTTATCTCCAAATCGAACCACAACTAAATCAGCTTGCTCAATTAAGGTTTTAGTGCGAATCGCATTAATTTGTGCCGAACGATGATCCTTCCAAAATGCAGTGGGTTCATCACCAAAAATTGCTTGAGCGGCATCATCAGAGGCGCCATGGTCGGTAACCGGCGCCGAAAACTCTGCAGGCAATTCTAAAGAAGCAGCACCTTCAATAATTTGCTCGCGCCAATCCGTATGAATCTCACCACTTAGATAAATAGACCAGATCATGCTTTGCTCCCAATGTCTGAATTAAGTCGGCGGCAATTATGCGTGATTCCGCCATAGAAGGCGAATGAGCTACCTGGCCATTTAGTAAAGCTTATTGACATTAATACCAAGCACTGCCAAACTATGAGCATCAAAATAAGGAGTTAAGATGCTGGAAGATCTGCAAAGCGCATTAATGCCCTATTACATCTACATTAAGTTTGTGCATGTATTTTTTGTCATGATCTGGTCTTGGAGCACTGCTGTTGCGTATACATGGTACGTGAAAGGCGCGTTCTTGAAGTGGGAAAAAAGCCCTGATGACCCAACCCTTATCCAAAGACGCAACTGGGCCATTGAACAATTCGACAAAGGGGTTGTTATGGAGCATGTAGCGTTTCCTGTGATATTAATCACCGGCCCGTTACTGTACTTTATTGGCCCCTGGAATTTGGACTTTACCTGGCTGCTTATCAAATTAACGGTAGTGGTATTTGTATTCCTGCCGCTAGAAATTATCGACTATTGGTTATCACACTTTGGTGGCAATAAATTAAAGCTGAAGAAGAAGCAAAAGATGGAGCAATACGAGCGTGCTATTCAGCAACACTGGCGCTTCTTAAAAGCAAGCACACCATTGGTGACCATTTTCATTCCAGCGGTTATTTTCCTTGCCGTTGTAAAACCCGCCTAAAACAAAAAGGCCTCGCAAAATTTCTCGAGGCCTTCTATCTAGATAAGAAATAGAGATTTGCTAACCCGCGAAATAAGCTTCTAACTCATCCGCGCCACCAATATTTTCACCTTCAATAAAAATCTGTGGTGCGGTTGATTGGCCACTTATCGCAAATAGCGAGCTATAGCTTATCCCTTCTTCACCCATGACTATTTCTTCATAGTCGTGGCTGTTATCTGTTAGCAATGCCTTAGCACGAGCACAGTGAGGACAACCCGGCTTAGTTATTACTGTGATTCGCTTCGGTAATTCAGCATTAGGATTAATATGATTCAACATAGTGTCAGCATCAGACACTTCGAAGGGGTCGCCAGGTTTCTCAGGCTCAACAAATAGTTTCTCGACAACACCATTCTTCACCAACATAGAATAGCGCCAAGAACGTTTTCCAAAACCCAAGCCCTGTTTATTCACCAACAGTCCCATACCCTGAGAAAACTCTCCATTCCCATCTGGTAAAAAACGAATATTGTCAGCGCCTTGATCTTTCTGCCATGCATTCATCACGAAAGTGTCATTCACTGACAAGCAAACAACTTCATCAACACCCTGTTTCTTGAAAACAGGCACTAGCTCATTGTAACGAGGCAAATGGGACGACGAACAAGTAGGCGTAAATGCGCCAGGCAATGCAAAGACAATGACTGTTTTATCAGCAAAAATATCATCACTGGTTACCTGAACCCATTCATCGTTTTCACGAATAGGAAAGGTGACATTAGGGACACGCTGACCTTCTGCAATTGGACTTAGTTTAGACATGATAAACTCCTCGCTAGTTGAATATTTAATTTCAATACCAAGGAGTTTATGCAATCATTCAACATAGATAAAATTGATTGTTTTTATAAAACCAATAGATTCAACCTATCAAATCACTAAAGTCTTTGTTCCATGGGAGTTCTTCTAGGCAATGCTCCATTACAAAATCAATAAAGGCTACAACCTTACTGGGAAGTTGACGACGGGAAGGATACACCAAGTAAAATTCCCGAGTAACAAAGGGAAATTCGCGTAGTACAGGCACCAAATCTCCGGACCTTAATTCATCCTCGGCAATAGCCAAGGGCACACCACCAATCCCCAAGCCACGCTTGACCATGTTCTTTATAAACACCATATCGTTGGCCACCATGCGGGCAGGCAAATCGATATATTCAATACCGTTTGGACCTTCCAACTCTAAATGACCAACAGGATGTTTAATTAACACATGATTTTCTAAGTCAGCGGGTTTACTGGGTAAGCCATGCTGGTCTGCATAGGATTTAGAAGCCAGCAACACCATTTGTGCCGGCCCCAATTTACGGGCGACTAAGCTGGAATCTGCCAACGGCCCCACGCGAAATGCCACATCAATTTCATCCACCACCAGATCCAAGTTTTTATTGTCCAGAACTAAATCAACGCTGATTTGCGGATGCTTACAAAGGAAAATTTCCAGCGCCTGTTGGAGAAATTTTTCACCAAAAGATAAAGGCGCGCTAATACGTAAAGTGCCTGTAGGTTCGGCTTGCATCTTAGTAATGGCACGATCAGCTTCTTCTGCTTCCTCCAACATTTTGGAGCAATGCTGATAATAGAGCTTTCCGGTTTCGGTAGGCTTAAGAACTCGAGTTGTTCTGTTGAGCAAACGCACATCAAGTCGCTCTTCTAGTTGACTGATTTTACGACTCACAGTTGATTTAGGTAGCCCCATTCGATCAGCGGCCTTGGTAAAACTTCCTGCTTCAACCACTTTGGCAAATATTGCCATTTCATTAAGATCTTGCATAGATCACCTAATTTTTCCTTATTACCAAGCCTTTGCGAAACATTAAATGGGACATAACCACCAAATATTCCAAATTCGGAACAGTGCATCCTTACAATAGCATCTTTTCTTCCGAATGGAACAATACTACCTTAAATGGCACCACATTCTTTAATTTCAATGAAACAATCTGTTCCATTTGGAGCCGCTTTTTTTTGGAGCAAATATGGTTGAGCGATATGCACAATGGGTAACCACCCATAAATGGTTTGTTCTACTCACAACACTCATCATGATTGCAGCCATGGGGATGGGTGGTAAGAATTTAGAGTTCAGCTCTAACTATCGTGCTTTTTTTTCTGAAGGTAATCCTCAATTAGCCGCCTTTGATTTGCTCCAAACCACTTACACCAAGACAGATAATGTTTTTGTTGTGCTAGCACCAGAATCAGGTGATGCCTTTGACCGCAATACTTTAGAGGCTGTGCAATTTTTGACGGAAAAAGCATGGCTACTGCCCTACACCACTCGAGTCGATTCCCTTTCTAATTATCAACACACTACATCAGAAGAAGATGATTTATACGTTGCCGATTTGCTTGAAGAATTTCCTGATATCGACGATACCGAGTTAAAACGCTTACGCAACATAGCGACCAACGAACCGCTACTTATTCACCGCTTAATTTCTACCAATGGCGCTGTCACGGCTGTCAACGCCACTATGTATTTGCCAGAAAAAACTCAAGAAGAAGTGCCAGAAGTAGTGACGGCCACCCGAGCGATGCTGGATGAGCTTAGAGCAGCTTATCCAGATATCGATTTCTATGTCACCGGCACCATTATGCTCAACAATGCATTCTTTGAATCCTCCATGAATGACTTAGCAACATTAATTCCACTCATGTTTGTGATTATTATCATTACTCTGGGATTACTGCTTCGATCCATTGCCGGCACCATCAGCAGTGTTATCGTGATTTTTGCTTCAATATTTACCGCTCTGGGAATTTTCGGTTGGATCGGCTGGTCTATGTCGGGCCCCGCGGCTGCAGCACCGACCATAATCGTGACCATTGCTGTTGCAGATTGCGTTCACGTGCTAGTCACTTTTTTACATGGCATGCGCTCTGGACTGAATAAGCAAGCCGCCATGCGGGAAAGCTTGCGTGTTAATTTCCAACCAATATTAATTACTACCGTTACGACTATCATTGGTTTTCTTTCCATGAATAGCAGCGATGTTCCGCTATTCAGAGATTTAGGCAACTTGGTGGCGTTCGGCGTCGCAACCGCTTGGCTATTCTCAATCTACACATTACCAGCCTTGATGATGGTGATGCCGGTACGCGTAAAAGCCGAAACAACTCAATCAAAACAAAGTCTAAGCTGGCTTTCAGAGTTCGTCATTGGTAATCGTAATAAACTACTTTATGGCACACTGTTTGTGTCCATGTTTGCTTTAGCATTAGTACCCAACAATAAAATTAATGATGAATTCGTTAAATACTTCGATAACAGCATTGAATTTCGTCAGCATACAGATTTTGTCGAAGCCAACCTTTCAGGGATCTATACCATTGATTACTCACTTCACACGGACTTGGAAAGCGGTATCGCCAACCCTCAATTTCTAGCAGATGTTCAGGCACTAACACTATGGCTACGTCAGCAACCAGAAGTCATTCATGTAAACACCATCACTGATATTTTTAAACGTTTAAATAAGAACATGCATAGCGATGATCAGAGTTGGTACAAACTACCTGAAGATCGAGAACTCGCTGCTCAATACCTACTGCTTTATGAAATGTCATTACCCTATGGCTTGGATCTTAACAACCAAATCGACATTAACAAAACAGCTACCCGTTTGACCGTTACTCTGAAGAATATCCGTAGCGAACACACGCTTGCCTTAGAAAAGCGTATTGCGGATTGGATAGAAACAAATACCAGCATCAAAGAATTCTATGCTGCCTCACCGAATATCATGTTCTCCCATATTGGTTATCGGAATGCTACCAGCATGATTTCCGGCACATTGCTTGCCATGGCGTTGATCACGATCGTCTTAATTATTGCGCTTCGTTCAGTAAAGCTTGGCTTAATGAGCATGATTCCCAACATGTTACCCATTGGTATAGCGTTTGGTCTTTGGACCTTTATCAATGGTGATATCGGCTTATCGCTAGCGACCTCTGTAGGCATGGCACTAGGTATTGTGGTGGACGACACCGTCCATTTCTTGAGTAAGTATCTACGTGCTAAGCGCGAGCAAAACTTAAGCAACGAAGATGCAGTACGTTATGCATTCTCAACGGTAGGTGTTGCTCTCTGGGTCACCAGCTTTGTTTTGGTGGCCGGCTTTTTGGTGCTAAGTCTCTCTAGCTTCGGCATGAATGCTGATCGAGGGCTAATGGCTTCTATGGCAATTGCGCTTGCGCTTATTATCGATTTTCTCTTCCTACCCACCCTATTACTGGGCAAATCCAAGGAGACCTCACATGCTTAAAATATTGACTCAGGGCGTGCTAGTGATAGCACTATCCCTAAACGTAGCCTTTGCATTCGAGCTAAAAGGAAGTGCCGCAGAAAAAGGCTTAGCGATTGCCCAAGAATCAGAACGTCGCAACACTGGCTGGCAAGACAGCCGCGCCACCATGAAAATGACACTAAAGAACAAAGCCGGTGATACCAGTGAGCGCGATATCAGCATTAAATCTTTAGAAGTAGAAGATGACGGAGACAAGAGTTTAACGGTATTTAATTCTCCCCGAGATGTCAAAGGCACAGCATTTCTATCTTTTTCCCACGCTGTGACTCCCGATGAACAATGGTTATATTTACCTGCATTAAAAAGGGTGAAACGAATCGCTTCAAAGAATAAATCGGGCCCTTTTATGGGAAGTGAATTCGCATTCGAAGACTTGAGTTCATTTGAAGTAGAAAAGTACACCTATAACTATTTAGGCACCGAGCAAGTCAATGGTTTGGATTGCTACAAATCAGAACTGACTCCGGCTTATAAGCACTCCGGTTACTCAAAGACGATTGCCTGGATTGATCAAGAAGAGTTTCGCATCCAAAAAATTGAGTATTATGATCGCAAGAAGAAACTACTTAAGACCCAAACATTTCACGACTACAAGAAATACCTAGATCAATTCTGGCGCGCCCATAAAATGGTGATGACCAATCACCAAGTTGGCAAGTCGACAGAGCTATTATGGAGCGATTACCAATTTAGAACCGGACTAAATGACAAAGACTTCAACAAAAACAGCTTAAAACGGGCCCGATAATTCATGCATTCTCAAATATTCGACAGGCTCACTTGCTCTTCGAAGCAAACTGTCTCGATAAAATATTTAATTTCATCGCGGACACGACGATAGTGGTTTAAAGCCTCCTCTTCACTAGCAGCTTGCTTAGCCAAGGCAGGGGGATCATCAAAACACACAGCCTTTCTTGTCCCAGCACCCAAATAGTCGGGACAAGTTGTATGAGCATGATCACAAACAGCAAACACCCAATCAAAAATGAGATGCTTAAACTCTGCCACCGATTGAGATTGATGCTTGCTGATATCAACACCCACCTCTGCCATCACCTTTATCGCGTGCGGATTTAAACCATGCTTTTCAATGCCGGCTGAGTAAAAGTTAGCGTCCTGATTCCGTAAAGACTTTGCCCAACCCTCTGCCATTTGGCTACGACAAGAATTACCGGTGCAAAGAAATAGAACATTGGGCTTTTCTTTCACGTTTGTTTTCTCCATAGGACGTTAAGCTAACAGCTAAGTAGACCTAGAGAATCACCGGAAGTTGCTTAATTAAAATAATTTCTTGTTCATCAATGTCTGCTTGATAAGCAAGCACTTCAACACCTTGCTCAACAGCCGCCCGCAATGCTTCGCCATATTTCTGATCAATATGATCTGCAGGCCGCACTTCATTAACCCCGGTGTGCTGCACACAAAACAACATCACAGCACGATGCCCCTCTTCGACCATGGCAGCCAACTCACGCAAATGTTTGCGACCACGCTCCGTTACCGCATCAGGAAAATAACAAATCTTACCTTCACCCAGAGTGCCATTCTTTACTTCCACAAAACACTGCTCACCTTCCCGCTCCAACAAGATATCAATGCGACTATTCTCGGCCCCATATTTAACTTCTGTGCGCAGAGAGTCATAGCCCTGAAGCTCAGAGATTACTCCTACCTCTATAGCCTCCTTAACGAGCTTATTAGCTAACCCGGTATTAATACCCGCTTTAGCCGCTCCATCATCGACCGCGACAATCTCCCAGGTATATTGGTACTTTCTTTGTGGGTTTTGGCTATCGGAAAACCAAACCTCGCTCCCTGGATCATTACAATTTTTCATTGAGCCCGTATTCGGACAATGAATCGTGAGCTGATCTCCGTTTTCTAGCTCAACATCTGCCAAAAATCGCTTATAGCGCTTTACTAAAGTTCCCCTCAACAGGGGGGGAGAAAATTTCATAGTTGTCTCTACTATCTTCTCAATCGAGTTACTGGTATGAATACGTGCTGGCTTTTTAGAACCTTTCCGTTCATCTGATTGTCAAACGATTGTCATTTAAATGGGTAACTATCTAGCCGCCTATTCACAGCTGTAGTGATTGGAGTTATGATCTGTCGCCAATCTGAAACAGGATTGTCATAGAATAGCCTTTATAACAGGCTGTTATAAAGATTCTGCTTATAAGGATACAGATTACTGTTTAGGGGTAAATGGATTATCCAACAATAACAATAACTCCGAAATATTGATCAAGGATTTGCCAACCTGTGTTTTAGTTGCTATAGATCACAAGTTGAGCAGTTGCGAGGAAAACACTTATGGCAACAAAGAAAAGTAAAAAAAAGAACGTTGTAGAGCTCTCTAGAAATCAGTTTACGCCTTATGAATTGGCGGAAGGTGAAGAGTATATGAGCGAAGCCCAACTACAACACTTCAAAGAGATCCTGATTCAGTGGCGTCAGGAGCTAATGGAAGAAGTTGATCGCACAGTGCATCACATGAAAGATGAACTGACCAATCTTCCAGACGCAGCCGACCGCGCCACACAGGAAGAAGAATTTAGTTTAGAGCTTCGCACTCGGGATCGTGAGCGCAAACTGATTCGCAAGATTGACAAGACTCTTGATAAGATTGAGTCTGAAGATTACGGCTGGTGTGAGTCTTGTGGCATCGAAATCGGCATTCGCCGTCTCGAAGCTCGACCCACAGCAACGCTGTGTATCGACTGTAAAACCTTGCAAGAAATCAAAGAGAAGCAGTGGGGAACCTAGGCTAAAAAGCCTTCTCCACTATAATCTACACCCCATTTCACAGGGCACTTTGCTCCCGAGCTGGTTGCCCTGTGTGATGTGTCTACGCCGAAATAAACTCAAGCCCCTTCATGGCGACCAATCTTAGCACTTCAACCAAACCTTACATCGGACGATTTGCTCCATCACCAACAGGGTTACTGCACTTTGGCTCACTAGTGACGGCAGTCGCTAGCTACCTAGACGCCAAGGCAAACCAAGGATTGTGGCTAGTTCGAATTGAAGACCTAGATCCACCACGAGAAACTCCAGGTGCCATCGCCGAAATTCTCAAAACACTTGAAACCTATCAACTGCAGTGGGACGGCGAAGTTTGGCATCAGAGTCAACGTCACGATATTTACCAAGCGCAAATTGATCGCTTCATTTCTGATCAAAAAGCATTCTACTGCACCTGTTCTAGAAAGCCGCTTATTCGAAAATACGGTCATCGCTACCCAGGAATTTGCCGAGGAACCTACACAAAACCCGCTGAGCCGAGCTCAGTTAGACTTTTAACCAACGATTCGCCCATAGGATTTGAGGACGGGCTTCAAGGACACTTTGAACAACACTTAGAATCAGAGCTGGGAGACTTTATTATCAAGCGCAAAGACAATCTTTATGCCTATCATATTGCAGTGGTCATGGATGATGAAGCTCAAGGCATCACCGACATAGTGCGTGGTTTGGATTTACTCGACTCCACACCAAGACATCTTTATCTGCAGCAGCTACTCAACTACCGCACCCCCAACTATGTCCACCTTCCTCTAATCACCAATCAGTTAGGCCAGAAATTGAGCAAGCAAACCTTTGCTGCTCCCATCCCCAACGATCAACCCAGTCATTATTTATGGACTTCTCTATACGCTCTTGGGCAACAACCACCAGCTGAGCTAAAAGGCGCGCCACCCGAAGAAATTCTCTTTTGGGGGACTGAGCATTGGCAACTGAATAAGATACCCAAACAAAGCAGCATTCACGAAGCAAACCTAAACCTCTAGCATAGAGAAACTCCTAAAAATAAATTCCCCACGAAAGCTCACTTCGCCGATATAATGAAAGAATGTATATCGATAGACTCGTTTTGCTATTTATCGCTGGTGGCTACATCTTATCGCCTGCCATTATCCAATGGTGGACTGACGCAGGCACCGATTGGTATCGCCCATTCTTTGTTTGGGGCGGCATGATTGCTTTAACTTTCTGGATTGCACGGAGCCGCGATCTCGATGAGCTTTAGCCTCGCGCAAATTTTTGCGATGGGTGTCGCCTACCTATCCTTCTTTTTTCTTGTTGCTTACTTCACTGAACTGGGATTTATTCCGGCCAAGTTCGTCCGTCACCCGGCAGTCTATGTGTTATCACTGGGGGTGTTCGCTAGCTCTTGGGCAATATACGGCGCCATCGGATTTGCCTCTGACTATGGCTATAACTTTCTGGCCTACTATTTGGGGATATCCGGAGCCTTCATGCTTGCCCCGATTTTACTCGCACCAATTCTCCGACTAGTAAAAAACTATCAGCTGGGTTCCTTGGCAGATTTATTGGCATTTCGCTACCGCAGCCGAACCGTAGGTGCCGCTGTTACCATCTGCATGCTGTTTGGAATCATGCCTTTATTAGCCATGCAAATTCAGGCTGTGGCAGATTCAATCCATGTTCTAAACCAAGAAACATCACCGGATATTCTTGCCTTTGGATTCTGCGTCATTATCACATTGTTCGCCGTACTGTTCGGTGCCCGACACATTAGCAACCGGGAAAAACACGAAGGATTAGTCATAGCGATCGCATTTGAATCGCTAATTAAACTGGTGGCAATGGCAACCATTGCCATCTTTGTTTTGTTTGCGGTTTTTGATGGCCCATCAGGATTAAATGATTGGTTAATGTACAACCCGGATGCAACCGATCGACTCTATCAGCCGTTAAAAGAAGGCCCTTGGCGAAGCATTATTGCAGCGTTTTTTGTGGCTGCTGTGACCACACCACATATGTTCCATATGGCTTTTACAGAAAACTTAAATCCGCGAGCATTACTTACGGCAAGCTGGGGAGTCCCGTTATATTTGTTCGTTTTAGCGATCTCAATACCCATTATTTTATGGGGCGCCAACGTAGTTCAACCAGAAACAACCGCCGAGTATTTCACCCTTGGCTTACCGTTGGCACTCAACAATGAAGCACTTGCCATACTCGCATTTATAGCCGGCCTTTCAGCTGCAAGTGGCGTCATTATTGTTTGTACCTTGGCATTATCTGCAATGTGCCTGAATCATATCGTTGTGCCGCTTTCACCCATGAACACCCAACGAAACCTGTATTCTTGGCTGCTCTGGAGTCGTCGCGCGCTCATCGCCGCCATCATTATCACCAGTTATTGTTTTTACTTCGCCTTAACCAAGCGCCACAGCCTTTCCGAGTTGGGCTTTTTAACCTTTGTTGCCACGACACAATTTGTTCCCGGGCTGCTAGGCGTTTTATTTTGGGCAACGGCTAATCGTCGCGGCTTTCTTTACGGCTTATATGCGGGTATGACAATTTGGACATTTGGCTTGCTGTTCCCGCTGATATTGAATTATCAAATCGATGTAAACATCCCTTTTATTATTCATGATGTATTCCCAACCCGAGAGAATAGCTATTTAGTCGCAACCTTCGCTTTATTTACCAATGCCATGGTATTCGGTTTGGTATCTATCATGACCGACGCCACACCTTCGGAAAAACTTGCAGCAGAAACCTGTAATGTCGACAACCTGAGACGCTCCTATCGCTGGGAGCTTTCTGTAAATTCAGCCCGTGAGTTTATCGATCACTTAAAAGAGCCTCTGGGTCCTTCAACGGCAAAACGCGAAGTGCAGCTAGCACTGCATGACCTAGCAATGAGCATCGATGAAACTCGCCCCTACGCTTTACGCAGACTGCGCGATCAACTTGAAACCAATCTATCAGGTTTGCTTGGTCCATCAGTTGCCCACGACATTATCGACCAAGCCATTCCTTATATGATTCACTCGGAAGAATCAGCCATTCAGGATATTCA
>JAKSAW010000472.1 GCA_022361455.1 Pseudomonadales bacterium | reverse complement strand
GTGCTGCCACCTGCAGTGGTTTTTGGAGGAGACCGCCTACGCACTGGTGCATGCCCTGAGCCAGGCGATCCTCAAGCGGAGTTTGCCGCGCATGCTGCTGACGGACAACGGCAAACCGATGCTGGCAGCAGAGACGCAGGAGGGGCTCAGTCGACTGAGCATCACGCACGTCACGACGCTGCCATACACGCCTGAGCAGAACGCCAAGCAAGAGGTCTTCTGGGCGCAGGTAGAGGGCCGCTTGATGGCGATGCTCGAAGGCGAGCCGCAGCTGACCCTCGAGCAACTCAACCACGCCACCGTCGTGTGGGCCGAACGAGAATACAACCGAAAGACCCACCGCGAGCTGGGGATGTCGCCGCTCGAGCGCTCGCTGAAAGGACCCAGCGTTGGCCGCCCCAGTCCGAGCACCGAAGCACTCAAGAGCGCGTTCCGTTTGACCACCGAGCGCGTGCAACGCCGCAGTGACGGTACCATCAGCGTGGAGGGCCGCCGCTTCGAGTTGCCTTCACGCTTCCGCACCTTACTCAACCCCAAGGTGCGATATGCGCGTTGGGATCTATCCAGCGTCGAGCTGGTGGATCCATACACCGACAAGGTGCTCGACCTGCTGTTTCCTCTCGACAAGCAGCGCAATGCGACGGGCAAGCGCCGCGAGCTGGAACCACTGAGTGACGGTCAGGGACCTGAACCGTCGCCCGAGCCGATCGCATCAGGCATCGCGCCGGCCCTACGGGAGATGCTCCGCGACTATGCCGAAACGGGCTTGCCCTCGGCCTACGTCCCGCTGCCACCGAAGTCGACAGACGCCAATGACGACACCTCAACGGACACCTCCGACAAGACGACTCCCCTAAACCCCCACGACGACGAGATCTTCTGATGAGCAACAACAACTACAACACGCTGTATGGCATCACCTTCAACCCATTCCGACCCGATGTCCCCAACTCGGCGCTGACCGTGCCGCCCAGCGTTGATGCTTTCTGCCGGCGCGTCGAGTTTTCTCTGGCCGACGGTGGCTTCGCGCTGGTGACGGGAGAGCCGGGTACGGGCAAGTCGGTGGCGCTGCGCATCCTGGCGCAACGCCTCTCGAACCAACGCGACGTGGTACTCGGTACGGTCGATCACCCGCAGAGCGGGGTGCTCGACTTCTACCGCGAACTGTCCGATGTCTTCGGACTCGACATGCCGCTCAGGAACCGCTGGGCGGGCTTCAAGTCGCTCCGAGCACGATGGGCCGAGCACATTGCCTCGACCCACTTGCGGCCGGTCCTGATCATCGACGAAGCCCAGGAGATGCCTGATGCGGTCTTCAACGAGCTGCGCATCTTGACCAGCAAGGACTTCGACGCCCGCTGCCTCTTGTGCGTCGTGTTTGCCGGAGACCGTCGCTTGCTCGACCGCTTTCGCCGCCCGGAGCTATTGCCCCTGGCAACGCGGATACGTCGACGCCTCGATATCGGGCCTGCGTCTCGAGAGGACCTCAGCGAGTGTCTCGACGCAGTGCTCGAAGCCGCCGGAAACTCCGGGCTCATGTCCACCGAGTTGAAAACCACACTCGCTGAGCACGCCGCCGGTAACTACCGCGTCATGATGAACACCGCTGACGAACTGCTCGCCGCCGCCGCCGACCGCAACGTCGACTGCCTCGACGAGAAACTCTTCTTCGACGTCTTTCCGGCCCCCGCGGAGCGCAAGGCGCGACGACGGAAATAGATCCTCCAGCGCTTCAATGAAGCCCGCTGCGCCTCAGCGCGTGGCGGGCTTTTCTCTGCTCACCCAGCAATCGTGATCAGGATCGTGATT
>JAKSAW010000722.1 GCA_022361455.1 Pseudomonadales bacterium | reverse complement strand
AGGCCACTGCGATCCAGTGACCCTCCCGAAACTGGTCATTCTTGCGCCACTCCAGGAAGATCTCCATACGTCCGTCGAAAAAGCACACCCAGTCCGCCCAGATCTGGGCGAGGTCGCTGTACTGGAAAAATCCGAAGAATCCCACCAGAATCGCCGCCGTACGCCGGACGAGAGGGAGCGGTGCGTAATCCGGGACCCGGTCCACCATGCGCTGCACGTGCGCCAGCGTCAAGGGCGCCTTCCTGCGCAGGACTCCTGGCAGCAAGCGTCTGGCCGCGTTGGAAACGAACTGGACGAGCGTGTGCTCGGTCGGCGTCGGGCAACCGGCGGCCTCGTGAAACTTCCGGATGGCCGCCCGCGTCGTCTTCACGTTGGAGAATGTCGTCGAGGATTGCGTGACCCGGATAAGGAAGCACGCGACGTGCACCGGGCGCGCCGGAAGGGCGGGCACTTCCACGTCCTCGCACCACTGTCGAAAACGACTCCACACAGAAGCGTACCGCGTCCAAGAGGCATCCGCCATCGCGCTCGCCACCACACCCGGGAGGAGCGCGGCCGCGCCGCGGATCTCCGCGTTCGCCGAGGCTTGAGCGGCGGCCACCTCAGCGTCCCGTCGGAGGGCTGTGTGAGAACACCACGCGTAAGGCAAGCACCTCCCAGCGAGGTGCAGCCATCGCCACCGTGTTCCCGCCCAATGGGCCGGGCAGGAAAAGATCCGGCGAGCGCGGGAGGGGCGTCACCGCTGTCACGAACGGCGCCCACCGTCCCGGCGCCGGCTGGAGAAGCGGCCACCATGGGCGCGAAACCCACCGGGGCACGATCAGCGTGCCCGAAGCCGCGCACGCGCGCATATGGCGCAACACTTTAGGGATAAGAGAGAATGGCGGGTTCAACCAATTGTTTTCCCGCCCCCAATCGAAAGCGAAAGCATTGACGCCCGCCGTCCCGGGGCACCAAAACCGCGAATTGAAGCGCGGCGTGAGGTGATTGGTGTGCGACGCGAACCGGTCGCACGTGTGAGGCCCCCACTGTCGATCCAAACGTGCGAACTCGCGGGGGTTCAGCATCCAATCCTCTTCGTCCCGCCACTTGGAGACGTCGTCGGCCGCCGTGTTCAAATCGCGCGGGATCCACACGATCCGCAACGAGACCTCGAAGCGGCGCGCCCAAAGGAACACGCGGGTCACCACCTGGTTGAGGAGGGGCTTCCGCGACCCCCGCTGCCAGATCCATTCCATATTCTGGTTGTCCGTGTAGAGGGTCACCGCCTTCCCGCGCAAAAAGCCCTCGAACGATTGGAGCGCGTGTTCCGCCGCGATCAGCTCCCTCCACGTCGAGGACTGTCGGCGCTCCGCCGGCACAAAGTACCCTTGCGCGATCTCCGCGGAAAACGGGGAGCGGCGGAAAACGCCGCCCCACCCGGAGTCACTCGCGTCGGAGTAAACGAAGGATTCCTCCACCGCGTCCGCCGGCCAGATCGGCTGCCCATCCATCCGCCCAAAATGGCGGTCCCAGAACTGGACCTCCTCCACCACCGGCTCGCACAACGGCCCGTACCAGGACCGCCAACGATGGGCCGGCACGACCATCAACTGTTGGTACATCGCCCGCGTAAAGATGCGGGCGGCGTGCCCCAAAGCCGGCCGCAAAGACACGAGCTTGCCCGCGAGCGTGGCGAGCAGCTGAAACGGGGCCCGCTTCCGGCGGGCCCAAAGGCGCCGGATCGCGTCCATCGTCTCCTCGGCCCGCACCCGGGAGGCCCCGATCCGGCCCGCGACCGTGTCGATAGAAAACCCGAGGAATTCAATCGTCGGGGACGGATCCAATTGTAACTTCTGCGGGTTCAAAGTAAACCCCGCGGCCGTGAAGTCGTCGAGCACATGCCACTGCACCCGATCGAACTCGCAATGTCCCCCATCGGCATCGGGTGCGACGGCGAACAAGAAATCGTCGAGGTAATGCAAAAGGCGGATCCCGCGCGCGCGCCAGCGTCCTACTAGCGTGCGCGTCACCTTGGAGAAGACCAAAGGGGCGGTAGCCAGCCCAAAAGGCAAGACGGTGAAGACAAAGTATTCGCCGCGCCAACAAAAACCCAAAAACTACCACGAGTCCGGATGCATCGCGACGTGGTGGTAGGCGGACTCT
>JAKSAW010000718.1 GCA_022361455.1 Pseudomonadales bacterium | reverse complement strand
GTACCACTAAAAAAGTGACGAAATAGAGCTGGGAATCAAAAAGAATTTTTACACACTGAAGCAACGACGCTTCATTCTTTAAACCCGCTGCCTCTAAGCCCAGCAAGGGCATACTGATGGCGGGCACAAAGGACAATAGACCGGCAATTACCACCGCAAAGCTGCGTTGAATACTATTTTTGGTTCGAGAATCGAGCAGCGCACCACAGCGCGGACAACTGGCTTTTTGCCCTTCTGCTAATTGAGCTTTCTTCAGCAATAAATCGCAATCTGGACAAGCGGTATAATCATTATATTCCATGAAATCAGCAGACTTAGTCATGAGCGATCGAAAGCTAGCACGCTATGCCATCAGGAGCATGCCGACCAACACCCCTGCCGCAAAGCTCACTAATATCGGTATTAGGGATAAAGAGGATCGCTGATTAGCTGAGTCGTTTACTTGATTTAAGGAAGGCTGTGATGCCTCCCACTGCATCACTAATTGCTTTGCTCGGTCATAATCATCATTATTAACCGCAACTTTTACCACACCAAAAGCCTGAAGTTCCCCAACACCACCTTGGAGAAAGTCACCATCTACGCGGGCATAAATTTTGGCTTGTTCAAGCAGATTGGCCACCATATGGCCTTCAACAGAGTTACTCGCTTCGTAGACCGTTCTCATAAATGGCCTCGCGCATGACGTTGGCAACCACTATGCTGGTTGCTTCATCTTACGATATTCAATGGGAGTTAAATCAGTCCAACGCTTAAAAGCGCGGTAAAAGGTGCTCGGTTCGGAGAAACCTGTGAGATACACAATCTCATCAATAGATTCTTCTGTTTTGGCCAACAAGCGCTTCGCCAGGTTACAACGATAATCAGCTAGCAACTGGTTAAAGTTGGTATCCACCTCTGCCAAACGAGTTCGCAATGCGCGGGGCTTTATATCCAAGCGTTCCGCAACGGTTTCCAGATTAGCGTTACCAGATTCAAGTAATTCACCAATGATACGGTTCACTTGGCCAACAAAGTCTTGTTTCTCTAACTTGGCCACATATTCACTGGCTAGCTGCTCATGTAATTTAAGTAACTCAGGCTCAGCGTGCAAAGAAGGTGTCGCTAATACCGCATCGTCAAAATACATGCGTGTTTCAGGCTCACCAAAACGCAACTCACATCCGAACACGCGCTGGTATTCAGCGATATTTTCTGGCTCAGGGAAATCGAAACAGATCAGATCCGCCTTAAAAGCATCCTCGGTGATGTACTTAAAGAATTTCATCACCCCCAGCACCACAGCCACCAACAAGTGATGTATTGAAGATGTCAGCCCAGGATTGCATAGGTATGTGCCGTGCTCATCCTCCTGCAATGTGGCTTGTACAGCATCACTAATTAAGCGCTGATAATTTAAGGCACGGTTGAGACCATCACCAAAGGTGGGGCTGCTGAGGAATAAATACTCGATGACCTGTCCACGAAACACCGGAAGGTGTTCGCCCAGATGGAGCCCAATATCAGGATCATTGGAAACCTCTGTAATGGCTTCCCAAAACAGTCGCTGAGCAGAATGGGGGGTACGCAAATCTTTTGCTTGGATCTGCTGAAAAGACATGCCGATGCGATTTAGCACCGTAGCAGCGTCGATCCCCATATTTTCCATGCCTTGATAGGCTAGGCGAATTAGAAAACCTGCGTCCTTAAATTCACTCATATTGCGTCGTATCGGCCGCGAATGGCCGCATTTTGGTCCCGTTTTCGAGCAAAAGGCTCATGAAGTGGCGAAATGTTTACCACAATAACTAGTTGATGCCGTTCTAATTTTTGCGGCATCCAGTGGCAATCATAGTCATCAGAGTGCAATAACTCAACCACCCTCGCCCGTTGTACAGAGAATCATTGGCTTATGGGGCCCAAAGCCTTCATTTAAACGCCAATTGCAGGGACGTTTGAAATCCGTATACTTCGGCGATCACATGTACAAATGAATCATACTCACGTTAACGTGAGTCACACTAGAGGAAGGATGTATTATGTCCAGCACGATAGAATTGGATCGCGCACCATCTACCTTAAGCCTTTATTTAAGGGCTGCTACAGCACGGAAAGGCGGATCACAAGGTCAAGTACCTAACCTATCGGTAGTACTGAACAAAGTCGTTGCAGATACCAAAAGTCTATCTGAATATCGCAAAGTATGCGGTTTCCCTAAAAGTGGCTCCATGCCTGTGACTTACCCCCATATCCTGGCATTTCCGCTGCATATGGAGTTGTTGGTTTCTGATTCCTTCCCATTCCCGCTATTGGGCCTGGTTCATATTCGCAACGACATTACCCAATATCGCGCTATCGGCAACCTAGAGCCTATCGATATTGAATGCCAACTAGGCGAACCTCGTGAAACGGCTAAAGGTAAAGAATTCGATATCATCACTTACGTTCATGCTAGTGGTCAGCTTGCTTGGGAAAGCGTCAGCACTATGCTTTATCGTTGCAAAACCGGCATTGAAGAACCTAAGAAAGACCCTCAACCGCTTCAAAATGGCCGCTACCAAGTGAGCTGGTCTGCCCCAGAAAACATTGGCCGTCGCTACGCCAAAGTATCCGGCGACAGCAACTTGATCCATATTCACGCATTGACTGCAAAAGCTTTTGGCTTTCCACGGGCGATAGCTCATGGCATGTGGTCAAAAGCACGTTTGTTAGCTGAGCTCGATCCCAAGCTTCCCAAGGAACCTTTTAAAGTATCCGTTCAGTTTAAGCTACCGGTATTCTTACCCAATAATGTGGCTTTCCAATACGATGAAACTGATAGCGGTATTGAGTTTATTTTGAAAGATGCCAAAGGTGAAAAACCGCACCTTACCGGCAATATCGAACAGCTTTAATCAAATCATTTGAACCTGGCCTAGCATCGCGCTCGCTTTGATAGGCCAGGCCAATTTATAAACTACCCAGTCTGCCAGACTTGCTTTTCGCTAGATATATCCCCGTCAACTTTTTCCGACAGCGCTTTTAAGCCTTTATTCTTTGCAGCGGTACTTTTAGACTAGCCATTATCCATCCATCTCACCGACATTAGGTTAATGGAAGAAGCTAGCCGTACTCTCACTTTATTGGGATCCATTTTTTTAGTCAGCTTAATCGTAAGCCCTATCTCAAGCCGGCTTAATATTCCGCGGGTGACACTGCTAATTCTCAGTGGTATTGCTCTTGGCCCCTATGGTGCTAACTTTATCAACGGCATTGAACAAAGCCTTTTTCCCATTATTGCAGATATCACGTTATTGATTATCGGTTATCTGCTCGGTGCACGGATGACAAAGTCTTATCTACAAAGGTATGCCAGCGGTGTTTTCATATCATCCTTAGTCATCACCTTAGTTACTTGCCTCATTGTCAGTGGAGGTTTGCTGCTACTGGGTTTTAGCATTGAAGTATCCCTGGTGCTAGGAGCCTTAGCCTGTGCGACGGACCCCGCTGCAACACTCGACGTTTTA
Source organism: Pseudomonadales bacterium (assembly GCA_022361455.1). Taxonomy (GTDB): domain Bacteria; phylum Pseudomonadota; class Gammaproteobacteria; order Pseudomonadales; family Ketobacteraceae. The sequence continues at coordinate 296 of JAKSAW010000718.1, read as the reverse complement.
AAGCAACACGACAAGCACAGCCATTTTGGTTCAATTCTTGAGGGGATTGTTGCCATGGACGATATCCTTGGGCTGTTAGTCTTTAGTTTGCTGCTTGCCGTAGTCGGATTAATCAATGGTGGTGATTATTTTTCACATATTGGTCATTTATTCTGGGATATTGGTGGCGCTGTTTGTTTAGGGATAGCCATGGGTGGGCTAACGGCTTTCCTACTCGACAAGAAACCCAAAGAACACCCAGTGCTCGTAGAATCCCTTGGATTTATTTTTCTATGTGGTGGTATCGCCATGACCAT
>JAKSAW010000478.1 GCA_022361455.1 Pseudomonadales bacterium | reverse complement strand
GTTGACGCAGTATTTTAAGGAGTACTGAAATGAGAATAATAACATTATTGAAGTACTCCATTATTTCTATGTTGTTAATGTTGTTACCCAGACTGTCATTCGCTGAAATTGCGATTATTGTTAATCCTGATTCGGGTATGACTAAGGCATCGATAGCGGATGTTAGGCAATTGTTTTTGGGTAAACGGAACGAGATTGATAAGCAACCAGCTCGAGCTCTTGATCAGATGGAAGGATCTAGCGTTCGCGAAGAGTTTTACTCTAAGGTTGTGAATAAAACTGGAGCGCAATTGAACGCTTATTGGTCACGTCTGATTTTTACTGGTAAAGGTATGCCTCCTGACAAGGTGGATGACGATGCAGAAGTTGTTGAAGCTGTGGCTGATGAAGAGGATCTAGTGGGTTATGTAACCCTTAGCGCCGTGGATGAGTCAGTTAGAGTGATATTGGTAATCCCCTAGAGCATTGCTAATATCATTGACTTAAAAGACCAAAAGGGCAGCATTAGCTGCCCTTTTGCTTATTGGGTTTTGCTAATAGACTGTGTGGTCAAGTACTAAGGGTATCACTGCACAAACTCTGAAAGCCTGTAGCATGGTGCCGGTCTAGCAAAACGCTTTGATTAAGTAGAGAATTCAGTAGAGAGAGATTTATGAGCGCAGCAAATAGCCATTATCCAAATATGCTTGCCCCGTTAGATTTAGGGTTCACCACCTTGAGAAACCGCGTATTGATGGGGTCAATGCACACAGGGCTCGAAGATCGTTTTTACAATATTGAAAAACTGGCTGCTTATTTTGCAGAGAGATCCCGCGGTGGCGTTGGCGTCATTGTTACCGGTGGATTTTCTCCCAACAGGCGTGGCGAGTTGCTGCCCTTGGCCTCTCGCATGGAAAACAAAGTGACTGCGTTATTGCACCGACGTGTGACCAGCCAAGTCCATAATGAAGGCGGTAAAATTTGCTTACAGCTGCTTCACTCTGGCCGTTATGGCTACACACCTTACAGCTTGTCTCCATCTGGTATAAAGTCGCCAATCACCCCATTTAAGCCAGGTAAGATGAGTGCCCGACAAGTAGAAGGCACCATAGACGATTTTGCCAGTGCTGCTGAGCTTGCAATGTACGCCGGTTACGATGGTGTAGAAATCATGGGCTCGGAAGGTTACCTCATCAACCAGTTCTTGTGTGCACGTACTAATCAACGTGACGACAAGTGGGGTGGTAGCGCCACAAACCGCATGCGCTTTGCGGTTGAAACTGTTCGCAAAGTTCGTGAAGCAGTTGGTCGCAACTTTATTATTATTTATCGCATGTCTTTAATGGACTTGGTTGAAGGCGGTCAAACTTGGGAAGAAATCGCGGATTTAGCGAAGCAAATCGAAGCAGCCGGTGCCACCATTATTAATACTGGTATTGGTTGGCATGAAGCGCGTATCCCAACCATTGTGACTTCTGTTCCTAGGGGCGCTTTCTCTTTTGCCTCCGGTAGATTGAAGCAGGAAGTTTCGATTCCTGTTTGTGCGAGTAACCGTATCAACACCCCAGAATTAGCTGAAGAGATTATCTCTTCTGGTGAAGCTGATATGGTTTCAATGGCAAGACCTTTATTAGCCGATGCTTTCTTCGTTGAAAAAGCAGCGAATGGTAAGGCTAATGAAATCAATACCTGTATCGCTTGTAACCAAGCATGTTTGGATCACACCTTCCAAGCTAAGCGAGCATCTTGTTTAGTAAATCCTCGGGCTTGTCACGAATTAGAATTGCGTTATTTACCCACGCAAAACAAAAAACGTGTTGCAGTGGTTGGTGCGGGACCAGCGGGAATGGCGGCTTCCACCGTTGCGGCAGAGCGTGGTCATGATGTAACGCTTTACGATGCTAAGTCTGAAATCGGTGGCCAGTTTAATATTGCTAAGCAAATTCCTGGTAAAGAAGACTTCAATGAAACCATGCGTTACTTTGGTGCCATGGTTGAAAAACACGGCGTTCAGCTTAAGTTGAACCATCGAGTAACTGCTCAAGAATTGTTAGATGAAGGTTATGACGAAGTACTAGTGGCTACGGGGATTACACCACGCACACCGGGCATTCCTGGTGTTGAGCACGAGAAAGTTATGACTTATCTAGAGGTGTTAGATGAGAAGAAGCCTGTGGGTAGAAAGGTAGCTGTTATTGGAGCAGGTGGTATAGGTTTTGATGTCAGCGAGTATTTGGTTCACAATCATTCCGATGATGAAAAAGCTCAGTGGTACAAGGAATGGGGTATTGATACTAGCTTAGAAAATCGATCGGCACTGACTGAGCCACAAGTATTGCCACCGGAACGTGATATTTATTTGTTGCAGCGTAAAACATCCGGCGTTGGTGCTGGCTTGGGTAAAACCAGTGGTTGGGTTCACCGAGCAGTGTTGAAAATGAAAAATGTACAAATGATCCCTGGTGTTAGTTACGACAAGATTGACGATGCTGGCTTACACATCACTGTAAATGGCGAAGCAAAAGTATTGGATGTTGATAACATTATTATTTGTGCTGGGCAGGAGCCTAATCGATCATTGGCGGACGAATTAAAGAGCCTGGGTTCTGATAGCAAAGGTATGAATGTTCAAGTCATTGGTGGTGCTGATGTGGCTGCCGAGCTGGACGCGAAGCGTGCTATCAATCAAGGTTCTCGATTAGCTGCCAAGATATAGTAAATACGTTTTTCTGAGCCAACTAAGAACGCGCTGGTATACCGGCGCGTTTTTTTATGCTCGTATTTTATTACCTTGTTCCCAGGCAATAATGGCTTGCTTGCGAGTTGTTCCCCAGCGATATTGATTAATCTCACCTGTTTTTCTAATCACTCGGTGGCAAGGAATAATAAAAGCGATTGGATTTTTTCCTATGGCGCTACCCACCGCCCGCACTCCTTTGGGATTGTCGATTTGCTGCGCGATTTCATGGTAAGTCGTTAAATTGCCTGATTCCAGATTTAGCAGAGCCTCCCAAACCTTTAATTGAAAATTTGTACCCTTGAGTAAAAGATGGAGCGGTCTCTTGTTCTCTGCCAGTGAAAAAATAGATTGCACATAATGGGCATTTGATTGATTGTCTTCTTGTATCGATGCTAACTGCCACTCTGTTTTTAGCTCATCCCTCATCACATCTTTTTCGCTTGGATCGCAGAAGGCTAGTTTGCATATGCCTCGATCAGTGGTTGCGATTAAGCATAGCCCGAACGGCGTTTGATAAAAGCCGAACTTAATCAGTAAATCTTTACCTTTTGCTTTATATTCTCCGGGTGTCATCGCTTCGCAGTTAACCAATAAATCATAAGCACGACTCTTGGTGCTCAAACCACTATTTAGCGCCGCTTGTTCAATGCTGCTTTGGTGGAGCTGCTGTTTGATCGATTCTTTGGTTAAGAATTGCAGAAAGCGTTTTGGGGATATTCCTGCCCAACGGGAAAACACCTTTTGAAAGTGATGCTCAGTCATTCCAGTATAGTCGGCAATTTCAGCTAATGATGGATGCTCTAAAGCATTGTCTTCAATAAAGTGAATGGCCTTTTCGATAAGAATGTAATCGCTATTAATTTCTAGTTCATCAACCACGGCTTGAGCTCCTTAGTTGATTTAGATAATAGCGATTTGCTTCGTAAATGTCGGCCCGATTCTTGGTGAGAATCGAGCCTGTTGTGAAAAAAGGCAGGTCGGGAAACCTGCCGAGGTCCGATATGACGCAGATATACCGGAAAACTGCTGCAGCTTGCTTAGCTATCTGAGTTCAGCAGATGATTTGCCAAGCAAACGTCGGGCGACGATAAGCTGTTGGATTTGCTGGGTGCCTTCGAAGATATCGAGAATCTTGGAATCACGAGCCCATTTTTCAATCAGCTCAGTTTCAGAGTAACCAAGCCCTGAGCATAGCTCAACGCACTTCAGGGTAATGTCGTTACACATGCGGCCAGCTTTGGCCTTAGCCATGGAAGCCTCCTTGGAATTCGGCTGAGCATTGTCTGCCATCCAAGCTGCTTTCAGTGTTAGCAAACGTGCAGCTTCCCACTCTGCTTCCATTTTATAGATGCCTGCTTCTACCGCGCTCAGATTGTTTACAGGTGTGGTGTAGTTATCTTTTAAGCAGTCCTTCAATAGTTCTTTGGTTTTCTCCAGGGAGGCTTTAGCAACGCCTACGGCCATGCCAGCAACCAAAGGTCGAGTGTTATCAAAAGTTTCCATAACCCCAGCGAAACCTTTCTCAACCTTAACTTCAGGGTCGCCTAGTAAATTGGATTTGTGTACGCGACAATTATCAAGAATATAGGCTGCTGTATCAGAAGCTTTGATACCTAACTTATGCTCTAAACGCGCTAGCTCAAGTCCAGGTGTGCCAACTTCAACAGCAAAAGATTTAATAGCAGCGCGGCCCAGGCTTGGATCGACACTTGCCCAAACAACAATTAGATCTGCCCTTGCACCGGACGTGATAAAGATTTTTTCACCGTTAAGTACATAGTAGTCGCCATCTTTTTTCGCGGTGGTGCGAATAGATGCAGAATCTGACCCAGCATCGGGTTCGGTAATCGCCATGGCAGCCCACTTGCCTTTGAAGCGTTCTAATTGCTCTTCGTTGGCAACTGCAGCGATAGCGGCATTTCCTAAACCTTGACGAGGCATGGAAAGTAGCAAACCAGTGTCACCCCAGCATAATTCTTGAATGCCAATCAGTGAAGCCATGTTGCTACCGTTTTTAACTTCGCCATTGTCAGGCTTTTTCGCTTTGCTTGATTGTGTAGCGCCAGCAACACCACCTTGCTCACCATCGTTCATGCCATCAAGCATGTTGGCGATCATATCCAATTCTTTCGGGTATTCATGCTCAGCCAAGTCATATTTACGCGAAATAGGGCGAAACATTTCCTTCGCCAAGTTCGCGGACATCATTTGTAAGCCTTTTAATTTATTGGGTAGTTCTAGGTACATAATATTTGCTCCGAATCGTTAATAAGTTTTGGGTTACTGCGGAAAACTACAGATGTAGTCCGCCTTCCATTACTGCGATTGCGCGCAAATCTCTGTACCAGCGCTCGACAGGGTGCTCTTTGGTGAAACCATGGCCACCTAGCAGCTGAACGCCATTGGTACCAATTTCCATTGCTTTGTCTGCACAGAATATGTGGGCTAAGTAAGCGGCACGTTGGAAATCTTCACCACGTTCAGCTAAAGCGACAGCTCTTTGAGTCATTACTCGCATGCCTTCTAGTTCAATCCCGATGTTGGCGATCATAAAGGCCACCGATTGGCGATGACTGATTGGCTCACCGAAAGCAACACGATCATTGGCATATTCAATGGTGTAGTCCAATACCGCTTGAGCAGTACCGCAGGCAAGGGCACACCAAGCTAGGCGAGAGTAATTTAATAGTGTTTGATAGTTAATGTTGGCGTCGCCCAAAAGTGCTTGCTTGGGAACCTTCACATTATTCAGAACCAATGTGCCAACGTTTGCAGGTTTAAGGCCCTTAGCTGGGCTTTTCTCGATGGTCACACCTTCATTACTACTTTCCACCAAGAATAATTGATTGCCTTTTCCTTCAGTGGTGGCTGCCACTAGGAATAGCTCCGCAGATTCAATCAAAGCAACACAGGATTTTTTACCGTGCAGAATATAGGTATCTCCGGCGGCTTTCGCTGTGGTGTTTAATTCATTCGCGTTAAATAATGGGGTCGGCTCACTGATAGCTATGGCCGCAGGTAGTGGCTTCTCATCAAGGAATGCCGGTAAATATTTGCTTTGTTGCTCACCGGATCCCCATTGAGTGATGGCATTGGCAACACCAATAGAGGAAAGGATGGCAACTGCGATGCCTAAATCACCCGTCGCTAATTCTTCTGCAACAATCATATTGGTGATAGGGGAATGCTCTACTGCTGCTCCACCTAGAGATTCTGGAACTGCGAAATAAGCGAGCCCAAGTTCCGTCGCTTGGGCTAATAAATCGGGGGCAGTAAATCCTGCGCTATCAGCAGTGGCTGCGGCTGGGCGAACAACATCCTGTGCAAAGCGTTGCACGGTGTCTTTCATCATTTGTTGTTCGTCGGTAATAGAGAGGTCAAATAAATCTGACTGTCCCTTTGGCTTATCTAATCGCGTTGGGTTGAGCTGCTTGTTGACGTTTTTGAACTGTCGTGTAGCTGCACCCAAGGCTTGAAAGCCGGTTTTAGTACCCTGATAGGTCAGTTTTTCGATAGCATTGCGTAAGCCAAGCTTATCGATCCATTCTGAGGACGCAACGCTGTTCATTGCGGCCAGGGCGTAGCCAATAGGTGGTTTGCTCATTGATATACTCCGTAGTCGATGGCGGGTTGCCGGAAGTCACTGTAATACTAGTCTGTGACCATACAGACAATAATGTCGTTGCTAGTTAAATAAGGCATTGGCTTTGGTGAGCAGTCTGGTAAGGCATTTGAGTCAATTTAGAAAAACCAGCAACTTAGGCAGAAAATACTAATAGCCCGTGGTACATTAGCGCCCCTCGAAATTGGAGGAAGCTATGCCAGAGAAGAATTTCCTAAATCGTGTTGTATCTAAGGTCAATATTCTACCTGATGGGATGAGAGCCCAAGCATTAACCCTTACTTTTGGTCGTGCTATCAGATTTGCAGGTACTGCAGGTGTTCGCGTTGAGAAATTAACCGACTATGAAGCAGTAATTACTCTCAAAAACAGAAAGAAAGCGCAAAATCATATCGGCTCGCTGCATGCTGCGGCCATTGCGTTGGCTGGTGAATCTGCCACGGGCTTTTTGGTGGGCATGAGTGTTCCTGATTCCCATGTGCCAGTGATTAAAACCATGCATGTTGATTATGTAAAACGTTGCACTGGCGATATTCGCGTCGAGGCTAAGCTAAGTGTGGAACAAGTACAACGGATCTTAAGTGAAGATAAAGGTGAAGTGACAGTGCCAGTCACCATTACCGATGAAAAAGGTATTGAGCCTGTGAAGTGTGAATATATTTGGGCTTGGACCTCTAAGGTGCGTAAAGAAAAAACTAGTTAACACTAACCCATTGATTGCGGCCGTTTTGTTTGGCGTTGTAGAGAGCGCCATCGGCCGCAGCAATAAGAGATTCAAAGCTTTGTGAATCAGAGGCAAGCATAGTATGCAGGCCGATGCTAATGGTTACCGTAAAGGGTAGTCCCTCCCAAGTTAAACTATGCTGAGCGATATGGGAGACAAGTTCTGTAGCGACATGTTCAGCACCTTTTTTGGGGGTGTTTTGTAGTAAAACCGCAAACTCTTCACCGCCGTAGCGAGCAATTAAGTCTGTAGGGCGGCTCACCAGTAGTTTCATTTGTTTGGTAATTTCTTTTAGTACATAGTCGCCACATTGATGCCCTTTGGTATCGTTAATCTTTTTAAAATAGTCGATATCCACCATCAGTAGCGATAGCGGTAATTGATCCCGTGAAGATCTGGCCCATTCTTCAAGTATGCGTTCATCAAAAGCACGGCGATTAAAAATACCTGTTAAGCCGTCTTTCGAGCTTAGTAATTCTAATTCTTTGTTGGCCTTTTCCAAATCTACCAACGTTTTTTCAAGCGTGGCTGTTCTCTCGTGTACTAGCTGCTCGAGGTTTTCGTTGAGTAGTTTTTGTTGAGTCAGGGCTTCTTCCTTTGCCTGGCGAGCATCTACTTCATGTTGTAACGCTAGTTCTTGTGCTCTTATGCGTTCACTACGTTCGCTATTAACCTGCTTTAGAGCGGCTTCTTTCGCCTGTCGTTCTTCATTGATTCGATAGGATAATGCGAAGGAAAAAATTAAGATTTCAAATGATGTTCCTAGACGCATACCGTACTCGGCCATAAAGTCGTTATAGAAAATACCCATCTTCGAAAGCGTCATAAACACGATACAAATGATCAATAGAGTCCAGCCAGCTAACACCATCTGAGCGGTTTTTTGACCTGATCGAGAAAGGTGTATGGCAATGCCGAGGGCAAAAGAAGCGGCAAAAGCAGCGTTACCAATAATTAGAAAGATGACAGTTTGATAAGAAAGAACGAAAACGAGTATTGCTGAAAGAATATTAAAAATTAATATACCCTTGATCACCAGCCATATTCGAGGAGTTTGTTCTGGAAGACTAAGAAAGTCTTTGAAAAAGTAGGCAATGGAATGCAATGCCATCATGAGAATGAATGGTATGGAGTAGTGATGTAGTGTTGGGCTGTAGGGAAAGAAGTACTGATAAAGGACGCCTTTCTGACTCATAAAAAACAATAACATCGAAACGACATAGGCTACGTAATACAAGTAACTGCGGTCGCGGATATTCAAATAGAGCACCAAGTTATAGGCAGCCATGATAATCAAAAAACCATAGAAGATACCGTCAATAACAGCCCTTTGATTGTCTGCAGTCGTGAAGTAGTTATATTGCATTAACCGAAGTGGTAGCTCCATCGCTTCAGTGTTTTGCACTTTAATGAAGATTTGATAGCTACTGTTTTCTTTTAGTTGGATTGGAAACAAAAAATGAGCATGGCTCAACGCTCTTTCGGGAAAAGGCTTGCTATCTCCAGAAAACCATTGATATTCGAGTTTTTTATCTCGATAAATAAATACGTTAAGTTGATCTATCAGCGGATAGGGTTGTTCTAGAATCCAATCTGTCGTGGTGAGCTTGCCGGTAGTGAATGTTCCTTTTAACCAAAAGGCGGCTTCTTGAAAGCCTAGATTTACAGGGTCACTTTCGACAGCTTGCCAGCGATCATCAGCTGTCGCCAGATCCTCCGGGGTTGCTTCAAAACTCAGTGCCTCACGATATTCAAGTAAGGGGCTTAAACCGATACTTTTGGTGGATTCATTTAGAGTCGCCCCATTGGCTGTGCTAATAAGCGAAAGCCAGAAATATGTAACCAGCAGCCAGCTTGATGGATGTAAGTAGTGGGGCATCGGCGCATTCGCTAAGGCAAGAATAACTAAGTATCTGTTAAGTATAGATAATCCTGTAAAATTTCCATGCTGTCTTTTCAGTTCATACCAATGTGTTAGCCCAGCGTCCCTTAGTAAAGCTAATTTCATGATATATAAAAGAATATTCGCAATGCAGGCTGATTATCAGTATCTATACTTTGGGAATGATCATGAAAATATGGCGACTCAGCCTTTTCTTTTTTTTGTTCGCTGTGAGTACTGCGTCGGTTAAGGCTGCGGTGAATCAGATTGTGATTGATGGGGAGGAACACACCTATCCGTTGGCAGGTCATACGCGTTTCTATCGTGATGACGAAGGATCGCTGACGCTAGAAGGATTCCTAGCGATGGATAAAGAGGCGCTTCCTGTGAGTGATCCACGCGGTATGGTGTATGGGGTCACGGACAAGTTTTATTGGTTTTACACCAAGGTGAAGAATCAGACTGCCAATCCAAATTGGTTGCTTGCATTTCAGTATTTTGGCAATGGCGGTGCCCAAGTATTTGTTCGTGAAGAACAGGGTGACTGGCAATTAATCGGCGAGGTGAAGCGTAATATACCAAGACATTTTTTTGTGCCAAGTATGTTAGAACCCTACAAGGATTATGAGTTAGTTATTAAATCGGTGTCTCCCGGACCAGATAAATTTCACATCTTTCTATTAGATCAAATTGGAAAGGAACGCTTTGTTGTTGCTGATAATAGATGGCTAGGTCTTTTTTACGGCGGCATCATCACGCTGATCTTGTATAACATCTTTGTGGCACTATCCATGCGTAGCTATTCCTATGGCGCTTATGTTCTTTACCTTTTCAGTATATTGGCATTTTTATTCACATTGGATGGCTTTGGGCAAATCTATTGGTGGGGAGAAAACGAGGAATGGAGTCGTTCCTCATATTACGTATTAGTGGGGTTTTTTGTGGCCTGCGGATGCCAATTCTGTCGCTTGTTTTTGGCGACCAAAGTAGAGCACCCAATAATTGATAAGCAATTATTTGTGTTAATTATTTGCGGGCTAATTTTGTCGCTGGTTGAATTGTCCTTTTCTAGTCATCCTGTTTTTACCAACTTTGCTATGTTGCTTGCTTCAATTTATGCCTTCGTTATTTTTGTGATCGGAATCATCGCATATGTGAAAGGCAATCGCGTTGCACGATATTTTTTGCTGGCTTGGTTTTTCCCCGTTTTTGGTGTTCTTTACACCACGTCAATGTACGCAGGCTTCGTACCATTCGATACTATTGGCTACAACATGTTCCATGTTACTAGCTTGATTCAGGCAATAATGCTTTCGATGGCATTAGCTGATCGAATAAACTTTTTTCGTGAAGAAAGGGAAACTGCCATCAATGCTTCTAAGTTACGATTGGAAGTGTCGAATAAAGAATTGGCAAAAGCAAATAAACTCAAGAATGCTTTTTTGGGCACCATTAGTCATGAATTACGTACGCCAATGAACGGCGTTATCGCAAGCATTCCTTTATTAAAACGATTTTTAAAAGGAAAAGAAGAAACTGAACTACTAGATACCATGGAAGCATCTTCAGATTCTATGTTGAAAATGGTGGATAGAATTCTTAGCTTTTCCGAGATTCAGGCGGGGACGGCGGCGATTAAGCGTGAACCCATTGCGCTCAATCAATGGGTTAGCACCCATGCGAGACGCTGGCAACACGCTTGTGAGCAACGCAACCTTAATTGGCATCTAAACCTGCAAACAGAAGCAGACTTAGGCGTATCTATAGATCAATTAAAGGTCAAGCAAGTGTTGTCCGAGTTGGTTGCTAACGCTATCAAGTTTACTACAAAAGGTGATGTGACCTTAATGGTCGATGTTTACATGCTTGACCGTCAGGATTACTTAAGATTCAGGGTTAAAGATACCGGCATTGGTATTCCCAGATCCCGCCGGCTAGACGTATTTAAATCTTTTAATCAGGTGCAAGATGGTTTTGATCGCCAATATGGTGGCTTAGGTATTGGCCTCGCATTGTCGAAGGAGATCGCCTTGATGATGAATGCGCGCATTAAGATTTTGGATTGTGAGGACGGATGTTTAGTTAGTTTCTATTTACCGTTATTGCGAGCTGAACCTGAAAAAATGATTGCTTTAGAGCAACCAAAGCTGGAGCCACAACATATCTCAACAGCGACCTCACTAGAGCAAGAACAGGTGGATAATCTAAGACCATTAAATATATTAGTCGTCGAAGATAATCCCGTGAACCAAATGATAATGAAAAAGATTTTGGGATCGCTAGGGCATGAGTTCTCAGTGGCCGACGATGGTGTGCAGGCCGTTGCCGCCAGCAAGGAGCAACACTACGACTTGATTCTGATGGATTGCCAGATGCCTAATATGGATGGTTTTGAAGCAACTCGCTTAATTCGCAGTGAAGATAATCAAAATCGCGCAACGCCCATCATTGCAGTTACTGCTAATGCCATGGAAGCTGATCGTGAGCGATGCCTGGCAGCGGGTATGAATGACTATCTGAAAAAGCCAGTTAAGCCAGCGATGATTGATGATGCGCTTCATCGCTGGGCTAGTGATGAGGCAGCTTAGCTTGTAGCGCTCGCTAGCAAGTCGTTAACCGCTTGAGCAAACTCAGTGCCTGAATCCTCTTGTAGAAAATGACCGCCTTTCAGCGTTTTGTGAGGCAAACCATTTGATCCTGGAATACGTGACTGCATGTATTTGTCTCCGCCACGTGTAATTGGATCTCCATTACTGAAAGTCGTTAAAAACGGTTTCTCCCATTTCTCTAGAACTTTCCAAGCCTCGCGATTGGCCTCTGTAGCTGGGTTGTCAGTGGATACCGGTACTAAGGCTGGGAATGCCCGCGCCCCAGCTTTGTATTTAGCAGAGGGGAAGGGAGCGTTGTAGGCTCTGAGCTCATCTTTGCTTAGGGATTTAAAACTCCCGAACTCAATGATCTTGCCAATAGGGAACCAAGGACTGTTAAGGGCAAAGGTTTTCCATACCTTAAAGGCACTTGGTGGGGATTGATCTCCCGTTGGTAGCATGCCGTTGCCAATGACGATGGCTTTAAAGCGGGATTCATTTTCCGCTGCTAAGCGTAACCCCAATAATGATCCCCAATCCTGACAAACGAGAGTGATGTTTTTTAAATCCAGCTGCTCAATAAATGCGGTCATCCAATTCATATGAGTTTGATAGCTGTAATCAGAAATTTGCGTGGGTTTATCCGATTTACCAAAGCCAATTAAGTCTGGCGCTATAACGCGATGACCAGCAGCAGCGCAGATCGGAATCATATGGCGGTAAAGATAGGACCAACTCGGTTCGCCATGCATCATCAATACAGGATCAGCCTCTTTAGGGCCCTCGTCCACATAGTGCATACGCAGTCCATCGACATCTATATAGTTGGGCTCAAAGGCATAATTTGGCAAGTTCTTAAAATTTTCTTCTGGTGTTCTTACAAAGTCGATCATGTTCTGCTCCTATTAAAAACTGCTGTGCTGACAGGTTTTTCCGGTGAGGTTCGTAAGTTATGTTGTTTATAAAACAATCGTTCTAAAACAGGGCAAAAAAATTAAGCCTGTAATAGATTGAGTTGAAAATCAATGATGGCTTCTAATTGAGTAACCTTGGTTTGGTTCTTACTCGCTGTTAGGACTCCAGCTAGCAGCATGCTTAAGCTGCTAGCCGCTACTTGAACATCTACATCGTTAGCTACTTCACCTATATCTTGCGCGTTGCTAAGTGCTTTCGCTAAGTTGTTCTCTATTTTCGCAAAACCTTTGTTAATTACTTTGCCGATGTCTGCATCTTGCTGGCCGAGCTCAGTGGCTGTATTCATTAGCAAGCAAGCTTGGCCACGAAAGGGCTTTGGTACATCTTTTATTGCAGATACCAAAAACTCACGAACGGCTCCAAGGGGATCTTTCTGTTGTTGCTGGGTTAAACATTGTGCTCGCCACTCAATTACCGTTGCAATATAAAACTCCAAGCTACGTATAAACAGCTTTTTCTTATTGCCGAATTCGTTGTAAATGCTGCCTGCGGTAAGCCCAGAGGCTTTTTCCAAATCCCTCATTGAAGTGGCTTCATAGCCCTTCTGCCAAAATAGCGTCATGGTGTCGGTGAGCACTTTTGACTCGTTAAACGATTTGGGTCTCGCCACAGTAATTAACTCTTCACTTGTTTTAGAACGGTCACTTTAAAACGGGGGAAAAAATTTAGCAAGCGTTGCTCTGATGGTTTTAGGTGAGTATTTGTAAACTTGATTGAGGGCTAGAAACAGTCGCCATTCCAAGCAGCGCCTTCGGGGACGATAGGTACTTTGCTTGAACTGAGGTTTGCTAAAAAGCAGCCGTATTGGTGCTTGGGAGCATCGAGCTGAAAAGCGACATAATGGCCGTCTAGATCGGTGGCAGCATCTTGCTCATAGCGCACTGTGACTGCAGTTCTGGATCCATAATCACCCACTAGCTTATTGTTTCCAATGGGATAGGCGTACTGTACTGCTCCTCCCATTTGCATATAGGTGAAAACACTGTCCTCAGGGCCATCGCCAATATCATTTCCC
>JAKSAW010000716.1 GCA_022361455.1 Pseudomonadales bacterium | reverse complement strand
GGATTAAGCACTTCAAACAAATTAAATAACGTAAGATGCTGCAAATTACGGGACAAAATCAGCTCGCCATCATCCGTCATAGCAATCAGTTTGTTCAGCTGTAGGCGATGCTTATAGTATTCCCAACCATCGATGCTTAATCCCGGCAGCTGTTTCAACAACGCGGATTCGCTGCAACTCACGCCCTGCTTTTGATTTAAAAACAGTAAATATAAAATATCCAACACTTGCCCTAAGCTGGAATTTGAGCGGCGTAATGAAACCCGATAATTAGTCAGCGCCTGCACAAACTCTGCGCCTACCAATAAGATCATCCAACTGATGTATATCCATATTAAGAAAATCGGTACTGTTGCAAATGCACCATATATTAACTGGTAGCTTGGGAACATACTGACGAAGGTTGTCATTAATCGGCGTGCCATTTCAAAGCTTATGGCTGCAAGTAAGCCACCGCCAAAAGCATGCTTTACAGGCACCTTGGTATTGGGTATGGCGGCATAGGCCAATGAGAAAGCACAGGCACTCAATATAATCGGTAATATTTTTACAAAAATTTTATTGGTATAAGCCTCGCCAGTTATCGATGTCAGCATTTCGACCGAAGCCACATAGCCAGGAATGGCAAAGGCAACCCCCATCAATAAAGGGCTAATACTGAGAATGGCCCAATAAAGCAGTAAACCTGTTGCTCCTTTACGGGCCTCGGTGACATGCCAAATGCGATTGAAGGCTTTTTCGATGTTTCGCAACATCAACACCGCAGTCACAAACAACATCGCCAAGCCCACACCGGTTAAATTGGCGGCCTGATCTGCAAAACCTGAGAAATATCCCTGTAACTGGGAACTAGAAGAAGGTACGAAGTGCTGAAACAGATAACTTTGAATTTGATCGCCTACCTCCTTCAAATCAGGAATAAGCGCCAGTATGGAATAGGTCACCGTCATGACCGGCACAACTGCAAACATGGAAGTGAACGTTAAATGAGCAGCTATTTTGGGGCCATCATGCTGCCAAAAGCTTCGCGCCACGAACCCAACAAAGCGCTGAAAGCGTACAAGCTTGGCCCAAATGCGCTGTTTTGAGAAAGGTTTCATGGGTTTCAACCGCAAACTCCCGACATTATTTTGTTACCACCATAAATGATACTTTCATACTAAGTGAAATCCTTAAACATCACTATAAACCAAGCTCAAACAACTATAAAATATCGGCCAGTTAACATTCGAACAAGGTAGAACCATGGCTATAAAGATTTACCACAATCCTCGCTGCTCCAAATCTCGTCAGACCTTGCAACTATTGGAGGAAAATGGCGTCCAACCAGAGATTGTGCTCTATCTAGAAAACACACCTTCAAAAGCAGAACTAAAGCGGGTTCTAAAGGCCCTGGGCATGAAAGCCCGAGATCTGATGCGAAAAAAAGAAGCTGACTATAAAGACAATAATCTCGCCGATGACAGTTTGAAAGAAGATGAGCTAATCGCAGCCATGATTGCGCACCCAAAACTGATCGAACGCCCCATTGTTGTGAATGGTGATAAAGCTGCCTTGGGTCGTCCTCCAGAGAACGTTTTAGAAATCATCTAGACCATCACTGATAAACGGAACTATTTCCATGGCAAAAATCCTGGTGCTCTTCTACAGCCG
>JAKSAW010000714.1 GCA_022361455.1 Pseudomonadales bacterium | reverse complement strand
CTTATGGTAACCCCTTACCTCTTCGCCATTTACGGTAGTCACTTTATCTTCGTAGGTACGGAAGTAACCGCAAAGGTTTGGTCGGCCAAACTCGTTGTTAAAACCTGCACCACCCAAGGGGCCTTCCACCATAATGTCTAACGCGGAAACGATTCGGCCAGGCTTACCATAATCTGCTTCCCAGGGTTGCTCAAAACCGGGAATTTTCAAATTTGATACTGTAAAACCCGTTAAGCCTGCTTTAGGTTTAGATCCCCGCCCGGTGGCACCTTCATCACGAATCTCACCCCCTGCGCCTGTTGAAGCGCCAGGATAAGGGGCAATGGCTGTTGGGTGGTTATGAGTTTCAACCTTCATCAAGATGTGCACTGGCTCTTGATTATATTGATATACCTTGGAATCAGGATTGGGGAAGAATCGACCCGCTTCATGCCCTTTTATAACAGCGGCGTTGTCGGAATATGCTGAAAGCACCCCCTCTGGATTATGCTTGTGGGTATTGCGAATCATGCCAAACAATGAGATGTCTTGTGCTTCGCCATCAATGGTCCAGTCTGCATTAAAGATTTTGTGGCGACAGTGCTCAGAGTTAGCCTGAGCAAACATCATCAATTCAACATCAGTAGGATTACGCTTCAGCTCTTGGAAGCTTCGCACTAAGTAATCAATCTCGTCATCGGCCAAAGCTAGACCTAGCTCACTATTGGCTGTCGCTAGCGCCTCACGGCCACCACCGACAACATCAACGGTAGTAAGCGGCTTGGGCTCATGAACGGTGAAAAGCTGCTCAGCGGATGCCAAATCAGGTAGAACGGATTCAACCATGCGGTCATGTAACAGCGCTGCGATTTGCTGCTTTTCTTGAGCACTCCAATCTGCCCCCGCGACGTAGTATGCAATTCCTCGCTCAACCCGCTTAACAGCAGACAAGCCACAATTACGGGCGATGTCGGTAGACTTACTTGACCATGGCGATATGGTGCCGGGCCTCGGCACCACTAAGAACAAAGTGCCAGTTTTCTCTTCGACATCAACACTGGGCCCATATTTTAAAAGTCGCTCAAGTACCTTAAGGTCGGCGTCACTGAGATCGCCATCCACATCCACAAAGTGCATAAATTCCGCATACAACCCGGAAACGGCTGGCAGAGCCGATTTAAGCGAAGCGAATATCTTTTGTCGACGAAAAGCAGAAAGGGCTGGAGCGCCACGAAGTTCTAACATGATGATCTCGTGCTGATGGTTGAAACGAAAGGAGGAAATTTAGAGGTGGGTATTATAGGCAATTCGGGGGGCGCGAGAAAGCAAAAAGCCAGGTGACTCATCACCTGGCTTTCTGGAACAGAAATCTAACGATCTGAATATCTAAAACAGGAACTTAAGCTGATTTAGTCAGCTGGCTCATAACCTGATCAAGATCGTTTACCGCACCCTCTATTTCAGAATTGAGGCGAGTGCAGTCTGCAGCACGTCTGGCGTTGGCCTCAGTGGCTTCGCTCATATTAGAAAGGCTGCGATTGATGCTGTCGGCTGCCGTGGTTTGCTGCTCTACCGCCGCGGCAATTTGCTCATTCATAGTACTGATTGAGCTGATCGCACCGGTAATAGCTGATAGCGATTCACCGGCTTTAGATGCCTGATCAACACTTAGCTCTGCCTGTCTGCGGCCTTCCGCCATCACTTTAACGGCGTTGCTTGGTCCTTCTTGCAAGCGAGCGATCATGTCATTAATTTCTTCTGTTGCTTCTTGCGTGCGCTGTGCCAGTGTGCGTACCTCATCAGCGACCACCGCAAAACCACGACCTTGCTCACCGGCACGAGCAGCCTCGATGGCGGCGTTCAGTGCAAGCAAGTTAGTTTGATCGGCAATGCCACGAATAACCTCTAGAATGGCACCAATTGATTCACTATCTGCTTCAAGCTTTTGAATGGCTGTCGCTGCGCGCTCAACTTCATCCGCTAAGGAATGAATTGAAGACGTCACATTATTAACAACGCTCTGCCCACTATCTGCTTCGCTGCTTGCATCTCGCGCAGCCTGCGCAGCAGTGGAAGCGTTCTGCGAAGCTTCATGTACAGCAGCCGTTAAGTGAGATACTGATTCCACTACTTCGCGGGCGTCATTTTCTAAACTACCAGAACCCGTGTTATCAGAAGTAATATTGAATAACTCTTTACTAAGCACCTTGATGCGGTCCACATCACCAGCCGCTCGCTGCACACTTTGTTCAAACAGAGACAGCAGACCATTTACCGCGGAATTAAGGGCGTTGCCCTCAGTTTCAGGTAAACGCTCTGAAAGATTTCTTGAACCGTTTACAACCCCTTGGATAAGATCCGTTGCGGAGTCACTGCCGCCAGAAGCACCTTGATTGATCAGCATAGCGCCAACAACAATGGACAAGATGGCAACCACAACGCCAATACCTATTAGCTTGCCAGCATCTTCAGCGCCCGACACAGCCCATCCCATATAGGCCACTTGTACGATCACAATCGCTGCTAGGATCCCGATCAATCTTCCTGATGCCGAACTATTCATGCTAAAAATCTCCAACTCATACAAGCAGTAGTCGCTGCTTTGGATAACAATAGGTCTATGGAATGAACACATTTCTTCCAGGTCTTTTTTTAAGCTTAGGCAACCATCAGCCAATCGCAAAAGTAAGCTAATAACTTATCAATATATGAAACCTAAACTTTATGCCTACCACTTCACAGAGTGTCGACATCCTTAGTCGCATTGGTTATAATGTGATCACTTTTTAGCCTGACCACTGCTAAATGGGGTTTCTGTATGAAATCCATGGATTAGCAACAGAGTAGTGAAGCGCAAAGACAAAGCAATTCGAAGCTAAACGATTGCACTTTGGGCCTGAACGCTTCGCCTCATAGACGGTCAAAGACATTGGGTATGCCGCTGATTTACACGGATTTTATGGCAAGGGAGCCCGCCAATGAGAAGCCAAACAATGCAAGCATTAGTGAAACTAATACAGTTAGCATTCGATAAACTGTGGGCCTATGGTTTGCTCACGGTATTGCTATTTGTGCCTGCTTGCCAACCAGAGCCACCTCTCTTAGAGCGCATTAAACAATCCGGTGAACTGGTCGTTGCTACTCAACTGGGTCCTACCACCTATTTCACCGAGCTTGAAAAAGAAACTGGCTTCGAATATGAGCTGGCGAAAAAATTCGCTAATCATTTGAATGTCAAAGTGCGATTGGTCACCTATGAAGACCTTGGCTCTCTCTTAAAGGCCGTAGAAACAGGCGAAGTCCACTTAGCAGCCGCTGGTTTAACGGTAACTAGAGACCGTAGCAAGCGCTATCGATTTACCTCCCCCTATCAACAAATCTCTCAAAACCTAGTTTATCGTAAAGGAACGAGTCGCCCTAAGACTGTCGCGAATCTCGATGAAGGTGAGCTGGTAGTGATTGCCAATAGCAGCCACTCCGAAAACCTAGTACAGATGAAATCTAGCGATAAAACTCTACAGCATCTAACTTGGAGTGAACGCTCTAACACCTCCATGTTAGAACTACTCAATCAAGTCAACGACGAGAACAGCCCAGCCAAATACACCATTGTGGATTCCAATGTGTTTGCGTTACACCGAGATATTTTTCCAGAACTAAGAGTGGCTTTCGATGTAAAAGGATCTGAGCCATTAGCATGGGCCCTAAACCAACAAGAGGATGCAAGCCTATACATGGCTGCAGAGCTATTCTTTAACCAAATTAATGAAGACGGCACCTTAGAAGAACTTCGCGAACGTTTCTACGGTCACCGTGATTTCGATTATGTGGGAGCGCGAACCTTTATTTCTCACATGGACCGCAGACTTCCCAAATATGAAAATCGCTTCAAAGCAGCAGCACTTGAGTTGGATTTAGATTGGCGTTTATTAGCAGCTATTGGTTATCAAGAATCGCTGTGGAATCCTAACGCAATTTCACCTACCGGTGTGCGCGGCTTAATGATGCTGACATTGCGCACTGCGCGCGAAATGGGCGTACTCAACCGCCGTAACGCAGAACAATCCATTGAAGGTGGCGCACGCTACTTCAAAAAGCTTTACGACCGCCTTCCTGAAACCGTATTAGAACCACATCGAACCTGGTTTGCTTTAGCGGCTTACAACACTGGCTATGGCCACGTAATGGATGCCCGAAGACTCGCTATTATGGACGAAGTAGATTCCAACGATTGGTTCGAAATTAAAAAGCGCTTACCGCTTTTGAAAAAACGTGAATACTACAGCAAAGTGCCCCACGGCTACGCGCGGGGTGGCGCGCAGTCTGTTTATTATGTGAAAAATATTCGCCGCTATTACGAATCGCTAGTATGGGCGACAGAACGAGAGCAGCAACAATATATGCCTGCGCCTCAGAACGTCGTGGCAATGCTTGATGAGATGGTGCACTAAGACTAATGCTTGCGCGCTATTTTTTTAGCGTTTCATCATGCTGCTTTAACAGCTCATCCAACGTCAATAAATAGCTATCGACAAAAGTCGCCATAAAGTAATCCACTTCTGGCATTTCCAACTTGCGGATAGAATCCTCGATTGCCTTTTGAGCATCTTCAAATTCATGATTGCCGGAATTCACTTCCAACTGACATTTGAGGAATGCACTGATTAAATCAGCTGCCTTCACAAAGTTAGTAACTTTTGGATCCACTTTTTGATGCAATAGAATTTCCTCGAAGTCCGATTGCAAATCATCCGGCAATAAATTGAGAAGCTCTTCTTCCGCCTCATTTTCAATAATACGATAAGCACTCAAAATTCGATCTGAATGATACTTAATGGGAGAAGGCAAATCCCCAGTAATGATTTCAGAAACGTCATGATACAGCGCCGTGGTAGCGACTTGGCTTGGATCGATTGCACCGTTGAACTTTTTCTGATGGATAATAGCTAACACATGAGCAATAGTCGCTACCTGCCAACTGTGCTCCATCACATTCTCTTCAACAACATTGCGCTTTAGCCCCCAACGTTTAATCCATCGAAGGCGTTCTAGATAAGCAAAGAATTTACTGGTAGCTGCCATAGTGATTCCTTTAAACCGAATCACCTAAGCATAAACTATTCGCTGGATTTTTTGAGTGCTTTCTTTTCTTGACGTCGCCGCTTAAAGAAATCTGAAAGCATAGCACTCGCTTCTGATTGCATGAGTCCCGATTGGAATTGCACTTGATGATTAAGCTGCGGCTGCTCGAAAAAGCGCTGAGTGCTCTTTATAGCGCCTGCTTTTGGTTCGCTGGCTGCGAAAATAACTCTGTCTATCCGTGCATGGACAATTGCTCCTGCACACATAGCACAGGGTTCGAGGGTGACATAGAGCGTCGTGTTGGGAATTCGATAATTGTTTAGACGCTGGCAAGCATCACGAATTGCTGCGATTTCGGCATGTGCCGTAGGATCTAGCGCAGCAATGGGCTGATTAAAACCTTCGCCAACAACTTTTCCATCTTGAACTAGCAACGCGCCAACGGGAACTTCACCGAGTTGTTCTGCCTTTTCAGCAAGCATTAACGCCCGTTGCATCCAACGGGCATCATCTTCGGAAAATTCTGAGTTAACAACAGGACGCTGTTCGTCCACTAAGACTCCCCGCTCTTATTCCCATTCAATGGTGGCCGGCGGCTTAGAAGAAACATCATAAGCCACGCGAGAAATGCCACTAATCTCATTGATGATACGGCTAGATACTTTTTCCAACAGTTCATAAGGTAAATGTGCCCAGCGTGCAGTCATGAAGTCGATAGTTTCCACGGCTCTCAACGACACAACCCATTCATATCGGCGACCATCACCCGTAACACCTACAGATTTAACCGGCAAAAAGACCACGAATGCCTGACTTGTTTTATGGTAGTAGTCCGCTTTATGCAGTTCTTCGATAAAGATATGATCCGCTTCGCGAAGAATATCTGCGTACTCTTTTTTCACTTCACCAAGAATACGAACACCCAGCCCAGGGCCAGGAAACGGATGGCGATAAACCATATCGTAAGGCAAGCCTAACTCTAGACCAATTTTACGAACTTCATCTTTGAAAAGTTCCCGCAATGGCTCTACTAGCTTGAGCTTCATATCTTCCGGTAAGCCGCCCACATTATGGTGCGATTTAATCACATGAGCTTTACCAGTTTTAGCGCCCGCAGACTCAATCACGTCAGGATAAATAGTGCCTTGTGCTAACCATTGAATTTCATTTAAGCGACTCGCTTCTTTATCGAATACTTCGATAAACGTATTACCAATAATCTTGCGCTTACGCTCAGGGTCAGCTTCTCCGGCTAAGCGCTCCAAGAATAAATCTTCCGCGTCAACGCGAATAACCCGAATCCCCATATGCTGAGCAAACATGGACATCACTTGATCGCCTTCGTTTTTTCGCAGCAAACCATTGTCGACAAAGACACAGGTTAGCTTATCGCCGATGGCTTTATGCAGTAATGCAGCAACCACCGAAGAATCAACACCGCCGGAAAGACCAAGTAGCACTTCATCTTCACCCACCTGCTCGCGCACTTTCGCGACTAAATCCTCAATAATATTGCCTGCATTCCACAAAGCATCGCAGCCGGCAACTTCGCGTACGAAACGTTTTAACAACTCACCACCTTGCTTAGTGTGAGTCACTTCAGGGTGAAATTGCACGCCATAAAACTTACGCTTTTCATCGGCCATCGCTGCAAAAGGAGCGCTATCCGTTTCTGCGATGCATTCAAAACCCTCTGGCAACGATGTTACTTTATCGCCATGGCTCATCCACACATCGAGGGATTTACGTCCATCATGATCATCTAAGCCGTCAAACCAATGGGTGTTATTTTTAACTCGAACTTCCGCATAGCCAAATTCTCGCTTATCGGAACCTTGCACCTCTCCGCCCAACTGTTTGGCCATGGTTTGCATGCCATAGCAAATCCCCAACACAGGCACCTGCAAAGCCAGCACAACTTCATCAACATGAGGTGCCTCAGTTTCACTCACGGATTCAGGCCCGCCAGACAAAATAATGCCGGCAGGCTGAAAATGCCGAATAGCTTCACCCGCCATATCCCAAGGATGAATTTCGCTATACACGCCGGCTTCCCGCACCCGCCGGGCAATTAACTGCGTGTATTGGGATCCGAAATCGAGAATCAGAATACGCTGGCGGTCCGGCGCAACCTCGGCAGCCTCTTGATACTTGGCGTCCACGGAAATGTTAGTCGACCCGATAGTTCGGT
>JAKSAW010000713.1 GCA_022361455.1 Pseudomonadales bacterium | reverse complement strand
TTAGTTTCTTCCGCAAATAAATCGTCAAAACTTGGGCCTTTGGGCTGCTTCACCTCTACCTTTTTCTTAGGCTTGGGTTCCTCTTTGGGTTTTGGCTTAGGTTTCTGCTTTGGCTTAGGCTTAGCTTTTTTCGGTTCCTTCTTTTTTACCGGCTTTTTCTTGGCAGGCTTTTTAACAGTCGGTTTTTTCTTTATAGGTTTAGGCTTTTCAACCACCACGGCTTTAATATGAGGGGGAATCTCCTGGGCTTTAATCTCAGGCGAACTAGCCTCCCATCCCACAAGCAAAATGGCGGCCAAAATTAGGTGAACAGCAAACGCTTTCGCTAGCGAAGGCCAATCAATTAAGCCGGTTCGCATTTAGGGCTCCTGCTCCGGCGTGTCGGTAACCAAACCTACATC
Organism: Pseudomonadales bacterium; assembly: GCA_022361455.1. GTDB lineage: Bacteria > Pseudomonadota > Gammaproteobacteria > Pseudomonadales > Ketobacteraceae. The sequence continues at coordinate 8,737 of JAKSAW010000713.1, read as the reverse complement.
GTTAATGCCTACACTTTGCAAAGCGACCATTAGCTTCACCACAACCCCATAAGGAACCCGTTCATCACCTTCCACTAACACTGGGGTTGTTGGTTTGCTTTTTTTAATTTTGCTGACAGTTTCAGTGATTTGATCCAGGGGCTTTGCTTTTTTAGCGTCCTTCCCTAAATTCAAGTAATAGCGACCATCATCTTTTACTGAGACAATCACCATTTCCTGGTCTTTAGGTAATTTCATCGGTGGTGCATCAGCATCTGGCAGCTCAACCTTAACACCCTGCGTCAGCATCGGCGCTGTTATCATAAACACCACCAATAGCACCAACATGACATCAATGTAGGGAACCACGTTGATTTCTGACATTGGTTTTCGGCGAGGACTCGTCTTGGGTTTTGACATATCAATAACCTTGCTAAATTATGAGTCGAACCGATTAACTGGCTTTGGCTTTTTCTTTGCCAGGCTCTGGAGCATGCGCTTTTCGGTGCAAAATACCTGAAAACTCATCAGAGAATGCATCATAACTGTGCAATAGCCGATCCACTGCAGAAGAGAAATGATTATATGCAACCACAGCAGGTACAGCCGCAACCAAACCCATTGCCGTTGCAATAAGAGCCTCGGCGATACCTGGAGCTACTGCTGCCAGCGTTGCCTGCTGCTGATTGGCTAACGATAAGAAAGAATGCATGATGCCCCACACCGTTCCAAATAAACCGATATAGGGGCTAACAGAACCGATAGTAGCCAGAATCGGCAAACCGGTTTCGAGCTTTTCTTGTTCTCTAAGCAGTGCCACGCGCATTGCCCGCTCGGCACCTTGCATCACTGAATCTGGATCGGCACCGTCACTTTTTCTTAATCGGGCAAACTCTTTAAATCCGGTGCGGAAGATATTCTCCTGACCACAGGAAACATTCGGCTCATTGTTGACCTGGACGAACAAACGGCTTAGATCAACCCCAGACCAAAAGCGATCTTCAAAGGCAACGGACAATCGCTGGGCACGCTTAATTAAGGCTCGCCGGTTGTACATCAAATACCAGGAGACAACAGATAATAAGCATAGGGTTATCATGACTAACTGCACCACGAAAGTGGCGTCGGCGATCAGGCCCGAGATAGAGATTTCACTCGACACGCTGTGAACACTCCTATTGGATACTTTTGGTCAAAGTTTATGCAAACTTGGTTATGTATTCTCTATAAACGATAAAAACCGCAAATAGGGTTAAATTAATTTTTATTTTTTCGTAACACGGCTCTCAAAGGCCGCCTTGAGATCACTATCGATTTGTGTTGGCCTCATAGACTCTTTATCAATACAGCCTACTTTAATAGTCGCTTCACAAAGTACCGTGTCATCTCGCTCAACCGTTTGTCTAAACACGATATAAGTTCGCGCCATTTTAACAACGCTAGCGGTGACTTTCAGTAAATCATCCATTTTTGCTGGAGCCTGATAATTCACGTCGGCATGCTTCACTACAAAAATACTATTCAATGCATGCAGTGCGGTGAAATTAAAACCCAGCTCGCGAAGCCATTCAGTGCGGGCCCGCTCCATGAATTTCAGATAATTAACGTAATAAACGATGCCACCGGCGTCTGTATCTTCGATAAAAACCCGTGTGGAAAGTTCAAATTGTGACATGAATTATTCGATTGATGACGACGCTTCATCGCTGGGCGTTAACCCAAAATGCAAATAAGCTAAACGCGTCGCCACTCTCCCCCGTGGTGTGCGCATAATAAAGCCCTGTTGAATCAGATAAGGCTCGATGACATCTTCCAAGGTGCCAGATTCTTCACTAATCGCGGCAGCCAAGCTGTCCAAGCCTACTGGCCCACCATCAAACTTTTCGATCATGGTGAGTAGCATTCTTCGATCCATAGAGTCGAATCCTTGCACATCCACCTTCAACATATCAAGCGCCTGGTTAGCAATCTGTTGATTCACGGTGCCATCGCCTTTCACATCAGCGAAATCGCGTACACGGCGCAGCAAACGATTGGCAATTCGCGGTGTACCTCGAGAACGCCTGGCTATTTCTTGTGCACCTTGAGGTTCAATGGGTAACTCAAGAATATCCGCAGCTCTGGACACAATGCGGCTTAGTTCAGCAACTGAATAGAATTCTAAGCGTTGCACAATACCAAAACGATCTCGCAAAGGTGAAGTTAACAAACCTGCTCTTGTAGTTGCCCCTACCAAAGTGAAAGGCGGAAGATCAATTTTAATTGAACGCGCTGCTGGGCCTTCGCCGATCATGATGTCCAGTTGATAGTCTTCCATGGCGGGATACAACACCTCTTCAACCATAGGACTCAAGCGATGGATTTCATCAATAAATAAAACATCGCCTTCTTCTAGATTCGTTAATAATGCAGCAACATCGCCAGCCTTTTCCAGAACAGGACCGGAAGTGGTCTTAATATCCGACCCCATTTCATTAGCAATGATATTGGCGAGGGTGGTTTTACCTAATCCTGGTGGCCCGAATATCAAGGTATGATCTAATGCTTCCTGGCGCTTGCGAGCGGCATTAATGAAAATCTCCATTTGTTCGCGCACTGCCGATTGCCCATGGTAATCCGCCAACATTTGCGGGCGAATAGCTCGATCATGCTTATCTTCAGTATTTTCGGAAGCGGATATGAGTCTGTCTGATTCAATCACAGCTTAATTCACCATATTTTTAAGCGCCATACGAATCACTTCTTCGCTGGATAACGAGGCCACATCGATTTTGGAAATTGCTTTGCTCGCCTCTTGAGGCTTATAACCCAGGGCAATCAATGCACTTTCAGCATCGACAACCACTTGGTTACTATTGGTTTGGGGTGTAATGACTTTGGGGAGTTCGCCAGGTTGAGAAGGCTCTGCATCAAAATCTTTCAATTTATCACGCATTTCAATAATCAAACGCTCAGCCGTTTTCTTGCCCACTCCGGGGAGTTTTACCAAACCTTTGGTGTCATTATCTTGCACGCAGCGAACAAATTCCGCCACTTCCATACCGGACAAAATCGCCAATGCCATTTTCGGCCCCACGCCGTTAACCTTTATTAGGGTGCGAAACATCGAGCGTTCGCGCTTATCATAAAAACCAAATAACTGATGAATATCTTCGCGCACAACAAGATGGGTATAAAGAGTAACTTCTTTATTGAGTTCCGGTAGTTGGTAATAAGTATTCATGGAGGCATCGACTTCATAACCAACGCCATTAACATCCACCAATAATTGCGGTGGCTGCTTTTCGATAAGAATACCTTTTATACGCCCGATCATTGCAACATCCTATTACTTAGAACAACTTTGTAATTGTTTTGCTAAGCGCGAATTCGCCCACGTCTTACTTTTTTAGCGCCCGCCATTTTTATCAAACTTTTCTCCATATGGGCATGACACACAGCCACCCCCAGGGCATCAGCAGCATCCTGTTGTGGCGTTTTTGATAGCTTTAGGAGATGACAAATCATGGCCTGCATTTGTGACTTTTGTGCAGCACCAGTACCCACTACTGCCTGCTTAACTTGCCGTGCCGAATATTCATTAACGGGGACTTGCTGGTTGGTACAAGCGACAATGGCAGCACCACGAGCCTGACCTAGCTTTAAGGCAGAATCCGCATTGCGAGCCATAAACACTTGCTCAACCCCGGCAACATTTGGGCAATGCAGCCGGATAACCTCTTCGATCCCCTGATAAATAATATTGAGCCGTTCCGACAAGTTGTCGGCGGCTTCGGTTTTAATACAACCGCTGTCCACATATTCCAGCTGATTACCATGGCTATAAATAACGCCGTAACCGGTAATCCGCGAGCCAGGGTCGATCCCCAAAATAACAGACATGCACCTTCCCAATGGAAAAACATATAGATATATATACAGTAGTTTAGCAGTTTAGGAAGGGAAGAAAACAAAAAAGCCCCAACATTTGGGGCTTTTTAAAATACAAACTTAAGTGCACGCCGACAATCTAAGACAGCTGAGCCATCACCTCTTCGGTAAAATCGGCATTAGTGTAGACGTTTTGGATGTCATCCAAATCTTCCAGTTTATCCACCAAACGCAACACCTTTTCTGCAAGCTCGACATCCATATCCACCTTTGTGGAAGGTGACATGGTGATCTCTGCATTAACCACCTCCAGACCAGCCGCATCAATGGCAGCCTTTACATCGGCAAAGCTCTCCACTGAGGTAATGACGTCCACTGAACCGTCATCGTGCGAGACAACATCTTCTGCACCGGCATCTAAAGCCAATTCCATAATCTGATCTTCATCAGCACCCGGCGCAAAATTAATCTCACCCTGCTTAGCAAACAGATAGGACACGGAACCATCAGTTCCCAAATTCCCACCGGCTTTGCTAAAGGCGTGGCGCACTTCAGCAACAGTACGGTTTTTGTTGTCCGTCATCGCTTCCATCAGCACTGCAACGCCACCAGGGCCATAGCCTTCATAAGTGAGCTCTTCAAGATTTGCAGCATCATCACCACCGGCACCCCGTTTAACAGCGCGCTCAATGGTGTCTTTGGTCATGTTAGCGCCAAGCGCTTTATCAACAGCAATACGTAAGCGAGGGTTATCTTCGATAACACCACCACCCAATTTGGCAGCAACAGTAATCTCACGGATCAATTTAGTAAAAACCTTTCCCCGCTTTGCATCCTGCGCCGCTTTACGGTGTTTAATATTGGCCCATTTACTATGTCCAGCCATCTATTATTTCTCGCTTACTGTTCGTGTTTATTATTGCTTTTGCGCTTCTTTCTTTTCTTCTTGGCGAAGTTTAATACCAACTTCACGCAACTGCTTGGTCTCTACCGCAGAAGGTGCTTGTGTCATTACACAAGCAGCCGTTTGGGTTTTAGGGAACGCAATCACGTCACGAATCGACTGAGTACCGGTCATTAGCATGATTAAGCGATCTAAACCAAAGGCTAAACCACCGTGCGGTGGGCAACCATACTTTAGTGCATCCAACAAGAAACCAAACTTATCGTTAGCTTCCTCATCGGAAATGTTTAGCGCCTTGAAAACCGCTTTTTGCATTTCCGGACTATGGATACGGATAGATCCACCGCCCAACTCAGTACCATTCAATACCATGTCGTAGGCACGTGATAGTGCTTCGCCTGGCTTTTCGGTGAGATCTTCTGGGCTGCAAGAAGGCATCGTGAACGGGTGATGCAATGGCGTCCAATCACCGGAATCGGTTTCTTCAAACATTGGGAAATCGACAACCCATAGTGGCGCCCATTCGCCTTCCACCATATCTAGATCGTGGCCCAACTTCACGCGCAACGCGCCTAAAGCTTCGTTAACCACTTTTGCCTTATCAGCGCCAAAGAAAACGATATCGCCATTTTCGGCACCTAAACGGCCCATCATCTCCATCACTACATTTTCCATGTGTTTTACGATGGGAGACTGTAAGCCATTGGTGCCGTTTTCTAGCTCATTCACTTTAATCCAAGCTAATCCTTTGGCCCCATAGATACCAACAAACTTGGTATAATCGTCGATTTCTTTACGACTCAGTTTGGCCCCACCAGGAACACGTAATGCTGCCACTCGTCCTTTAGGGTCACTTGCAGGACCAGAGAACACCTTGAATTCAACCTGCTGCATCAGATCATCGACATCCACTAACTCTAGTGGAATACGCATATCAGGCTTGTCACTGCCGTAACGCAACATTGCTTCGGAATATGGCATACGTGGAAAATCGGGTAATTCCACATCCATCACATCTTTAAACAAATTGCGAATCATGCGTTCAGCCATGCCCATAATATCTTCGTCTTCTACAAAAGAACCTTCGATATCGATTTGGGTAAATTCTGGCTGACGGTCGGCACGTAAATCTTCATCGCGGAAACACTTAGCAATTTGATAATACTTATCAAGACCCGACACCATTAATAGCTGCTTGAACAGCTGAGGCGACTGCGGCAACGCAAAGAAAGAACCTTGATGGGTACGGCTCGGCACCAAATAATCGCGAGCACCCTCTGGGGTAGCGCGGGTTAAAATTGGTGTTTCCACATCAATGTAGCCATCCGCATCTAGGAAATTACGAATTGCTGTGGTGACCTTTGAGCGAAATTGGAGACGCTCTAACATTTCCGGGCGACGCAAATCTAAGAAGCGATAGCGTAAACGCACCTCTTCGCTCACCTGTTGATGCTCATCCACTTGGAACGGAGGAGTTTCAGATTGATTTAGAATAACCAACTCTTTACCCAAGACTTCAACCATACCAGTTGGCATCTCTGGGTTGGCGGTTCCTTCTGGGCGTAAACGAATCCGACCTTTGATCTGAATAACGTATTCATTTCTAACGCGATCAGCTAGCGCAAATGCTTCTTCGGTATCTGGGTCATAAACCACTTGGGCAACGCCATTACGATCACGAAGATCGAGAAAGATAACCCCTCCGTGATCGCGACGGTGATGAACCCACCCCGTCAAAGTGACTTCTTGATCTACTAGAGTTTCGTTGATTTCGCCACAGTAATGGCTTCGCATAGTCATTTCCTGTTCTTACTTTCTATATACATGTAAAACTATTATTTAGAAGCGCTGCTAGCACCGCCCCCACTATTTTTTGATGCCTTGCTCGAATCAGAACTAGTGCCTGAACTCGAAGAACTCGCTGCATTCCCAGATCCACTGGTTTTGTCACCTGACTGAGAATCACTGCTCGCTAAATTCTTTTTGCTGCCAGATTTAAAATCCGTTTCGTACCAACCGCCACCTTTTAACCTAAATCCTGCTGCAGACACCTTCTTTTTAAGGGAATCCGCTTTACAAGCTGGGCAATTTACCAACGCTGCATCACTCATCTTTTGTAATGCTTCCATTTCGTGGCCACAGGCCTGACATTGATACTCATAAATGGGCATAAAAGGTACTCCAACTTCCTCGGATAGCCTTTTCTCGCAGTGAAAATGGCGATTTTCTAGCTACTTTCTATGGGCTAGATGCTACCGATACATCTCACATCGATCTTTATTTCATTTTCGAGACAACTATCCAGAGCCTTTTCCTTGTGAAATGAACACCAAACAGTTGCTACAAACACTTAAATAGAGACGCGTAAATCATTGTTTTAATTGGATTTTATTGAAACCCCAGAACAAAGCTCGGCGACTCCCAAAATAAAGGGGCAACATTATAGCGGTTTACTCACTAATTAGCAGTAGCTATGGCTGACGGCTTTCTATACTTAAAGAAATAACCTCTTCACAAGATAAACACGCTGACCTTATATCCCGGGAGAACAACATGGCTGGCAACATCGAGCACAATCTAGATCCAGAAATGATGGAAGACTTTTTTAACGACTTTCGGGAAGCACATCAAGATAGCGAAAACATTCTTATCGACTTGGAACACGACCCCAAAAACACCGAATTGTTGAATGCATTATTTCGCAGCATTCACAACATTAAAGGCAACCTGGTTTACGTTGGCCTCAAGGATCTGACACCACTGATACAAAGCGTAGAAGATTTGTTGGATGCAATTCGTAATCATCACATAGATTACGACAGCCTCTTGAGTGACCTTATTTTGGTTTCGATGGATCGCACTAAACAAATGGTCGATGCACGCATTCATCAAAATTCAGAGCTCTATAATGAAGCCCTAATGAATGAGCTATGCCAAACCATTTCCAGTGTTGCTGAATCGAATAGTGAAAGTCGCAGCGAAGCCATCGCAAACGCGCTGGTACTCTTGGATCCATCAATCGATTTAAGAACCGAATCCAGCGACAAGGGAACGAAAGACAAGCTTCAAGAAACCAGCAGCGTGGAAATTCCGCATGAAGAAAATGCATTGCTGAAATATTACAATGTCAATATTAATGACGATCTCGCTTTCTTTAAAAGCCTGGCTCAGCCCATGGAAAATAGATCCCTTTATTGGCAAGGTCGTACCACTCGATTATTGCGTTTGGCATTGTCCATGAATAATAAAGCAGGAAACCCTGTTGAAGCGGAACAACTAGCCGCTGCGATTTATATTCATGATATTGGCATGGCGTTCTTACCGCTTACCATGCTCCATAAAAAGAGTGGTTTAAATGCAGATGAACTAGAGCATCTGCATGGGCACCCTGCAACAGCTTACCAGTTGTTATCTGCGGGAAAACGCTGGGATCAGGCTGCAATGGCTGTTTTACAACACCACGAGCGTTTTGACGGAAATGGTTATCCCAATCAATTAAAGGGTGCTCAAATATGTGATGCCGCAAAAATTCTATCTATTGCGGATACTTTTGAAGCCAGAACTCATGAACGCGCCTACAGCACACAATTAAAAAGACCATTAATTCGCGCCGTTTTGGAAATTAACCGCTGCACGGAGTCCCAATTTGACCCAGGCTGGGTTGATGTATTTAACGAAACTATTCGCGAAACACACCCCGTTGTCGCATAAAACAGCAAAGATAATCGGCCTTGGAGCTTTTTAACCTAAAAAGCAAAAAGCCCAGGGCCATATTCATGATGTTCGACCCTTATATAATCCAAAATAAAACGCCTAGAACACCTTTTTTTTGCACTTTTGTTTCTCAAAATCTGTCTAAAATCAAAAAACACTGGTTTTTTCGGCTTTTTTTCAATTTTTTGTTTGAAATAATTCGACAAAGTCACGTTTTATCCTATATATACAGGGTAAAAGTGCTTCAAGTTGCTTGCGGCATTTTGAAAT
>JAKSAW010000712.1 GCA_022361455.1 Pseudomonadales bacterium | reverse complement strand
TCTTCCGCATCGCTTTCGGTTTCTTAAGGTGGAAGTCTAAAGATACCTGGACACCGGCCGGGTCTATACCTACCTTCTTTTATTGAGCCGACGCCAGAAATCAATCATGGTTTTCATCACAACAAGCAATATTTAACAGATCTAAGTTAAAGATCGCTTCACAAAGTCCCGAAAAAATATGCAGGACTGTCATCTGTTTAGATCTGCACAGTTCGCTCAAGGCAAACCGCATCGAAAGAACGGGACGCAAAGCCAAGGACCTAAGGCGCATCGCGCTATGGCAGCCAGGTTGCCGGACAAGGCGGCAAAATTTCAAAGGGTTTGGGGGTTTCCGATGCCTACCAGCGTAGCGGCACGTCAGCGCCGGATCGCGTTTGCGATTCTTATTTTTTGGCTGGGGGCCTTTCTCCACGGTGCGGAAGTCACCCTGAATATCACCGATTCTCCCGGAGAAGGTTTCAACAGCACCGTTCCAGTTGCGCCCGCGGGTGGTAACACCGGCACCACGCTTGGTGAGCAGCGACGCATCGCCGTGCAATATGCCGCCGATATCTGGGGCTCCCTGTTGCACAATGATGTAGGCATCACCGTCGATATTTCCTGGGATGATCTCCCCTGCTCCGGCAGTGAGGGTCAAACAGCTCAGGGTTATCCCATCGACATCCATCGAAACTTTACCGGTGCACCTATCGGAAGCGTCTGGTATCCCGCCGCACTCGCCAACACATTTACGGAAAATGACATCCAGCCGGATCGTGCCGAACTTAAACTGATTATTAACGCTGCCGTCGGACAAGGCGGCGGCTGCTTCGGCGGGGCCGGTTGGTATCTGGGTCTTGACGCGAACCCCGGCCCAGATATTGATTTGGTGACCGTCGCCTTGGAATATCTGGCTCACGGTTTGGGTTTTGCTACCCGCGTCGATCTCCCCACCGGTGGACTTGCCCCGTTAGCCGGCACCATGGATATTTATTCCTATTACCTACAAGATGCGAGCCTCGACCTTGACTGGCGCGACATGAACAACACGCAACGCGCTGCATCCGCCGTCGATACGGGCGACCTGACGCTGAGGCTGGACGCCGGCAGCAACAGCCTGCTCGGCGATCTCGCC
>JAKSAW010000711.1 GCA_022361455.1 Pseudomonadales bacterium | reverse complement strand
TTGGTGACATATCAGAGGGGGCAGTTGGTGAGGTTAAGTACCAGTACACTGCACCTCTTCAAGGATGAACTAAAAGAAGTGACTAGTAAGGGCGGATTGTTTTTCTTGATGGGGATCTTTTATGCATTGGGACGAACTACTGACAATTTTGTAATAGGCGCTTTTGGATCACTTGAGCAGGTTGCTGATTTCCAAATCTTGATGAGAGTCTTGGATATTCCGCTGTTGTTAATAATGATATTGACATCGATTCTCTGGTCCGCTTTTGGTGAAGCCATGGCGAGAGGGGATTCCCAATGGGTAATAAAGTCTATACAGAGAATCTCTGTGTTAATCGTTTTGGTGATGGTAGCCACAGTTGCGGGGTTTGGCTTCGCTGGCGAGAGACTAATCTCATTATGGCTGGGTGAAGGTAACAGTGTTAATCACAAGCTATTTAATGTGCTCGCTATTTGGGTGGGCCTGGTAGCATTCTTCAATCTCCTGGCTTCTTATATGAATGCGACGAACAAACTGTGGTTTCAAGTTAAGCTGTTCGCGGCCTATTCTATTCTTGCGTTCCCGATCAAGATATTGGTGTTGCAGCAGTATTCACTTGAATATTTTGTATGGGCAGGTATTTGTGTGTATTTGGCTGTGGTGATTATTCCAGCCGCTTTGGTTGTAATTAGAGATTTGGTGAGCGCGGATGAAAGAAGTACACAGCCTGCGTGAAATGATTGCCCGGCAACATGGTGGGCAAGCTCCAATCGGAACAAAGCCTGAGTTCGATAATGGTAAGCAGTCCTTATCAGCTTTTTTTATCTATCACTGGTCTTGGCTAGGGCTAGCCGCATTCTTATTCGTAACACTTAGTGTTATTAATGCTTCAGTAACCACTGTGCTACATGTGTTGTTAATGGTTGCTAGCCTTATCAATGTGAAATGGGCATTGAAGGCGCTCTTTCTACTTATCATGATCAAGTTTTTTAACCCTGGATTGTTAAAGTACAGTGGCGACGCAGGCTTATTGTTTTGGGTGGTAATATTTTCCGCTAGTGGTAGGATTATTCTGAGCAATCTGATGGTGGCTTTTAGGGATTGGTGGATACTTATCCTTTTCTCTTTTGTCGTGTTCTTATCATCGTTAATCACTAGTCGATTACCCATTATATCTAGCTTCAAGGTGATCGTTTTTCTTCTGGCTTCTCTGAGTTGCTTAACTGGGTTTGCAGTATTAAACGATGAAGATAAACAAAAGTTTGCTTCGTTTTGTCTGACCTTTATTGCCGTTCTTGTCCTTGTTTCTCTACCCACCTTCTTTGTCCAAGGGGTTGGATTTTTACGGAATGGTCGTGGTTTTCAAGGTTTATTAAATCACCCTCAAGTTTTTGGTGTTTTTATGGCGCCGTTGATGGCGTTTCTCACCGCCAATTTATTGAAGGTAGAAATCAAACGGATTTATCTTTTGTTGCCGATTTTGGGTGGGCTTGGCTTGATAATGGTAACCACTCAGGCAAGAACCTCCTTGCTATCTGTATTGCTCGCGTTGACTTCCGTATATCTTGTCAATTTGAACTTTAAAGTTCGTGAGAAATACAAAATGGCTATGGGCCGAACTCTGGGTATCGGAATAGCGATCATATTTCTTTTGGGCGTTTTTCTGCAGTTTAATCCTGATGTTGCAGAGAATGTTAAAAACTACGCTCTAAAAAATCGTGGTGATGAAATAGGCGAGGCTTTCTACCGCTCCCGAGGCGCGGGCGTAGAACATCATTTTAATAATTTCTTAGAAAGCCCACTGATAGGAAATGGCTTTGGTGTATTCGCAAAACCTCATCCAAAAGAAGAAATTATCTATGTTCAAGGCATTCCAATTTCAGCTTCTACTGAGAAGGGAATAGTTCTATTTGCGGTGCTAGAAGAAACGGGGTTGATTGGTTTTTTCTTGTTCTCATGGTTTATTATTAAAATGGGGAAACGAGCTGTTGCTTCCCAGGACGCTCGTTTTTTGGCCATGTTCTTTAGCTGTCTGTATGTGAATTTTGGCGAAGCTGTTTTCTTTTCACCGGGAGGGATTGGGCTTTATTTCTGGGTGCTGCTTGGTGTTTCTGTCGGTATGTCAAATAGGAATGCGGGTGTTTCCAATAACGCGAATGGTTTGGTGAATTATAAAATAGGAAATCACAATGATCGTGTTTTGGCGAATATCCTATAGTCCCCATATGGACTCGCTCTTTGGTGAGTTAAGGAAACTTGTTGGAGAGGAAAACGTAAGAGTTGTTTACTTTGAGCATTTGAGAGACGAACGTATAGCGCAAGGATGGGTGGAATCTATTAGTGGATCTCCTTACACACTGTTACAACCCAATGAGCGTCAGTTGGTTGATCTTTTGAGTCTCGACAATAAAGATGTGATTCATGTATTCACAGGCATACTTTATTACAAGCCAATGAGAAAAATTTTCTATCGGTTGAGGCGAACAGCTTGTAAAAAGGTAATTCTTTCAGAAGGAAGAGAGTTTACGGGTTTAAAAGGTAAGTTAAGATGGCTCCAGAGTTACTGGATTGAAGCAAGAAACAAAAGGTATCTTCATAAAGTGCTGGCCTATGGGCACCGTGGAGTCGCGACTTACCGAGCCATCGGTGTTGAACCTGAAAAAATTCATTCTTTTGCGTACGTGGTGGATTCAATGGAAAATAACCTGCTCTCAGATGGTGGAGTGGAAGAATGCTCCCTCGTTCATCTGGGGGTGATAGGTAGGCTTATACCATTGAAGAGAGTTGATTTGGTCATTAAATCATTATCTTTTTTAGCTAGCGATGACTGGAAGCTCACGATCATCGGGGACGGAGAGGAGAGAAAGTCTTTAGAAGCTATGCTAGTTGCATTGGGTATCTCACAGGATAAAGTGTCCTTTACAGGTGTGTTGCCAAATGAAGATGTGAAAGCAATGATGAAGTGTTTTGATTACACTTTGTTTCCCAGTAATGGTGACGGTTGGGGCGCTGTGGTTAACGAAAGTCTGTTGGCTGGAACGCCCGTTATATGTAGCCGATATCCAGGGGCTGCTGATTTAATTCATGACGGATTCAATGGTTGGACCTTTGATACTGATAGCGAAGAACAGTTTCAGGATATCTTGTCAAAAGTCATCGAGGACGGACCAATCGAAGCTACAAAACGGCAGTCCATAAAAGATTGGTCAAAATGTATTACATCGCCAGAAGTAGCGAAGTATTTTATCGAGATCATGAAGGATAATAAAAGTGATCCTTCTTGGAAGTTAGCGGTACCTTTAGAGATTACTTAGGGTAGAGGTGATTTAGGTGCTTACTGACAATAGCCTAGAGTAGCCTTCGGATAGATCTGAGCTAATGACTTTTTCTTGTACGAATTCAATGGCGGATTTTCTCTTATTTAGCCATGATTCGTTATCCTCTGCTGCAATAGACTCGATAGTAGATTTATAAAAATCGATGTCATCAGTGCTCCCGATCCACCCGCAGTTATACTTTTCAACTTCTTTCCAAGGCGTTTGATCAGAGATGAGTACAGGGCAACCAGAAGAGAGGGCTTCTACGATAACGTGTCCATAATTTTCGTTTAGAGTCGGTAAAAAAAACAAGTCGTAATTTGTTAGTAACGAAGGGATTTTTTGAGGGTTAACCTCGCCGATATAGTTTATGTTGATGTTTGTCGGTAGAGTTTTGATCATTGATTGACATTGTGCCCAATAGGTGTCGTCACGTATTGGTCCAACTATATCCATACGAACGTCGATATCCGTTATTTTGGATAGCGTTTCTATCGCGAGTTTTAAATTTTTCTTCGGGGTAATGCGAGACAAAAAGACAAGATTAAGTTTTCCCGGAGATTTGTAGGTGAAAGACTGGTTTACAAAATCTAATGGTAGATTTGCGACATTTTCTAGCAGGTGTATGGTTTTATAACTAGGGTAGTGTAACTTTATTTCATCCAGCTCTTCGCTTGAGGTGGCATGCCAAATGAGACCATTGTGCAATCCAAACCAACGGCTAAGTAATAGCAGATTTTGCTTGCGCCTGGGTTTAATGGAAAGAGCACCTTCCGAAAGTTCGCCTCTAGGCGCGATACGGATGGCGTCACGCCTTCCAAGTAATGTAAGAACTAGCAGCGGGAAAAGTGAGAACCGGGGATCACACCAACTATTTAAGTACACCGTTGCGGTGCGATGGCGCACTAGCGTTAGAAATATTCTGAAGAATATTCCAAATCCTCCAGAGCTATAATAAATTCTTTCATTTTCTCCCTCATTCCATTGATTAGTCTCTACATTATTGAAGGCTGTTTCCGAAGCCGCGTCCCTATTTAATGTAAAGACTGAAATGCTCTTACGGTGCTCTGAGGATGTGCCAATAACTGAACAAAGGTTTGCGATGCTTTTGATTGGACCCCCTGCCCGAAATCCGGGAAGGTAGTGTTTACAAAGTACTAAGATGTCAGCGTCTTCTTTTGTTGGCATCGCGACCGCTCCTCAGCTAAATAACCCCGAGATCGTAGGTTACTTTTATGGCAGATGGATGAATAGAAAAGCACATCTCCTTTGGTTTTCAGTGTTTGTATTCTAATGTGAAGCAAAGCTGTATTTATTATCACTCTGTCACGGAAAATTCATTTAAAAGTCATAGATTGCCTAATGAATAACCTCTACCAAGGGCGAAACATGTTAGGTTACCTACTTCAGTTGGTTTTTGCTGTTCTACCCGATACACGTTTATATGTCTTGAAGGCTAAGCTACTGACATGGCGAGGTTTCAAGCTTGGGACAAACGTGCGCGTGGTCAGTAGTGCGAAAATTAAAACACCCTCATTGGTGGTAGGTGATCACACCTTTATTGGTCACGGTGTTCTAATTTCGGGTGGAAAAAACTCGACGGTTTCTATTGGTCAGCGTTGTGATCTCGCACCGAATGTGACCATTCTGGCAGGTACACACGAAATCGGTTCGTCCGAACAGCGAGCAGGCCCAGGTGTTAGTACCGATATTTCTATCGGAGATGGTACTTGGATTGGTGGTGGCGCGGTTCTATTGCCGGGTGTCAAAGTTGGCAAGTCATGCATCGTCGCAGCTGGAAGTGTTGTTGTCGACGATGTGCCAGATAATTCGGTTGTTGCGGGCAATCCTGCATCGATAAAGAAGCAGTTAGCAGAGTAGCGAATTTAACTATGTCCATTTGCTCTATTCTGAAATCAGCATTTGGCCCTATATTGCTAGTTGTTCTAGCTGCCTGCAGTGGTGGTGGAAGTGGTGGATCCAGTAGTCAGAGCACATCGACGCCACCTGACCGTGGCCCGCGGATTGAAATTGTTCTTGATCATCCTATTCTGCTGCGGACACCCGGCCCGGTTGCTGGTGCAGATGTATTGTTGCTTGATGCCTCTGAGTCCGATGGTGTCGATCTAGAAGCGACTTCCCTTGATCTAAACGATGCAAGAGAACTCTACAGTTCGAGTGGAGATGCGCGAGCTGCCTGGTCAGCTCTCTCCTCAGCCGAGAAAATGTTGCAAGTAGGTGGAGTTTCTCTTCCCTTAGCCGGCATTGACCCAAATAGATATTATTTAGCAGTGGCTAGCGGTGGCTCATATTTTGATGTGCAAAATGGCTACTTGATTTCTGAATTTGATCGGAATGTTGCTGCCTATGTGCTTGGTGAATATTTGCTGACAGGTGTTTACGTTTCTAACTATACACATGAATGTGCTCAGCAAGTGGCTAATAGTGTAGATTTGCCAGCGATATCTTCAGTTTTAGATAACATCTTAGATCGTTGTGCTCGCGAGTTTATCTCTCGCGATGTTAACAATGATGGGGAAATTACATATTTGGATTTGTTAAAGACCGATCCAAATGAACTTGAAACCTTTCTACCCATTGAGAATACAGTAAACTCTCTCAGTCTTGCTAAGCAAGACCCCAGGGATACCGACTCAGTGACATTTTCGGCGGATAAAAAAGTAAGTTTTGTCGTTGATAACTTATCCTATCCTGGCAAGAACTACGCCACCCCCCATAATGGTTCTAGAATTACTGCTATTGAGAAGGGCTATCCCACTTGGTTAACTGTTGAGAATGATCAGTTTAAGGTGGGAGACTGGGTATTGCTTCATAACCTAGGCGATTGGCATCGATTTGATGGGGCAGTCAAACAAATAGTGCAAGTTAATGGCCAACAGGTTGCTTTAGATCTGGACTCAAGTTTCCACCCCGATTATAGCGGCAATGGCTCTATTCATTGGCTTGGGCCCATTGAGGTCTCTATGCTAGATGATGGAAACCGATTCAACATCTCAAAAGGAAATCTTGATCTAATTGAAAATACCGGTTGGGCGGGAGTAATGAAGGCGGGCGATAGCTATAAATCTATCTCAATCTATCGCGCCGGTGAAAATCAAATTCATATGGGCGTCGGCAGTTCTAGACCAGATAGTTCATCCGTTTCTATATATGCAAGGCATAGACAGCCATTGGGACAGCATTATTCTCCTTGGGGAAATATGGCTTATGCTCATAGAGTTGGTCAGGTTATCGAATCCTATTGTTCCGGTGCTTATGCTAAAGGTGTTTCGATTGAAATTGATAACAGCAGTCAAATACTTGCACGGAGTGGGTGGAGTGTAGCGACAAACTCAACGTTTTTAGATACTAGTCATGTACGTAATCAACATAACCCAAGTTTTGGATCTATCCATTCAACTCAGCGAGACATGGTGCGTTTTATTTCTAGTAATGAAAATGAGGGGGTTCGTTATGACATACCTCAAGTAGAAATAGATCGAACTTTTAGATTGTCGGTAGGTGTTTATTCAGCATTGTCGGCGGCGATTGATTTTCAGGGGAGCTTCCAGTTCTATACTGGCGAAAGCGACCGACCGGTATTTAGTAAAAGTTTTGGATTGGAAAGCACTGCCATTGAATTTAATGTTGGCGCCAGCGAAACCGCTCATCTAGTAGTTACGCAAGCAGATTCTATTTCTGTTAATCGAGAAACCAGAATTAGCGATTTGTTATGGAATCCCTTAAATGAATTCCCCCCGACTAATCCACAATGTTCAATGAGTAGCGGTCGGATTTTGTTGTTGGGGGATAGCTGGTTTGAAGCGTCCGATTATCCTGGCTTTAAGGTGGCCTTAACAGAATTCCTTGAAAAAGCCTCTTTACAATACCAGGTCGTTGATAAGCTTATAGTTGGGCAAAGATTAATTAAGACCGGAGAGGCGGGAACAACGGTTAAAAAAGGAGCTGCTTGGATCGATAGACTTATGCAAGTTTTGCAGCCTAGTTTCGTCGTGATTAACTATTTCACTAATGACGCTAATTCTATCAATGGAACTAATCTTGGTACATTCATTGGACCAGAGGGTAGTAGGTTTAGTATGAATGTTGAGAGCCCTACCGACTATAAAGCGGCTCTAAATAGCATTATTAGTATTGTTAGCAACCATGGTGCTATTCCAATTGTTCTAGCGCCAGATGTGACAGCGTCTTCTTCACAAACGATACGCCATTTGTCTCTAGATGCTGCAATAAGACACTAAGCTAATTTTTGTGGCAGTCATTAATGTCCGTATCAATTAAAGGTTTATATTTAACTTATTCTTAACACTCTTTTGTTATTGTATTTGTCTGATGTCGTACTACATCTCCGACATCTCTCCGAGATTACTATCGTACGCAACTTTTTGTGTGGCCTTCGGGTTACTTTGTAAGTTTTGTATTTTAATAGTACCCTTCCGTACTCTGTAAGGAAGGGTTTTCTTTCTATTTTCATTTATTCTTTATAATTAACTAAATCTATCTGTTTCATCGTTCATTTAATCCATAGGTATAGTCATTACTGACTTACTTCGATTAAGTTGCCTCCCTTTTATATGCTTATCTGAAACACTGCTGTTATCTAGCTGTCACACATACTTCATAGACTTTTAGCCCTGTTGCGATCAAGAGGTGCGCTATGAAGCAAGTATTACAAAGCTTAAGAAATGGAAACACTTTGGTTGAAGATGTTCCCTGCCCAATGGTAAAACCTGGACACTTGCTGATTAGAACCCACAATACGCTGGTATCTGTGGGTACCGAAAAGATGCTGTTAGATTTCGGTAAAGCGAACTTTGTTCAAAAAGCCCGTCAGCAACCCGATAAAGTTCGCATGGTTCTCGATAAAATTAAAACCGACGGATTCATGCCAACCTACGAATCTATTCGCAATAAACTCGACCAGCCGATCGCAATGGGATACTGCAATGTCGGTTCGGTATTGGCGGTAGGTGATGGTGTTAGTGATTTTGAGGTAGGCGATCGAGTAGTGTCGAACGGCAATCATGCCGAGGTGGTCACGGTGCCTAAAAACCTATGTGCCAAGATTCCAGAGAACGTCTCCGATGAAGAAGCAGCGTTCACAATTATATCCGCTATAGCGTTGCAAGGTATACGATTGGTGGCGCCTACTTTTGGCGAAACAGTCGCTGTAATTGGTCTTGGTTTGGTTGGTTTGCTAACTGTTCAATTGTTAAGGGCCAATGGTTGCAAGGTGATCGGGATCGACTTCAGTTCTGATCGGGTGAAATTAGCGGAGGAGTTTGGCGCCCTTGGTGTGAACTTATCCAAGGGTGAGGATCCTGTGACGGTTGCATCACGGGAGAGTTTAGGGAAAGGTATTGATGCTGTTGTGATTGCAGCTTCTACTCAAAGTAATGAACCAATGCATCAGGCAGCGACTATGTGCAGGCAGCGAGGGCGCGTTGTGCTGGTAGGCGTTACCGGATTGGAGTTGTCGCGAGCCGACTTTTACGAGAAAGAAATTAGCTTTCAGGTGTCATGTTCATACGGCCCAGGGCGTTATGATGAAAGCTATGAGCAAGCGGGGCAAGACTATCCATTTGGTTTTGTGCGTTGGACAGAGCAACGTAACTTTCAAGCCGTGCTGCAAGCATTAAGTGAGCGTCAACTTCAGGTTCAACATTTGGTTTCTCATCGATTTAAGCTCGAGGATGCTGAATCTGCTTACGGTGCGGTGGTCTCAGGCGCAGCTCTTGGTGTAATTTTAGAATGCGATCTAACTCAGCCAGAGGAACGTATAGTTGGGCGTAGGGTTATACGAGAAGCACTAGAAAAACGAACCCCTGAAAGCGATGTACAAATAGGCTTTATTGGTTCGGGGAACTATGCGGGCAAAGTATTGATGCCAGCCTTCGTAGATTCCCAGGCAAGCCTGCATACGGTGGCGTCTAGTGGTGGTGTGACGGGAGTTTCTACAGCTTCCAAATTCACGATATCTAATGTAGTCACCGATATAGGTTTGGTATTAAACAACGCAGAGATTAATACGGTGGCCATTGCTACTCGACATGATTCTCATGCTAAATACACTTGCGACGCATTGGCAGCTGGCAAGCATGTATTTGTGGAAAAGCCGTTAGCTCTTACGCGAAGCCAGCTTATTGCTATCGAAGAGGCCTATGTTAAATCACAAAAGCTGGACAGGCCTCCCCTGTTGATGATTGGTTTCAATCGTCGATTCTCTCCTCTAGTTGAGATGCTTCAATCGCAGATAATAGACCGCTCAGAACCCATAAGCATCAATATGACTATTAATGCGGGGATGATTCCGAAGGACTCTTGGATTCAGAATGAACAGCAAGGTGGTGGTCGTATTATTGGCGAAGCTTGCCACTTTATTGATTTATGCCGTTTCTTGGTGGGTGAAAAAATTATACATAGTCATGGTATTGGTATGCAGAATTCGCATGATGCCATTGCAACCGATAAATGCTTAATGAACTTACAGTTTAACGATGGAAGTATTGCTAGTATTCAATATCTAGCCAACGGTAGCAGTGCTTTTCCCAAGGAGCGTGTAGAAGTATTTTCAGAAGGCAAAGTATTTCAAATCGATAATTTCAGGTCTTTGAAATCATGGGGTGCCAACTGTAGTAAAAAGTTATGGCGCCAGGATAAGGGAAATAATGCTTGTGTAGCTGCTTTCGTTGATGCTGTTCGAAATGGTAGTCCATCACCGATCGCTTTTGAGGAAATGCTTGAAGTCTCCAGAGCAACCTTCGATATCCAGCAGCAAATATTGGGAATCTAGTTCACGAAATGCTTGCTAAAGCTGAAACCCTATTTCAAACGCTTCGCTATTTTTCCTTAAAACAAATAGTATTTTTGCTTTTGCGTAGAGTTTTGCCACTGGGACAGTTAATAAATTCTGGCCAGATATCTGATAAAGATTCTGTGCAGTCCTCTGGATTGGTATTACTTCATACGATCAGTAACAGGAAACCTAAATACAAGCATGGTATCTTCTCTTTTCTAAATCAGTCTTCTGATTTTTCTTTGGATACTAATAGTTTTGATTGGGGTTGCATGACTTATCCTAAGTTATGGCGCTACAACCTGCATTATTTTGATTGGTTAAAAGACAGTAACGTTGATCATATTGAACAAGCATCGATTATTGATAGTTGGATTGAGAACAACCCAATGGGTAAAGAAGATGCTTGGGAGCCTTATACAGCGTCGCTGCGTATTGTAAATTGGGTTCGATATTTCGGTAAAAGACAAGAGCTTGGGCTTACAGTATCTAATCATTGGTTAGCTAGCTTGGCAGTGCAATGTCGATGGTTGAGTAAGAATATGGAGTATCATATTCGCGCCAATCACCTCTTTAAAAATTGGGTGGCTTTGGTTATTGGATCCTTATATTTAGATGGTTGTTTCTCAAATTCTAAAATTCAAAGAATACTGACGAACTTTGAGCAAGAGCTTGTAGAGCAGTTTACTCGAGACGGTGGCCACTATGAACGGAGCCCAATGTATCATTGTATCGCTCTTGAGGATTTGATAGATGTTTACCAATCCATTAACGAGTACTTAAAAGTAAATGGGATTGTTGAAAAGGTCACACCCAATTTTAAAAATCAACTTAGCCTTTTGAAAAGCAAGTTGGGACGATATATCGAAAATGGTTTTGACTATTTAAGGGCGGTAACCCTGATCGATGGAAAAATTTCACTGATGGCTGATTCAGCTTTTGCTATCGCGTCAGAGCCATCTGATTTGAGGTTCTATTGGAGACAGGTTAAAGGTCTCAGGGGTATTGATGGTCACTGGCTGAACAATAAGCCAGTATTCAGTAAACATTTAGAGAAATCAGGCTATGTGAGGAAAACGACATCTCAATATGATGTTTTAGTTAACGTAGGAGAGCCTGCTCCAAGTTATCAGCCTGGCCATACTCATTGTGATTTGTTTAGCTTTGAGTTGGTATCGAATAGTCATAAAGAAAACCGATTGTTTGTAGATACCGGTGTGTTCCAGTATGGGCCTGGAGAGTTGCGAACAGCCTGCCGTAAAACAAGTGCTCACAATACAGCCCAGCTTGAATCATTAGAGCAGCATCAGATTTGGGGCGAATTTAGGGTGGGGGCGAGAGCGCATGTCACAGCTCTTAATTGGGAATCGAATAAGCAATCCGATACCTTGGAAGTTTCGCATGATGGATTCTCGAGACACTATTCTGGCGTCATCCACCGCCGTTTTTTTGAAATGTCTAATTCAATCATCACCGTAAGTGATGAAATAACGGCGCCTAGGCGGCAGCTTAAAAAGATAGCGGATCCATTGACGATGACTTCTCGTTTACATTTGGGGCCAGAGTATTTCGTATCTGGCTTTGATGAGAAAGGTAAACGAATTCATATCCAGCGGCGCAAAGACATAGCAGTCGCGATAAGATCTGATAACGTCTATATCGCGACTATTTCTTATGATTCAGAGTGCACCATAAAAAAAGCGAAATACTTTCCTGAATTCGGTATTTCCGTTGAGATCGATTGCATATGTTTTGAGTCGCACAAAAAACTGCCTAACTCTATTGTTTATTCCATAAATTTTTATTGAGTCTGAAAGACAAGTTTCATTTTTACGTCATAGAAAATGCAAAAAATAGATCGTTAAAGACAAGATTTGATCAACTACATAGATATTTTTCGTCACCAGTTGTTGTTTGGGGTAAGTGTGACGATTGGAAGGCACTATTATGAATATAATTTTTTTATCACATTATTTCCCGCCAGAGGTGAATGCCCCTGCCTCAAGAACTTATGAGCATTGTAAGGAATGGGCTAAGCAAGGACACAATGTAACTGTAATTACTTGTTTCCCAAATCATCCTAATGGTGTTATTTACAAAGGCTATAAAAATCGATTATTTCAAAGGGAAAATATTGATGGCATAAATGTGATACGTATATGGAGTTATTTGGCCGCGAATGAAGGTTTTTCCCAAAGAATCCTGAACTATTTGTCCTTTATGCTTATGTCCATCTTGTTGTGTTTTAAGACCCCTAAGGCAGATGTGGTGGCGTCAACTTCGCCACAATTTTTCTGTGGCATGGCTGGATATTTTGTGAGCAAGCTAAAGGCAGCAAAATGGGTTCTAGAAATCAGAGACCTTTGGCCAGAATCCATTGTTGCTGTGGGTGCTATGAAGAAGGGCTTTGTTATTCGGCTGTTATACTGGCTGGAACTGTTTTGCTACCGCAAAGCGCACACAATCGTTTCGGTCACTGATTCATTCAAGGACTATATGATTAACAAGGGAATTGACTCAGAAAAAATTCACGTGATTAAGAACGGCGTGAGTCTGGATCTTTACGATTTAGGTGAATCACAAGAGCGAGCCGAACAAGTGGCTGCTTTTCGTAAGGAACATGAACTTGAAGGGAAGTTTGTCGCATCTTACGTGGGTACACATGGAATGGCTCATCACTTAGAAACAATCCTTAAAGCAGCTCAGCGTACTGCCACTCACGAAAATATTGTTTACTTGTTGGTAGGAGATGGGGCAGAGCGGGAAAGACTCTGTAGTCTTCGCGAAGAATATGGTGTTACACATAATGTTCGAATGATCAAACAATTACCAAAGTCGATGATGCCGATCGTGTTGATGGCGACAGATGTGTCTTTGGTACATCTCAAGAAATCACCGACATTTAAAACGGTAATTCCATCGAAAATATTTGAAAGCTTGGCGATGAAACGCCCAATTCTATTGGGTGTTGAAGGTGAGAGTGCAGCATTAATTGAGAAGTCGAAGGGCGGTATTTGCTTTGAGCCGGAGTCCGATGAATCTTTAGCTGATGCGCTATTAGAGCTTAGTAGCAAACCCGAGAAAATGATACAAATGCGAGAAGCGGGGCGTCGGTTCGTTGTAGAAAACTATAACCGGGTGGATCTTGCTAAAGACTATACCCAACTTTTTAGTGCACTAATAAATCAAGAAAAACTAGCGAGTAGCACTGCTCCACAGTAGTGAGAATGACTTATGACTGATTTAGCAAAACAATATTCTCATATTAAAGTAGGGCTTCCTGAAGCTTTGATGATAGGTGCGGCCTTTCTGTTCCTATTGTTTCCATTTTTTGATGGCGTTGAATTTATGGTGAAGCGCTGGGCTGGGAAAGAAGAGTATAGCCATGGGTTTTTCTTGCCCGTGATAGTTCTCTACTTGCTGTGGGAACGGCGAGAAATACTTGTCCGGCAAACTTACCCTGGTTCCTACTGGGGAGCAGTTCTTACTTTTGGTGGTTTAATTTTGTGTTTGGTTGGAGAGTTAGCGACGATATTTGAAGCCATTCAATATGGCTTTGTAATGGCGATTTGGGGAATTGTGCTTTCAATTACTGGATTGAGAACGTTTAAGTACTATTTCGTTCCCCTACTAATTTTGCTCTTCATGATTCCCTTACCGAACTTCATATACCACAATCTGTCATCTCAATTGCAGTTGCTTTCCTCGCAAATTGGTGTGCAAATTATTAATCTTTTTGAAATACCAGTTTATCTAGAAGGCAATGTGATCGACCTTGGCCAGATGCAGCTTCAAGTAGTGGAGGCATGCTCTGGCCTACGATATTTGTTCCCTTTGATGACCCTTGGGTTTATTTTGGGCTACATGTTTAGTGGACCATTATTGTTTAGAGCATTTATATTCTTATCGAGCATACCTATTACCATTCTGATGAATAGCTTCCGTATTGGACTCATTGGAGTGACCGTTGAATATTGGGGGAAACAAGCAGCCGAAGGTATTTTGCACGACTTCGAAGGTTGGGCTGTTTTTATGTCCTCTCTTGCAATATTGGTGTTGGAAATATGGTTAATTGCAAGATTGATGGGCGATAAAAGGTCAATTGCAGATCTTTTGAATCCTATGGGAAATATAAAAAACACTGAAGTCGATGAAGGCTCCTTGGCTAGTGAGAAAAAGCTTTCAGTGACCCCTTCCTTTTACAGTGCCGTGGGCGTGATGTTGCTTATGACTATCGTAACGATCACAGTGCCTCAGCGGGAAGATGTTATACCAGGACGAGAAAACTTTTCTTCTTTCCCTGTGCTGTTAGATGAGTGGCACGGGCAACGCGAGTTTATGAGGCCTATTTATCTGAATTCATTGAAGCTCACAGATTACGTATTGACGGATTATTCACTGCCAACAGGTGAGCAAGTAAATTTCTATGTCGCTTACTATGATACTCAGAAGAAAGGGCGTTCTGCTCACTCTCCCAAGAGCTGCATACCTGGAGATGGTTGGGAAATATCTCAATTTAATCAGCGTAGTGTGACTTTATCTGAAACTATATCAGTGCCAGTCAATAGAGCTGTTATCAGTAAAGGGCCTCAGCGTTCGCTTGTCTATTATTGGTTCCAACAGCGTGGGCGAATAATTACTAACGAATATCTGGTTAAGTGGTACTTGCTAGTAGATGCTCTATTTACAGGTAGAACTGATGGAGCAATGATTAGAATAACAACCACTGTCTCCAGATTTGAAAGTTTAGAAAAGGCGGATGAAAGACTCCGTAAAATGATGATAGCAGCGTATCCTCATTTAGATCGCTACGTACCGAATTAAGAGTTGAATAATATGGCATTTTATGCGGCTCTAATATTATCGATGATAGTCACTTTGGTGTTAATACCGCCACTGATGCGTTATGCGGGCGTCATCGGTGCAGTCGATGAGCCTAATAGTCGCAAGGTGCATGTGAAGGCGATCCCCCGAATTGGTGGTATCGCGATGATTCTCGGTTCGCTAATACCCTTGATAATTTGGCTTCCTCTGCAGAAGGAATATATTTCTATTGCAACGGCAGTAGCAATCATTTTTGTGTTTGGGCTATGGGACGATCGCAAAGATTTATCATACAAATACAAATTTTTAGGCCAATTCCTTGCGGCTGCGACAGTTGTTTATGCAGGCGATATCTATATTCGATATGCGCCTTTTATGGGTGATACCCAAATTCCAAGCTATATAGCTTGTCCTTTTACAATTCTATGTTTGGTTGCAATTACCAATGCTATGAATCTAGCTGATGGTCTAGATGGATTGGCTGGCGGAACAACCTTGCTTAGCTTTGGGTTGGTTGGGGTGTTGTGCCTTACTTCGGGAGCGCCCTATATATTGATCGTGACGATGGCTGTAGTTGGTGGAGTACTTGGCTTTTTGAGATTTAACTCACACCCAGCTTCGATATTTATGGGTGATACTGGCAGCCAATTTTTAGGTCTGATTTTAGGTGTAGAGCTACTATTACTAACCCAGCAAGCAGATATTATGCTTTCTAAGGCCCTGCCTTTGCTAATCTTGGGTTTGCCCTTGGTAGATACCATCACTGTAATGGGCAATCGTATATTGAGCGGTAAATCTCCTTTTTCTCCTGACAAAAATCACCTCCATCATCGGCTTCTAAAGCTAGGCTTCAGCCATTACGAAACGGTTGTGATCTTATATCTAACTCAGGCATTGTTTGTTGTAAGTGCTTTCTTTACTGCCTATAGTCCGGATTGGATACCTGCATCCTTGTTTATTGGCTATTCAGTTACCATTGTTTTGATGCTCAGCCTATTGGAATCGCGAAGGTACAGCTTTCAAGAGAGAGGAGTCATTCGGGTCTACATCAAAGAAAGAGTGCAGTTTCTTAGTGATTGGTTGCAATCAAAGAAACTTTATATTTATTTGCCCGGATTCATTGTTTTTGCAATGCCGGTATTATCTTTCTATACCGTTCTATCTGGTAATGCCATCGGCGCTGATGTGGCAATTTTATGCGCAGCATTCGCTTTGGCTTTTTTTGCACGAAACCATATTGATTTCAATAATGATTGGTTTGATAGGGTAATTACTTACACATTCTGCGCCTGTTTGTCTTACTTAGGTTATTACAAACTAGATGTAACTGATACTGGCTATATCATCGAATGGGCAGTGATATGTGTCGCTGCGTTGCTAGTTTTTGTAGCGATATCTACGTCAAATAGTAAAAAGTTTGAAACAAGTCCTTACGATATTTTACTGATATTACTGGCGTTTCTAATCCCCCATTTCTCTCAGGCTGCGACCGATATAGATCATTTGCCGTTGGATATCGTTAAATTTATTGTGCTTTTGTACGTGTTTGAGTACTTAATAAATAGTCATATTTATCAGTCATCAAAAACAATTCGATTATCACTAGGGGTCAGTGCTGCGATGATTCCTGCCGCCTTTTTGATTTAGGGATATATCTAATCGATGATGACTGCGTGTTGCTTACCTGTAATTTTAATGTCTCAAAACTGTGACATTCTTTTTAGCCCAGTTAATAGCTAATTCAAGTTTGCGCCAGCAGATAGGTTAAGATAATGAATATGTCGATCAGCTTTCGATTAATGCTTCTTGTTAGTTTTCTTGTGGCTACCCTAAATGGTTGCGATGGTGTCGAGGGGCGTAAACATAAGTATATGGAGCAAGCTGAAATTAGCTTTGCCGCAGAGGATTACGAGAAAGCTCGCATTGGCTACAAAAACGTCCTAAAAATAGACCCGAAAGACATACCCGCTTTATTGGGTTTTGCTAAAACCCTAGAAAAACTCCAGGAATGGCGAGGTGCTGTAGGTAAATATCGCGCGGTAATTGAACTACAGCCTGAAAATATTGAAGCAAAGATAAAACTTGGTCAGTTGTATTTGTTGGCTAATGAAATGGAATTAGCTTTAAAGTTAGCTGAGGAAGTGTTGGCTAAGGACGCGACTCATCCTGGAGCCCTGACGTTACAAGCTGGGGCATTTTCTAAAGCAGGAAAAATTCAAGAGGCGCTTAAACTCGTAGAACAGGCCTATAAATTAGACCCCAATAGTATTGATGCAATTGTGCTCTTCGCAACACTAAACGAGTTAAATAAGAATCGCGGCGCGGCTCTGGAACTTTTGGAACGTGAAGTTAAAAATCATCCTGATAGTATTACCCTTCATACCTTGCTTTCTAAATTATATTTGTCAGAAGGACGATTAGCGCTTGCTGAAAAGGAACTGGTCACTCTTTCTGAATTAGATAAAGATAGCATCGCATTCAAGAAGCAACTGGTCGTATTCTATGAGCGAACGAAACGTCCAAACGAGGCCGAGGCTGTTTTTAAGCAAATCATTGAATCCGAAGAATACAAGACTCAAGCAATAATTGGTCTACATGATTTGTTTGTTTCGCGAGGCAGCAAGGCCGATGCGGAAGCACTTTTGCAAGAGCATATCAAAAACGATAAAGATAATTTTGATCTAAAGTTTAAATTAGCATCTTTCTACTTAATAGATAATAGGCCAGAAATTGCTGAAGCCATGTATCGCGAAATGGTAGAAGAAAATGAAGTGGTGTCGATAAAAGCTAAGAATCGTTTGGCTTTTCTTCTCGATAAGCAAGGAAACATCGAGGAGTCCGATATTCTTGTTGCTGAAGTACTTAAAGATCATCCAGGTAACATAGAAGCGTTAACACTAAGGGGTACCAAACACCTTAAAAAAGAAGACTCAGTCAATGCTATCGCCGATCTGAGAACTGTGCTTAATGCTAACCCAGAGAACGTGGAGATTATAAAGATGTTGGCTAGCGCTCATATCCTTAATAATGAACCTAGCCTAGCCATAGATATGCTCAATGCGGCACTAAACTTAAATCCCAAAGATTTGTTAGCTCGTTTACAGCTAGCAGAGCTATATCAGCAGGCAAACCAAAGAGAGCAAGCGATCAAACATTTAGAAATGGCTGATCGCTTAAAGCCTAACGATACAACCGTTCTCGAAAAGCTGGCGCAGGCCTTTATGAGTGCTAATGACGCCGAAAAAGCCAAATCCTCTGTTAAAAGGCTTATGTCTTTGAATACAACGAACCCTCGTCCATTTCATTACTATGGATTGATCCTTCAATCGGAAAATAATCATGAGGATGCGATTACCTATTTCGATGAAGCTTTAAGGCTAAAGCCCGGAGCTGTTGAGCCTATGTCTAGCAAGGTGCGTAGCTTAATAACACTAAAGAAATTGGATGAGGCTGTTAGTTGGTTAGATGAAACGGCAGAATCGTTAAACGATAATCCAGTGGCACATAATCTCAAGGGTGAGATCTTGTTGGCCGAGAAAAGCTTTAAAGAGGCAGTTGCTGCATTCAATAAAGCAAAACGTATCAATCCTACTTGGTGGGTTCCTTATCGAAATAAGGCATTAGCGGCGATGGCAGAAGGCAGCGACCAGGGTGCAATGGACGCTCTTCGTGAAGGTGTAGAGAAAACTCAAGGCAATATTCGTTTGCGAGCAGAGTTAGCAAATGTTGCTGAGAAAAATAGTGACTATCAAGAAGCCATCCACCAGTACGAGAAAATCATGGATAGCGATAGTAATAATGCAGTAGCAGCAAACAATTTAGCGATGCTATTAGTGACATACGATAGTGACAATGTTGTAGCATTACAGAGAGCTCAAGAATTGAGCAAATTATTACTCGAAAGAAAGTCGGCTCAGTTCCAAGACACTGCTGGCTGGGTTCAGTATGTAAGTGGTCACTATGACAAAGCGCTTCCGTTAATAAAACGCGCATTATTAAAACAGCCAGATAATCCCGAAATTCAATATCACCTTGGCATGACCTATTTCAAAATTAATGATAAGGAAAATGCTAAGAAATATCTTGCTTCAGCGCTGGCAGCGGAAAGGGAATTTAGAGGCCAAGAAAAGGCAAAGAGCACATTGAAGTTGCTGGATAGTAATCCAACATAGAGTAAGACTTTCAAAAAAATGCCCTAAATTAAATCTTAAACTAGGGCATTTTTTATATTTTTAGGTTATCAATAAACCTTCATATTCATCAGTTACTCTCGTTTTGCTGTAAAAAAAATAACCACTTTGATCAGGGTATGACCATGATTAGTCGATTGCTGACAGGCGTTATAACGGGGACTTTCCTATTATTTACTTTTGTTTCATCTGCGTATGCAGGTGAGATATTGCGTGATGAATTGCTTCTATTAGAGTCTAAAACACCCTATATCGAGAAGACATTAACGTTAGACAGCACTCAAACTCTTCAGGTAACTTTTGATTGGAGTCCTGTTCCAGAAAATCAACAAGATATAGCGAGTGTTACCGGAAAGATCATCATTGTAAACGGTACCAAGAGCTTTCTTTCCGCCGAGTTCGGTGAAACCAATGAGGTTTCTCTAGATGCTGGTGATTATACGCTTTTGGTTTCTGCAAAGTTAGAAAGTGGTGATGAAGCCCAACTCATTTTGGAAGTTGAATCTGAAGCAGCAAGTTTAATAAGCCAGTCCTTGCGCTTAGCCGAGCAGCAACAAGATGATAATGAGACTTTTCGATTTGTGGAGGAGTTTGAGCTTACAAGCGAGCAATCGATTGTGCTCAGTCTTCGTGATAATCAAATATTTTCCAGTGAATTCATAGAGCCTTTGCAGTATGCGGCTATTCTTGTGCGTTCCTTAGATTTCCCCCCAACTATCTTTGAAAACCGTTTGTTAGAAGGCGGTCAGGAATCTACATATGATTTAGGTACATTTCCTCCAGGTAGCTATGAGGTTAATTTAATTGTTAAGGGGTCTGAAGGTGCTATATCTGGCTTGTCCTGGTCCCTGGTTGGCGATACAGAAATTTTTAACCAGAGCTTACTTTTGAATGATGATTCTGAATTGGTTAGCAGATTTATTGAGAACATCTCATTTAGCGACAATGTTTATGATATTAAAGTTGTCGGTTTAATGAGTGAAGACCTTGTAAATTGTTCTGTGGAGTTGGTAAAGCTTGATCCGGCTGATCCTCAAACTATCGTGTTCAATCAAGATGACTTGGGATTGACGAAAACTGAATCCTTGAACGGAAACTATGGATTGCGAGTGATTTGTCTCAAAGGTGAATCAACTGCGTTAGGTATACGCATTGCGGAAAATTCAAATGGTGACAACGTCGTTTATTCTAAAGCTATTTCAAGCGGTGATAAAAAAGTGATTGGTTCCTTTGAGTTGCCTCTTGCTAGTAGTCTAGACATCACCCTAGAAGATCTGCGTTATATCAATTTAATAACCAAGGCTGATTTTATTATTACCGACGGAGCTGATCAAAACGCTAGCTTTTCGTTTGATGGTGGAACCATCACTCAATCAGTTCCAGAATTGGCAAAAGGTATATACTTCTTGGTTGCCGAAGCGGAAACAACTGGAGATGCCTTGTTAGGTATCTCTGTAAAGGATGAAGCGTCGGAAGAGCTGCTCTTTAGCTATCTCTATGCAGGAGATAATAACCTTTATCAGGATACGGTAAGCTTGAATGCTGGCACTTACAAGTTTGCTTTAGTGGATCATTTATTTCCAACAGGCGCATCGGTATTTGGCTTGGGTATCTTCTCTGGCTCCGAACTTGTTGGGCAAGTAGTTAGTTTTGGAACGGGTGATCCATACACCGATGGGGAGGTTGAGCTCGAGGCGGGGGATTACACGCTAGCCTTTATTCTCGGTCAGGATTCAGGTGAATCTCTTCTTACTGCATTTCAACTAGAACAACTTGATTCGGAACCTACTGATCCAGGCCCAGAACCCGACCGAGGCTCAGGTAGCAACAACGGTGGAAGCGGCGGCGGAGGCGGTGGTGGTTCCGTGTCTGTGCTCGTCCTGCTTGGCTTAATCGCTCTTGGCTATCTACGTCGCTATCGCTTAAAACAGGAATAGTGATTACCTGACAAAAACAATCAGTTCACCCAATAAAAAAGGCCACTGTATCAGTGGCTTTTTTTTTGTATTCTCGTTAATCAGTGACCAAAGAGTTTTAGAATGGCTACCGAGGGCAATATGGATTTAACAATAAGTAAAAAATATCAAGACTTTAGAGCCGAGGTGAAAAGCTTCCTAGAGGAGAATCTCGCCCCTGAGCTTCGCGAAGCTGGGCGTTTTACCACCAGCGTTTTCTCGGATTCTGGGTTGGCGATGAACTGGCAGAAGATTCTTCACAAGCAAGGTTGGGCTGCGCCCCACTGGCCAGTTGAGTATGGGGGGACTGGTTGGGACATCGTTGAACGCTCTATCTTCGCTGAAGAGTGCCTAAAAGCCGAGGCGCCATTACTGGTCCCTATTGGATTACAGATGTGCGGGCCTTGCATCATTGGCTTTGGAACCCAGGAGCAAAAAGACTATTACTTGCCAAGAATGTTATCTGGTGAAGATTATTGGTGCCAAGGATATTCCGAGCCTGGTGCAGGGTCAGATCTATCTTCTTTGCAGACCTTTGCCGAATCTGATGGTGATGATTACATCATTAACGGTACCAAAATCTGGACCACTTATGCACAGTATGCAAATAAAATGTTTTGCTTAGTGCGCACCAGTAAAGAAGGTAAGCAGCAACAGGGAATTACCTTTTTATTACTAGATATGAATACTTCGGGTATTACTGTTGAACCCATTATCGGCTTAGATTTAGTGCATGAACAAAACACGGTATTTTTTGATAATGTTCGCGTACCCAAAGCCAACAGAATTGGTGAAGAGAATAATGGGTGGACTGTTGCTAAGTATCTTTTGGAGTTTGAGCGTGGTGGATCAGAATATGCGCCTAGCATTCATTTCCAATTACAAAAAGTTAAAGAGATGGCAGCACAAGCCAAGACGACTAATGGTGAACCGCTTCTTAATGATCACACCTTTAGACGTAAAATCGCTAATGTAGAGATAGAAACCAAAACCTTAAAATTTACTGAAAATCGTATTAAAGCGGCATTAGGTTCCGGTCAAAATCCAGGGCCCGCTGCTTCCATGACAAAAATACTCGGCACTGAAATTAGCCAGAAAGTAACAGAACTAGCAATTGAAGCAGCTAGCTTAAATGCACTTATTCTTCAGCCAGAAGCGATTGAACCCGGTAGTGGTGTTGATCCTATTGGTCCTGAGTTAACACTTACCGCAATGCCCCGCTACTTAAATACTCGTGCAACCACTATTTATGGTGGTTCCAGCGAAGTGCAGCGTGGAATTATTGCAAAGATGGTACTTGGGCTTTAGGAGGCGGATATGGATTTTTCATTAACAGAAGAACAACGACTATTAAAAGACAGCTTAGATAAATTTGTGCAACAGGAATATGACTTTGAAAGTCGGCGCGCCATTGTTGAGAATGATGCAGGCTTTAGTGCTAAGCACTGGCAAACATTCGCGGATTTGGGTTGGTTAGCGATACCATTTTCCGAAGAAGCAGGAGGCTTGGGTGGTGGCCCAGTGGAAACCATGTTGTTGATGGAGTCCTTTGGTAAAGGCCTGGTTGCAGAACCCTGGTTGACTACCGTGCTTATGTCTGGGTATTTAATTGAAAATCTTGGTAGCGAAGAACAGAAGCAACGCTATTTGCCTGCCATTGTTCAGGGAGAAATGCAGGTGGCTGTTGCTGTATGGGAACAGCAACATGGTTTTGATAACCAAGTGGTTTCCACGTCAGCAAACGCAGTTTCTGGTGGTTATGAAATTAATGGTCAAAAAGAATTTGTCATTAACGGCCAAAATGCAAACTGCTTGCTTGTTAGTGCCAAAATAGATGATGGAAACGAATCTAGCTTAGGTTTGTTTTGTGTTGATACGACCATCCCTGGTATTTCTACGCAAGCTTTTAAAACCGTAGAAGGTGGTCGTGCAGCTAACGTTACCTTTGATAACGTTGTATTGGATGAATCTGCATTACTAGCCAGCGGTGAAGCAGTTGAGAAAGCCATTCAACATTGTATGGCTTTAGGTACATTTGCAGTATGTGCTGAAGCTGTTGGTATTATGGAGCTGCTTTATAATACCACTGTTGAATACACTAAGACTCGTAAACAATTTGGTGTGCCGATTGGTAAGTTTCAGGTATTACAGCATCGCATGGTGAATATGTTTATTCTTTATGAACAATCTCAATCTTTATTGTTAATGGCGGCAATAAAGCTAAGTGAGGGTGGTGAAGAAGCGCAGCAGGCCGTGTCGGCGTTAAAAACTTGGATAGGCCAAGCAGGTAGAAAGCTTGGTCAAGAATCCATTCAGTTGCATGGTGGAATGGGAATGACCGATGAATTAAACGTCGGCTATTACTTTAAACGTCTTACTGCTATTGATGCTCTTTTTGGTAATGCCGATATGCATTTAGATCGTTACGCTAAAGCACTGAGCTAACGGTAAACTCTTCACTAGCTCCGCTCAATTTATCGGTGGTGGTTATCGATGCTTTGCCGCCACCGATATTCACAATTTGAACAATAAATTCAGAAGACTCATATCGCCCAGGGATGATTCGACCTTTTTTGTCGACAATTGGGGTAGACAGCAAAGACGATAGCTTATTAATAAATGGATCGCGGGTAGTTAAAGGTTTAACGGTAGAATAGGCGATGAAAATTGGGTTAGATGCTTCATCGTTGTTGGCCGTTGTCCAATGCCTTTTTTCAATGCCTGTTACGATCAAACGAATGACCGCAGTTTCTACTGCGTCTAATACTGCTAGTTGAGAGGGTTCATTGGTTGTGTAGCCAGCTTCCATTTCTAATAGACGTTTAAACTTAATAAATCGGAATACACCACCTTGTAGGCCTTTTGAATAAATAGTTTTGGTCGTCGTTACGGCATTAATGACTTCACCGGAAAACGTATCTACAGCCCGCAAGGTAACAGTGACTTGGTCCACTCGATAGGTTTCTGAAACACTGATGCCAAAGTACTTGGCGCCATCTCCGCCTGTCTTGATATTAGTATCATAGCCAACGATGCCCCCTTCAATAATCAAATTCGCAGTAGCGAGCTGGGGCAAGTTACCCTTGTTGTTTCCAGAACGCATAATTTTGCGCTCGGTTAATACATTTTGCAGTCCTTCTCTTTCTAAAGGAGTAAACCAATTTGAATCCCACAAAGCTTTTATCAGAATGGAAGCCGCTCCTTGGGTTACTGCTGTTGAGAAGGTGCTAGAAGGAGAGGGCTTATATTGTCCGGTTTGGTCACGAAAACTATAAACCGAGATGGGGATTTTACCTGCTGGCAATGGTAACGACGCTAGGTCTGAGTGGGTTTGGGAATTGATCTTCCATTCAGCGCGTTTTTTAGCGCCATGGTCTGAGTCAAACACGCCCCAAGTCGTGGCGCAGCCGCTCGACAATAACGACAGTACCGTAATGATTATTGCGGTGAGATAAGCTTGGGTGAGAGATCGCCTAACCGGGTTCATAGCACATCAAATAGAATTTACGATGAAAGTGGTGCTGTCGCCGGTTGCTTTTTCTGTGGTGGTAACGCGGATCTCGCCATCACCAATATCTACGATTTCAATAGTGAAATCACTAGTCTCTAAAACGCCAGGAACTAGATTGCCTTCATCATCCACCATGGAACCTGTTAGGGTGGATGTTAGTCGACTGAGTAAGGATCGTTGCAGGCTATCGTTAAAGTCATCAAGATCGGATTCTTCTTCCTCTTCTTCGATATCTGGATCCTTTAAGTCATTTTGTGCATTGGCGCTGTTAAGTAAGTAGGTGCCATTCAAGGCATTACCGCCAAAAGAGGGGTTAACTGGGGTGTAGATTAATTCAGACGCAGTCACAGAAGTGCTTATTAACAATAGAAAAAGTAACCAGGTCTGAGTCTTCATGGTGACATTCCTAAATCTCATCAACCGCCATATCTGGATTAGATAAGGCTAAGTCTTGAAACGCCATTTGTTGCACGCGGTTTATAGTAAAACTAGCGGCAGAACTGGCAATACCTTTAACATCGATCTTGCCGGAAGGTAACGAAGCAACATAGGCAACTTTATGCGAGAACATAATCTGAACTTGACGGCCACCGCGGGCTGAATGTGATTCTTTCAGGGTTATGTTGTATTTATCTGATTCTTTGTGTTCATGCCATGCAAGACAGAATGCTTGATAAAAGGTTTGTGCTAAGTAAGAGCTAGTCTGATTGATTACCAATCCAGATAAAGCATCTTGTTGTTTTGCAGGATTATTTTCCGCAAAGCTAACTGAGCTTACGCCTAACATAATCAAAGCGCTAACCAGGTATTTAAGGGCAGTCATTCTTAACGTGTGCATGGGGATGCCTCACAAAAACTTCAGAACTTCTACAGCTTAAGTCACAGTGACTTTCGAGTTGTTTTTCGAAGTGACTGTGACTCAATGTTTGTAACCAGACCGCCTTCCATGGCAGAGATATCTAATACTAACGTTAGCTCAGAATTAGCGACCTTGCGAGATAGTTGCTGCGTTATGGTTGCCGTGTTGAGTTACCGCAGCGCTATCGTTCATGCCGTGTTGAGTGATCGCTGAAGTGTTGTGGTTGCCCGCTTGACGGGTAATTGCAAGGTTATCAATACCATATTGTGAAACTGCAGCTTGGTTGAAGTTACCGCTTTGATGCGTGTTCGCTTGGTTGCCGTCGCCTAGTTGAGTGGTAGTCGCAGTGTTGTTGTGACCAGATTGAGTCATAACGATATCGTTAGCTACTCCGTTTTGATCTAAACGAGCATTGTTGCTGTCGCCGCTTTGATTTACGCGGGCACTGTTATCAACGCCAGATTGATTCGCTTGTAGGCGGTTTCTGTTACCGTTTTGGTACGCGCTCAAGCTATTATCGACACCGCTTTGACGAGAAGCAGCGCTGTTGCGATTGCCACTTTGAACCATGGTTTGGCTGTTACCTACACCGTCCTGCATAGCACTAATAGAGTTGTGGTTGCCACGTTGAACTAGCTCTGCGCTGTTATCGGTGCCACTTTGATAACTGTAAGTGCTGTTATCGTTACCACTTTGACGAATTCTGCTTTCGTTATTAACGCCTTGTTGATAAGCCTGAGATCGGTTGTTGTTACCTGTTTGATAAGTTCGTTGCGAGTTGTCAGCACCCATTTGAGATACTGAAGCAGTATTGTGGTTACCTGCTTGATCTACATCGGCATCGTTGTCTGCTGCATACGCAGATACTGTACCGATAGCTAAAAGGATGGCTGCTGAGATGGATAAAAGTTTTACTTGTTTCATGATACTGCCTCGCTTCGATGAACTTAATCGTAAATTAGTGTTGTACTACTAAAGCTTGCAAGCCGTGACCACGTTGAATCACTTGGCTTTCTAAACCGCTGCCATTTTGTTGAATAGTGGCTTGGTTTAATGTTCCTTTCTGGGTAACCGCGATGTTGTTATGGCTGCCGAACTGCTCAGCGTTAACTCTGTTGCGGTTACCTGATTGATTTACTTTAAGGCTGTTGTAAGAACCTTTTTGGTAGCTGTTGGTGTAGTTGAGGCTACCGTTTTGAGAAATCTCTGCGTAGTTACCTTCACCGTATTGGTCAGCGTGAGCTACTTGTTGGCTGCCATATTGTTGAATGCGGTTAGTTTGGTAGTTGCCGTATTGTTCAATTGTAGCTGAGTGGCTGAAACCGTTTTGAAGGATGCTAGCGCTGCTGTTGAAGTCACCGTTTAGTTCGCTACCTGCATCTAAGTCACCTGCAACACTAACGCTAGCTGTTAGCAGCGCTAGTAGTGTGATGATGATGTTGATGAGGCTGGTTGCTTTCACTGTCTTTTCCAAATTTGCCGTGGTGACGATTTGTGTATTCAGTTGCAGGGTAAATGCCAACTGGTTCACGCCCCTTTTGAGACCCTATTCCGTTAGCGATATCTATTAGGTAAATGTGGCTGTTTTAATTACTTCTGTTTATAAAAAGCATTTGCATGGCAGTTGAAATCCAATAAGCCTGATAAGTTTGAGTCTAAATTTGGAACTTCTTATATGCATGTGGTTATGGGGTTTGTGAATTTTCACAAAAAACAGTGCCGGAAAATTAGCGCTTTTTTCTTGGTTTGGTGACAGTAATTGTCACTTTTAAAATTTCGTGTTTTTCTGCCGATATTTATAAATAGGGCAGTAGCTCGATATTGAAAGAACAGAATTCGCTAAAAATTTTGCGATTTCATAGAGAGCGGAATTAAAAATGCTGATGTGATTTCAAATGGAGCTAAAGCAAAAACCGGAATGTGGAAAATTACACAAAACTGGATATTTACAGTTTTAAAAATAGCTTTTGGTGTCACGGTGGTGACAGAAGTTGTCACCACTGCCGTGGATTAACACCTAGTTTTCACCTAGTCTGAAACTAATGAGATTAACTTTTGCAGCTAGAAGTATATAAAGGTCGGGTAGTTAGAACTCAATGAGCTTAAGAACGTTATTTTGTTTATCGATTGCTATTGTTTGCTTTCAGGCTGCATCTTTTTCTAATGCGCATGTAGCGGAATCCTGTTTGAAGCTGTTGGAACAATCAGCACAAGATTTAAAGCATTGTGTAGTAAAGAAAAAACGTGAGAACTGCCGCTATGATCGTCAGCTTTTGACGGATCAAGTGGAATCCTGTCGTGAACAGCAATTTAGTGATGAAGAAATTACCCATGCGATCAGGGTAGGTGAGAGCTTCGTTGAAGGAAACGCCAGTTATTATCTAGAACCTTCCGCTCGTGATGCTTTGAATAGTGCAGAGATGGTAGCCAAGGGCAATGTAGAGAATTTTTCCGTTCAATTTCGTAAGGTTAAATCGTTTCCCGTTGAAGATCTTTATGTTGGTGCCAACATGGGCGGCTGCCATCGTGCCTTTCTCGCAACGGGTGAGCGTTATAAGTTTTTGGGTTCCTTCAAATTCAAACGCTATAACCCAGAAGATATCGATAACGCTGTACCTCATACCATCTTCTTCTTTAATAAGATGCTGGAAGGCGTTTGTTATGAAGCCCCAAATCCTGGCCAAACCATGCCTAATGGTGATCGCGTAGTACTAAATCTTCCTCGAGAGTTTTTTGTTTATTTAAAACGTTCTGCGGAAATTCAGGATGAAAGAGCGGTAACTGTTATATGTGCCAGCGAAGCTGAATGTAGCACTAAGAAGAAAAAAGCGCTCGAACTCCAAGTCGATTATCACGCGAGCTTTTTACGGTTACAACGTTTAAAACTTTGTGAGCGACAATCAAAAAGCAATGGGGTTTTCCAGAGAATGGCTCGTTTTAAGATAACTCATGAAGAGCTACCAACCCATTGTATGGAGGAAACTCTGGATGAAAATATTAAATCGCTGAGCAAAACAGTAAATAATATCGGTAGGCAACTGTTTGATGGTTTATAGCCTCCCAGAAATAATAGGGAGGCATAGGTTAATTGCTAGTATCGAGTAATCATTGAACCAAGTCGAGCCAGGCTTGGGTGACAAAACCTTCTCGAATTCTTTGTGGATGATCGCCTACTGGAATATGGGCGATTTCTTCTCCTGTCTCATAAGATACCACCGACATAGCATCAGTTTCACTCCAAGAAATGTAGCAGTGATCGCCATTTTTGTTGGTGGTGACCCAGTAGGGCTTTTCACCTATACCATTAAGAATTTTGTAATCTCCGGTTTCTCTATCAATGATAGCAACATAATCATCCATGGTTCCTGCAACACAAAAGGTGGTGTCGTCGCCACTGATTGCAATTCCATGATGAGCTGAGTCGTTTACATATTGTGTTCGTGGCATATCGGGATAGTTACGAGGCAATTCATATAATCGAGAGACTTGGTCGTTCACCATATCGTATTCGATAAAACCATGTAGGAAAGACAGCTGGAAGTAGAAATAGTCTTCGTCTGCCGTATGAGCCATGGGTCGTATGGCAGGACTTAAGTGACCAAGGTTTGCTGCCGTTAAACGATCACTAATATCAAAGCTTAGAATGTCCTCGTAGGTATTCGCGTTTACT
Source organism: Pseudomonadales bacterium (assembly GCA_022361455.1). GTDB lineage: Bacteria > Pseudomonadota > Gammaproteobacteria > Pseudomonadales > Ketobacteraceae. Next base: position 14,049 of record JAKSAW010000711.1, on the reverse strand, counting down.
ACCTTAAAAATGCGCTTCCCTTTGAGATGACTTTGCGTAATTTTGTCCCATGGTGTCCAGACATGCCCAATACTGGCGTGAAAAATTCGATTGCCATCTTTTGAATAAACGTTTTCGTGAGGTGAATCACCTGATTTAAATCTACCAAGTTCCTCGCCAGTTTGGGTATCCAGAATATGCACCACTTTCCCCGTTGATGCTGACACAGCCACTTGAGAACCATCGGGGGAAATAGCCATATGGTCTGATCGAAAGCCATCCACTTGGAAGCGCCATTCAATGGTTTCATTAGCCATATCGATGGCAACAACGTCGCCAAGGCTAGGTCGTGAAACGATCAGCAAGCGGCCATCGTTGGAGCTATACATATCGTCAACATATTGATCATTACCTTCGCCAACAAAGTATCGATTGATATAGAAGAAAATCATTCTAAAAAAAGATCTGTGAATAGCACTTATTCTTTCGTCTTTATCCGGTATGCCGTTAATCATGCCAAGATGCTCGTAACTATTAGCATCGATAACATCAATAACACCATCCCAGTTATTGCCAACAAAAATGACCGGTGTGGATGTTTGGTCTCCCACCGCTGAGAGTTGGTTTGCTTTGCGCGGAGCGTCGGAAAGTCCAAAACTCTCTGTTGTGAAAGTCGCAAAGCTGGTGAGTGTTAGCGAAAAGATCAAGAGCGACGATATAAGATAGTTCTTTAGATTGGTTTTTGTTTTTATGGAATTCATATTGGATGCCCATGTAGTGAAGGATCTTTAAAACTGGAGCTACGATAAAAGAACGCTAACTTCAAAACTGAACATTAAGCCTTCAAAAATAGACAACCTTGTTTCGCTTTAAAATTTGCTAAATAAGGTTGTCTATTTTTGTGGGTGTTTTGGCGCGTTTGATCGGTTTGTTATTGATAACCTTAACAGATAAATGCCAAGAGCATTCTTTGGTGTTGTTAAATGGGTATGGCATGGATGAAGAAAACACTCATAAATCGCCAGCTCTGCATTCGAATTCCAAAAATTATTTAGGGAAGAGCGCTTTGAGGAATTAGATAGACGTACCGATTTTCCTTCCCTTCACCTGTTTCGATTTCCGGAACAGGTGTTTTTTATGGGGATTACTATTTGTGGTTGCTCTTCCATTGATTAGGGGTTTCGCCAGTAAAAGTTTTAAAAGCCCTTGAGAAAGCATCTGGGCTTGAAAAGCCTAGCTTTGAGGCAATTTGTTTTAGTGGTAGTTCAGACTGAATGATAAGAGTTTTGGCGCGTTCAAATCGAACATCATTTAGAAGCGCCTTATACTGAATATCTTCTTTTGCAAGTTTTCTAGATAGAGTTCTTGGCGTCATATGAAGTTGATTTGCTAAATCATCTAGACTCAACGACTTTTCATTCTCAATCGCTTTTATCATTAAATCGCGAGCTCTCTCAGATAGCGTTACTGTGTTAGAGCTATCTCTAAGCTCTTTGTCGATAATGTTCTTCGCGACACTGTGTAATATTTTATTGGGGCTTTTAAGTCGTGTATCTAAGGTGTCTTCTTGAAAAAATATTTTGGAACTAGGGGAGCCTGCATCGAATTTTACTTCGCAATTAAAGTAATCTTGATAGAGTTTAATGGTGTCGTCCGTATTATCACCCCAAGCAACGGGGTGCGAGAACTCCAGCCTAAGGCCAAGTGGCTTACCTGTTGCTTCTTCTGAGAATTGTTTAAGGCCACCTAAGATAATTTCCATGAGTATAGGGGAGCAGTGCTCGAAATCGGCGATTAGTTTAACTTCCAAATTTAAATTGTCCTGGGCGCTACCAAAGTCAATTTCTACTGCAGGCATGAGTGTTTTATAGAATTTTGTGGCTATCGAAATAGCGTCGTTAAGATTAATGGCGGTGGAGCCTGCTACACCTGCCATGCCCATATGGGTGATCGATAAGTGTCGTAATATCTTAATAGCGGGAGGCTGTTCCTGGCTGTTCTTATGGAGCATATCCAGCATCAGAAACAATTGTTCGCCATCAAATAAGTAGCTTGGATCGCGAAACTGTTCTTCGCTAGTGGACAAGTAACCTAAGAAACTTTCTAGGGTTTCTATAGTGGGCCCAGTTTCGAAATAGGTGTCTAGGAACTGAAATAACACCGAGGGAAACTTTAACTGCTTACGCTCCTTCATAGTCGATAACCTGACGGATAATACGAATCTTCAATTTGTTTTTGGTATTTGCCAATGTCCCATAGTAATACAATTATAGGGGGGCAACCAAGCTTTCACTGTCGTCTGTTTGACTTATTGGCTTTGAGCTTTCTGGCTTTACAAACTAAAAGCGCGCCAATTAGGCGCGCTTTGTATCGCTGTTTAGATGAAAGTTTGAGAACAGCTTAGAACTTAGTTTCCCAGCGGCCACCAAAGCTGAACGTATCTATGTTGGTGTCGTCATAGCTAACAACAGATTCATAATCGATATAGGCTGATAGTCCACGCTGGAAAGTAGCAGAAATTCCGACAGCTACTTGGAACCAACTGCTATCTAGATCATCTGCTTCGATAGAAAACTCGGCGTCATCTGAGGTATCCAAAACGAAGCGGCCGATAATGGCATCGCGGTCATCGCTAAGTTCATTTTTCCATTCAACTCGACCGTGAGGAATAATAATGCCCCAGGGCTGGCTCCAGGCGTACTGCACACGGCCACCAAAGGTTAATACTTGTGATTCGATATCCTGATCATTAAAGCCAACTTCAAAACCTGAGTTGCCAATTTCCTCATAGCCTTCGATCTCACCATCAATATAGTCTAGAGAAGCATATGGGCCATAGGTCCAGGCATCTTTATAAAAATCGTAGTTACCTGTAACACTGAAAAATAGTTGGCTGCTTTCGGTTTCGCCTTCAGCGGTGTAAGTGTTAGAACCTAATACGATGTCGCGGTCAGTTTCAATATCTCCTGACGCGTAACCAATCATGGCATCAATATAAAATGCCTCTTTATACCAAGAACCATAAAAGAGTAGGTTGTCGATTTCATTGTCCATTTTATTATCGGAATCGCTGAACTCTATTTCAGAGCTGCTGATACCGTATGCGATGCCAGCGACCAAGTTGTCATTAAATCGATAATCAACTCCTATGGTAATGCTGTCAGCATCAAGATCATAACCTTGTTCTAGGTCGGTGTTGTCTTTGTCGCCACTGGTAATTGAACCATTAATAAATATGCCTAGAGGTGAAAAGCTTTCATCGGCACTTGCGTTACCACCTATTTGATTTGCCATTTCATGAAGCCAGCTACCGTAAAGTACTTGATCGCCTTGAAAGTAATTTAATCCAGCGATACTAACACCTGTTGCACCGCCACGAAGAGCGTTAAGACGATTGGATAGATTGCCTGTTTGATCTTTGGTCATATTCACAGTGGTGGTGAATTCGGCGACGACTTCTTCAGGGGAGATCGTTGAGAGTGCGTTGATTCTTTCTTCACCGGTTAGCTCATTAAATTCTTGGCAAGCGGCTTGAACTGAACTACTTAACTGATTGTTGTTACAAAAATCAGTGATAGCGTTTTCAACGGTTTCTATATTTGAGCCATTGATGCTCGAGCCCCTAATGACTAGGGTCAGGGTACCTATCTCAGAAGCTTCTGAATTGGGTATGGCTACTTCATATCGAAATGAGAAGGTTCCTTCAAATGATGGGTCGATTGGGGTGAACACAATTTGTTGGTTGTTATCGACCGATACGGTACCAACATCATTAATCGAAATGTCGACTTCTCCCGGTGAGCAGTTTTCGTCGGCACTTATACAAGAAACATAAACTTCAGCTTGATCAGCTGATTCTCCATTGCTGGTGTCGTATTCAACAGCAGCGCTAATTTCCAGGATATTAAGTACACGTATATTGTTACTAGAAGTGGTAAAGGTTGTTGCGGTGTAATCGTTAACTACAAGTGCCTGGGCCCCAGAAATACATGAAAGCATCACCACCGTTGCAGTGAGCCATTGACGTAGTGTCAGCATAGCCATGTCCTTTTGATTAAAGTCTGATCTTGAATATTCTAAATTATGAGTAGGTTCTATTTTATAGAGTTGCTCTGGGAGGGGAAAGTGAGATGTGATTATTTCACGACCATACCCCATGTTTGAGGGGTATGGTTGATGTGTTGGGCTTTAAACGATGGCAGCTTTTGCAATAGGAATGTAGTGGTCGACTAAAAGTGCAATGAAAAGCAGCATTAAATAAACGATAGAGTAGCCAAAGGTTTTCATCGCAGTATTGGCTTCAGGTTTGTACTTAAGTTTCAGCGCGTAATACAAAAAGCCTGCTCCTAATACAGTGGCGCTAGCTGCATAGATAAATCCACACATGCCGGTAATAAATGGAAGTAAGCTCGCGATAAGAAGTAGCACTGTATAGTGCAATACAGAGGTTTTTGTAAATTCAATGCCGTGAGTAACCGGAAGCATAGGAATGCCTGCTTTAGCATATTCATCACGACGGTGTATAGCCAGCGCCCAAAAATGAGGTGGGGTCCAGACAAAGATAATTAACACTAGTAACAGGGCATGAGGGTGAAGTTCATTGGTGACTGCAGTCCAGCCTAGTAGAGGAGGGATCGCACCTGCGATACCGCCGATAACGATGTTTTGTGGTGTCGCACGCTTCAAGTACATGGTGTAGATGAACGCGTAACCAACAATTCCAAATAGAGTTAGAACAGCTGTTAATCGATTAACAAATACATCCAAAATAATCATGGATAGAACTGATAAAGTCGCTGCAAAGATCAGAGCTCGTTCGGCACCAATTTTGCCGCGCACTATAGGGCGGTTTTCGGTTCGAGCCATAATAGAGTCGATGCGCTGGTCGACTACATGGTTAATGGCCGCAGCGGCGCCCATCGCAAAGGCCATACCGATTGAGCCTAGTACCAATGGCTCCCATGGAACCATGCCGGGTGTTGATAGGAACATGCCCACAACTGCTGTCAGCATGAGCAAAGCAACCACTTTTGGCTTGGTCAGTTCATAGTAATCGCGCCAGCTGGTAGGGCCCAGTGCTGCGCTAGATTCGCCCATTACTTCTTTTTCTAGGGCATTATCATTTGTCATTGTTTTAGCCACGTTGTTCCCCCTTGGCTTTGTACAAGCTGTAGCTCATCCAAATAAGGCTCAGCATCAAAAGCGCTGCGACACCATTATGTGCTACTGCAACCGCAAGTGGTAGTCCAAAAACGATATTGCTGACGCCCAAACCGACCTGAACTGCAAGTATTACGGTGGCGACAGCAGCAATTTGTTTAATCCAGCTAGGCCTGTTGCCTAGTAACATCCACCCCAATAACAGTCCCAGATAAACGGTGGTGATAATAGCACCAATTCGGTGAGCGACGTGAATGGTTATTTTCGCTGAGCCGCTCAAATGATGACCAAATTCGTAATCTCTTAGACCTTTTGATTCCAGGCCATGGCCCCAAAATCTGAATGCCTCGCTGGTATTTATCTGTTCCTGCCAACCCGCTTGGCAAATAGGTAACTCAGCACAGACCGCGGCAGCATAGTTTGCTGCGGTCCATCCGCCTAATGCTATCTGCAATGCCAAAATAACCATGCCAGCGATGGTGAAACTCAGCATTCGATTTGCTTGTGCGAAGGGTGCTGGATTTATTTTCCCAGAGACAATTATTGCTAGTAAAAACAGCAATGAGAGGGTTGTGAATCCACCCATAAGGTGGCCCATCACCACGGTTGGAAACAAGCCTAAGGTCACAGTCCACATTCCAAGGATTCCTTGAAATATGACTAGTGCCAAGAGTATGAAAGGTAGCTTAACGGAGGTTCCCTCAGTCTTTCGTGATCGCCAAGCTAGAATTGAAATCACCAATATTAAGAAACCTAAAGAAGAGGCAAAGTAGCGATGTACCATTTCGGGCCAGGCTTTTTCGGCCTCGACAGGTCGGTGTGGGTAGGCTTCATTCGCCGCTTGTATTGCTTCTTCGGTTTTTGGTACGCCAATTTGGCCATAGCAACCTGGCCAATCAGGGCACCCTAGCCCTGCATCTTTGAGTCTTGTGTAGGCTCCTAGTGCTACTACGCAGCAGGCTAGAACGACAGCAATTTGTGTCAGGCGACGAATCCATAGAGTTGTTTGCATTGTTGAGTCCCCCATAAATGAATTACTGCTATCCAATACGGGATAGTTTTAGTACTCGTTGCAAGTCTTTTACTAAGCCTTTGCCTTGCTGGATCGCGGCTTTCTCATCTGGCTCAGCTGGGTAGGTCATAAAAATCGCGCCCATGGGATCTACAATGTAGATTTGCCCAGCATTGCTGGCGCTTTGGCTTTCTAAAATAACCGCGTTGGCCATTTGTTTGTTCCAATCCGCTTCTTTAAGAGAGGCAGTACTCATGTCAGGCGCATGTTCTTTTACCCACGACTTAGCTGTTGGGTCAGAATATTCATGGCTAATAAGTAAAGTGGATACTCTGTTTTTATAGGGGCCGGTAGCTATCTGGCTTTGCCTTACTTGAAGCAAACTGTTTTGGCACGCGACATCGCATTGCTTTGGTGCGGTGTAAACAATCCACCATTGTTTTTTTCGATCAAAGGGTTTATCGGAACTTGTTAATGCCAACTCATCAAAGTTGATAGGTGGGTTGATAAGCTCACCTTTGTTAACGGTGCCCCTGCTTTGCCAAAAACCTGTCGAGTGAGCCAGGTATGCTAAGGCCGCTGGTAAAACAAATGCTAGCACTGTTAGGATCAGTGCAATGCGGTTTTTTCGGGTAACGCTACTGCTCATAAAACTGCTACTCAGAATCTCTTTGTGATGCGTTTTTGTTGTTTTTTGGCCTATTTCGGCGGGTGTTAACGGTAACGTAAATCACCGTTAATGCCAACGCTAAACTGAACCATTGAAAGGCATATCCATAGTGCTTTTCTGGCGTCATCGGGTTGCTATGCCATTCACGTTTGAAGCCTGAATTTTCCTCTGGATTTAGCCTTATCGTAAAGGGTGCCAAAGGTTTGTCGAAAAGTGTTTGTGTTTTACTAATGTCGATTTTTTGGATAATAAACGGCCATTCTACTGACTGATAATTGTCTTCCTGCAGTACAAAGAAGTTTGGGTTCGGAACATGTGTAACGCCTTTTAAATTTTGTACTTCTAAAGGCCTTGGAAATACAGGTACTTCCTGTCGGGTCTTTCCTTGAGCGACCCAACCTCGATTAACTAAGACATAATGACTACCAACATCGAGAGGCGTTAAAACTTGAAAGCCCGGTATACCTCGGTGGGTGCGATTATCGAGTAGTAAAGTTCTTTTATGATCGAAGATGCCTTTTACCTCAATCGGAAAGTCCATACTGTCTTCGCTCAAAGCGATCAGCGTGTCGATTGATTGTGGGCCTGATTGTGAACGCTCTTGATAGCGTTCGATTATGGCTTCTTTATAATCGCCTCGGCCCTTCTGCCAAAGTCCAAGGTTGATCAGTAGCGTTAGCAAAGCAGTAGTCACCACGGTCGCTATCCATCCTGGTGCGAAAGTGAAAGGCCCTAGAGTAAGGCTAACTAGACGTTTGTTTAAAAATGATTGGCTACTACTCATTGCTCAACCAGGTGCTTTATAATCGGACTTTGTTTTAGATAATTAGGCGTTACTATGCTGTTCAAAATTGCAATGTTTGCCATTCTATTGATGGCCGCTATCAGCCTGTTTATGGCGTTAGCTAGTCTGGTACGTAACCAAGGGTCTTCGGGTAAAACAGTTAAAATGTTGTCTTACCGTGTTGGATTTTCGTTACTCTTACTATTGTTTCTTGGGTTGGCGCAATTTATGGGGTGGCTGCAGCCCCATGATTTGAAAGGGCAACCAACGGCTCAACCAATGATTTCAGCACCTAGTCAGGATAAAGAGGGTGCTAACGATATTAATGAAACGAGAGAAACAGAAAATTAAGACTTATTAACAAGTATTTCGAACATTAAAAAAGCGAGACCAATAACTGGCCTCGCTTTTCTATTGGGTTACATCCAATAAACAACTACGAATAGGAACAACCAAACCACATCAACAAAGTGCCAGTACCAAGCGGCAGCTTCGAAAGCAAAGTGGTTATCAGACGTTAAGTGACCACGTAGGATCCTAATCAACATAACGGTTAGCATGATTGCACCAATGGTTACGTGCATACCGTGGAAGCCCGTTAGCATGAAGAATGTAGATCCATAGATACCAGCATCCAAAGTCAAACCGAGCTCAGTATATGCATGAATATATTCTTCCACTTGTAAAAATAGGAAGACAAAACCTAGAATCAATGTGGCGATGAGGTTACCGATTAACTTGCCACGCTCATTTTTGACTAGTGCGTGATGTGCCCAAGTTAATGTGAAACTACTAGTAACAAGTAGCACGGTGTTAATGAAAGGTAAGCCCCAAGGTCCCATCGCTTGAGTGGTATCACCACCAGGAGTGACTTCTAATGGCCACATGGCTTGGAAGTCTGGCCACAATAGTTCATGGGTCATCGCGCCTTCACCTGCACCACCTAGCCAGGGTACCGCTAGCCAGCGAACGTAAAATAGCGCGCCGAAAAATGCTGCGAAGAACATCACTTCGGAGAAGATAAACCACAGCATACCCATTCGATAGGAGACATCCATCTGGGTGCTGTTCATGTTGTTGAGGCTTTCTTTAACGGTATCTCTGAACCATAGGAACATCATTAAAAGGATGCCTACGATGCCTATAGGAAGAAGAATGGAGCCCATAGTTCCATCATTATTGGTGATGCTAGAGCCAGAATTTTGTTGTACAAAAGACGCAGCACCAACGGCGGTGATACATAGCACCATTGCAGTCAGAAACGGCCAAGGGCTTGATTCTGGTACGTAATATTCGGTTGGTTTCTCAGCCATGTGAGTTTCCCCAAAAAATTGGAAAGTTAATATGCAGCTACTGCTTTCTTAGCATCAACCACTCGATCTGTAATGTTGAAAAGCTGATACGACAAAGTGACTGTTGTTACGCTTTTCGGAAGATCGGGATCGATGTAAAAAATCAGTGGCATGTCTTTTTCTGAATTCCCATCGAGCTCTTGTTCATTAAAGCAGAAACACTCGGTTTTTTTAAAGTGTGGTGTTGCCTGCGCAGGTGATACAGAAGGAATAGCTTGGCCCACAAGCCAATCGTTAGTGTTGTTCGTTACGCGAAAGTCGATCTTTTTAATTTCACCAGGGTGAACCTTGATGGATCGTGTTACTGGCTTAAACTCCCAGGGCATGCCTGGATCAGTATCGGCAATAAACATCACTGTGATCTGGCGCTCTTCATCGACTACTGCTTCCTCAACTGCGGCTGCTTCATTCGAGGTTTTACCATTCAAACCCGTAATATCGCAGATAACATCGTATAGAGGAGGCAATATGCCAATCGCAAATACAAACATTCCAACAACGATTAAAGATAGTTTCTTAATCAGTCGATTATTTGCTTCTTGCTGTTCTGGAGTCGCCATCTTTACTTCTTACACCAAACTTAATGTTGAACTCATGTAGGGAAGGGGGGGTTACCCCTTCCCAAAAAGGTCATCGTTTTTTACTTCACCACTGGTGGAGTAGTGAAAGAGTGATAAGGCGCTGGCGATGGTAACGTCCACTCCAGACCTTCGGCTCCTTCCCAAACTTGATCAGTTGCCTTCTCACCTTTCTTGAGAACACAGCAATCAATAATGACCCATACAAATATGAGTTGGCTCAGACCAAATGCAAATCCACCAATACTTGCTAATTGGTTCCAATCAGCGAATTGTACTGCGTAGTCTGCATAGCGACGAGGCATACCAGCTAAGCCAATAAAGTGCATAGGGAAGAACAGCACATTTACGGAGATCAGAGAGAACCAGAAATGGATCTTAGCTAGTTTCTCGTTGTACATGCGGCCTACCCATTTAGGTAGCCAGTAGTAAACCGCTGCCATGATGGAGAACACTGCACCTGATACCAGGACGTAGTGGAAGTGCGCCACTACGAAATAGGTGTCGTGGTACTGCTGGTCTACAGGAGCGATTGCGAGCATGAGCCCAGAGAACCCACCAATCGTAAATAGAATTACGAAGGCTATTGCAAACAGCATCGGTGTTTCAAAGGTCATTGAGCCTTTCCACATAGTGGCGACCCAGTTAAATACCTTAACCCCGGTCGGAACAGCTATCAGCATGGTCATGTACATATAAAAAAGGTTACCGGCTAGTGGTAAACCTACTGTAAACATGTGGTGAGCCCATACGAGGAAAGATAAGAACGCAATTGACGCTGTTGCATACACCATTGAGGCATAGCCGAACAATGGCTTGCGAGCAAAGGCTGGAATAATTGCTGATACGATCCCGAATGAAGGCAGGATCATAATGTAAACTTCCGGATGGCCGAAGAACCAGAATATGTGCTGGAACAGCACTGGGTCACCACCGCCAGCAGCATCAAAGAACGATGTGCCAAAGTGACGATCCGTTAACATCATGGTTACTACACCAGCTAGCACTGGCATTACAGCAATAAGAAGGAATGCAGTAATTAACCAAGTCCAAACGAACAAAGGCATTTTCATTAATGTCATGCCTGGCGCACGCATATTGAAAATGGTGACGATTACGTTCACCGCACCCATGATTGAGGAAACACCCATCATGTGTACAGAGAAGATAAAGAAGTCAGTCGATTCTGGGCCAAACTTGGTGGATAGGGGGGCATAAAAAGTCCAACCGAAGTTAGGCGCATCACCCATACCAAGGAAAGATTTAATGGCTGCAAAGATTAAAATTCCGAATGCGAAAGGAAGAATCCAAAAGCTCCAGTTGTTTAATCGAGGAAGCGCCATATCAGGTGCACCAACCATTAGTGGCACCATGTAGTTGGCTAAGCCGACGAATGCCGGCATGACCGCACCGAATACCATGATGAGCCCGTGCAGGGTGGTCATTTGGTTAAAGAAGTTTGGATCTACTAGTTGCAAACCTGGTGCAAATAACTCAGCACGAATAACTAGAGCGAAAAACCCGCCAACCAAAAACATAATCAAAGCAAAGATCAGATAAAGTGCACCAAGATCTTTGTGGTTGGTGGTGGTGAACATTCTTTTAATAAAGGGTTGTGTTGGTCCGTGTCCCATTGTCTTAGCCTCCTATTCGCTGACTACGTCACGAGGTTGAACGACATCGACACCGTCACCGGGCACGTTGCCCCAAGCATTACGCTCATAAGTGATGATGGCGGCTAAGGTGACTGGATCTAGCACACCTTTAAATCCAGGCATTGCATTCTTACCATTGACCACAATATTGATATGGTCTGCTGCTGTGCCTTCTAGGATCATTGGGCTACCAGCTAATGCTGGGAATGTAGGTGGTAGACCTTGGCCATTTCCTTGGTGACATGCGGAGCAGCGAGCGATGTAGTCTTGCTCACCCTTGGCCATTAGCTCTTCTTTAGTGAAGGTTTTGTTTACGCCAGAAGCAGCTTCTTCTTCAGCGATGCGTTGAGCTTCTTGCGAACTCGCTAACCACTTTTCGAATTCTTCGGGTGATCTAGCATCAACAACGATTGGCATAAAGGCATGATCTTTACCGCAGAGTTCAGCACATTGACCGCGATAGATGCCTGTTTTGTCCTCAGGTAGCTTAGTCCACAATTCGTTAATGAAACCAGGAATCGCATCTTTCTTGATTGCGAAATCAGGTACCCACCAAGCGTGGATAACGTCGTCGGAGGTAATCAAGAAGCGAACTTTTTTGCCTGTTGGAATCACTAATGGATTATCAACTTCAGCCTTATAGTTTTCGCCAAACTCTGGGTAGTTCCCATCAGCTTTGTACTTGTCTTTAGATGCGGAATGAGGGAATAGTCCAGAACTAAGTGCTGGTCGATCGATCTGATCGCGTGGAGTAGATAGCACGCTCAGAAAGTCGAGGTTAATGTCACTATTTCCTTCATAATCCAAATACTCGTAATGCCATTTCCACTGTGAGCCGGTGATCTTGATGGTCAACGCAGAATCACTGGTATCAGACATTGCAATGAGTGCTTTAGTGGCAGGAACTGCCATGATTATGAGGATGATAAAAGGGATGACCGTCCATAAAACTTCTACCGCTGTGCTCTCATGGAACTGAGAAGCTTCATGTCCTTTCGACTTGCGGTGCTTGATCATCGAATAAAACATCGCCCCAAAGACGACGACACCGATTGCGACACACCACCAAAGCATAATTCGATGCATATCGAATATCTGTTGGCTGATGTCTGTGACCCCTGGGGTCATGTCCAATTGCCAGTCTGCCAGTGCATTGCCACTTACTAAGGCAAATGCAACTAGCGCGGTCATTGAACAGGGTTTGCGTAATGACTGCATTCATCTACTCCCTGGTTTTCATTGTTATTAAGCCTAAAACAGGAATCGGTAACGCGAGTAAACCTTCTTCCTAAAGCTTGGGACTTGAATGCAAAGCTGATAAAACTATGAAATGTCCTATTAAAAATATATCAATACTTCAAATAGGGTATTTCATTGCCATCGCAGCGTTGCAACAAGCCGGATGGACATAATTAAGAGGAAGTGACACGCAGTGCGAACGGAGCTCGGCATCTGCGGCATGTGCTATTAGCGTTTGCCTTGATGACTATCAATCCCATTAACATCGCTACCGCTATAATACGCAGCCTAGAGATGAGCGTTTGCTTTGGGATCAATGTCGCCCGTGATGGCCTTTCGCTGAGATTCCATGCGTTCTACACAGCGTTTACCAAGTAATGAAGAACCTGCCAAAATATGTTCTTATTTACTGGTTATTGTCTCTTAAATTTTCCCCAATTTTTGGGGTTAGGCGATCTTTGTCGCCTACCTCTGTTTGCCCATCCGTAATCTAAGTGTTAGCCGCATGGATGTCTAGTCGTGGTTAGAAAAAAGGTAGAAATTCTCGTAACTTGGTGTGTTCTTTAGGTTAAAAAATGATCGGTGTTTTGGCGTGGCGATTTTCATCGCAATCTGGCATTGAAATGTGTGAGAATAACCAAGTCAATTTTGTAGATTGTTGGAAGTAGCACAAATGAGCGAACCTATTTTTCGTATCTCGTTTTATAACCAAAACGAAGTTTATGAAGTGTATGCCAGGCAGATATTTCAGAGTGAAATGTATGGCTTTATCGAGATAGAAGAGTTTGTTTTTGGTGAGAGGTCCCAGGTGGTCGTTGATCCCACAGAAGAGCGCCTCAAGCAGCAGTTTACGGGTGTGACCCGCAGCTATATTCCCATGCACTCAGTTATTCGTATCGATGAGGTGGAGAAAGAGGGTGTTGGAAAAATTACCGAGGCCAAGGGGAGTAACGTAGCTAGCTTTCCTTCCATGCCTTTTGGGTCTGGCAATAGCGGTCCAAACAAAGAAAATTAGGTTTTGGGGCTGGAGGTAATTGGTGCTTCCTTGACCGTTTATCTTGAAAATAACTGCACTCAAGTCGAAATTGCTTGAACCTGAACTTCTACTAAACTTATTGTATAGGCTTAATATGCTGGGGTATTCTCTAGCAGAAGGCGTTTAATCCCGAATGTTATGTCTCACGCAAATGGAGTTAGGAAGTAGGTCGTATGTTGAAGAGGGAGCCAATTGGGGCGCGTTACAGTTTAGATCGTTTAGAGTCTATGGTGCTGCAAGACATAGATCGTCTTACACAGCAGTTGGCTCGTATTGAAGCGGCTGAAGATTCTCTTAATGGTACGCGTCAGTCCACCGCGGACACCTACCGTGAGATGATTGGATTGCGTCAAAAATTGTTGGAAGAAATCAGAGAGAAGTCTCTTGAGTTTAATAAGGTGTCGCGCATTGCTTCTGCCGCGGGGTGACTGTTAGTCCCCATTGCAATCATATTAGTGCTGATAAGAAAGAATTCACAAAAAAGCCGGCTAAAAGCCGGCTTTTTTGTTTTTGAATACTGGTGGCTATGCCCTGATTCGATCAGGGGACCCCATCATTATGAGTGATGTGCTCTAACCAGCTGA
>JAKSAW010000710.1 GCA_022361455.1 Pseudomonadales bacterium | reverse complement strand
TCAACCACTTCAGCACTACAGTGAGCATTTGCTACATGATGATATTAGGGGTAGATACCGGCGGCACCTTCACAGACTTTGTGCTCCTGGCTGAAAATCGATTAACTATTCATAAAGTACTATCGACTCCAGCAGCTCCGGAAGAGGCAATTTTGCAGGGAATTGCTGATCTGAAACTCGAAAGCGCGATTCAAAATAACAGCGTTCGCATTATTCATGGCAGCACTGTTGCCACTAATGCAGCCCTGGAGAACAAGGGAGTATCAACAGCCTTTGTCACTAACGATGGCTTTAAAGATTTATTGTCTATTGGCCGTCAGACAAGAAGCGAACTTTATAACCTTGCACCACCGGCTAAGCAGATTCCGGTTCCTAGTCACCTGTGTTTTGAAACCGGTGGCCGCTTAGATGCTCAGGGTAATACGTTGACCCCCCTCACCGATGAAAAACTGCAAGCGCTTCAGGAACAAGTCAAGCAATCCGGCGTTAAATCCGTTGCGATCAATTTACTATTTTCTTTTTTAAATAGCGAAGCTGAAGAGCGCATAGAAAAAGCCCTCAGTGAACATTGTTTCGTCAGCCGGTCATCGAGCGTACTGCCCGTCGCGGGGGAATATGAAAGAGGTATAGCAACTTGGCTCAATGCCAGCTTAGGGCCGCTGGTTCACGATTATCTTAAGCGACTGCAACAAGGTGTTGTTCCCTGCCATGTAGCGGTAATGCAGTCCACTGGCGGCACTATCGCCGCTGAGCAGGCAGGCAGTGCTGCAGTTCGTCTGCTGCTATCAGGCCCCGCGGGTGGGTTAGCTGGCGCCGCCTTTATGGGCAGCCTTCAACAGGACCATCCTAAACTACTCACTTTTGATATGGGTGGCACCTCGACCGATGTGGCCCTAATCGATGAACAAGTTCAACTGACTGACGAAGGTACCATTGGCCCTTGGCCAGTGGCAGTACCTCAAGTGGATATGAATACCATTGGTGCCGGTGGTGGCTCTATTGCCTTTCAAGATCCTGGCGGACTGCTGCAAGTAGGCCCAGAATCTGCCGGCGCCGCTCCCGGCCCCGCTTGCTATGGACAGGGAGGCGTTCGACCCACCGTGACCGATGCTAACGCTCTGCTAGGAAAGTTACATCCAGATTATTTCCTTGGTGGTGCCATGCCTTTAGATGCCGAAGCAGCCAACAAAGCGGTGACTGCTTTAGGAAAAAAATTGGGACTCCTACCCGAAGAGACCGCTCAAGGCATTATTGATATTGCCAACGAACATATGGCGCGAGCCCTTCGGGTTATATCAATTCAACGAGGTCACAGCCTAGAAGACTTCCAGCTCTGTTGTTTTGGTGGTGCCGGCGGCCTTCATGTATGCGACCTGGCGGATGCGCTCGGTATGAAAAAAGCCATAGTGCCCATTCATGGAGGGGTGCTATCTGCATTTGGTATGCTGGCCGCAATCAAAGCTCGGCAACTGACTCACGCGCTTATTAAGCCTCTGGAAAGCCTTAACACAGCCACAATTGAAGAATCAATTCAGCAACTGAGCGAAGAGGGTACCAAGGAGTTATTGCAAGAAGGGGTGCAGCCAGAACAAATACAATACACGGCTAGCCTTCAGTTACGCTATCTAGGGCAGAGCTACTACCTAGACGTACCTTGGCAGGGAAGCATTTCCCAAGCCACTAAAGATTTTCATAAAAGACATGAGGCTAGATTTGGTCATGACTTAGATAGCTCCGTGGAGTTGGTTAACGTCAGCGTGTCACTACAAGCACGACAAGACGAGCTAGAGCTACCCTCATTGGACAACACTTCTGCTTGCTCAGCGAAAGCTCGAACTCGCATTTATCTACAAGGAAGATGGCAGGAATGTGATCTATTTGAACGCGAATTGCTCGCCGCCGATCAAGCCATTGAAGGGCCAGCGCTTATTGTTGAGAAAGTCTCGACGACACTGGTAACACCGCAATGGTGCGCCAAGGTGGACTCATGGGGGAATTTGCTGCTACAGAAGAAAGACGCTGCTGATTAAATAATTACTTTTCTAGCATACTGTGGGTTGCGATATTTGCCCATTCCAAACTACGCATGTAGATATCCCATAGATCTTCAGCCTCCAAGCCAGGGATATTCGATTCTTCGAACTTGCCAGCCTCGTAACTAATAACCCAGCTAAGCACCTGTCCCACATCACCACCACCAGTGAGCAATGCCAACTCAATCTCAGCAGATAGCGGCATCCTCTCCACAATTTCTGCAAGAGGCTTGTCTAGTAACGCATCCAAAAGAGACAGGAGACCAGCAGTAAAATATCCACCAGAGAACTTGCGTTCGAGCTTTTCTGCTAGCAGCTCACACATTTTGGCGCGCACAATAGCGGTAACTAATAACTCATTGGGTTTGTTATCCACAGAGGATAGCGCCAACATTGAAGACCAACGCCTTAACTCTTGTGAACCCAGGATAACAATGGCATCAGAAATGGTTTTAATCGTGCGAGATAAACCAAAGGAGGCTGAGTTAACCACACGCAATAACTTATATGACAGGCGCGGATCCTGGCAGATAATACGCTCCACTTCCTCAATATCGTAATCATCTTTAGAAAGCTCTGCCAGCAGAGTGGTAATGACTAAACCTGAAGCAGGAACACTCTCACCGCTCATAATATGTGGCTTGCAGAGGAAGTAACCTTGGAAATAATCAAAACCTAAAGTGCGGTACAACTCAAATTCTTCATGGGTTTCAACTTTTTCCGCAAGCAATTTTCCGTTGACGGTTCCCGTCATCCTTAACTTAGCAAGCTGCTCCTTTACACCCAACGTGCCCAACGCGAGCACATCGATTTTGATATAGCGAGCCTGACGCACAAGCGGCAACCACTCATCACTAAACACAAAATCATCCAGAGCGACGTTGTAACCTAGATTGATCAGATTCTTTACTTCCTGAATGACGTCTTCATTAACTAAGACATCCTCCAGCACCTCAGGGATAAGCAACTTTTGCAATCCCTTAGGCAAAGATCCACTGGTCAATATATCTTGAGTAATGTTAACCAGCGCTGGCAGTCCATTAGTGATCTTTTCGAGCCCAATTTCAGAAAAGGCGTTCACTAACACCTCTTTACTGGCCTGGTTGGGATCTACCATACCTTCAGCCGAATTTACCTGTCCCGCTCGATAGAGCAGCTCATAGGCAACGACATTTAAGTTCCGATCAAAGACAGGCTGTCTCGCAATAAAGACGTTCATTAAACTCCACGCATAAAGCAATCAAAAGCACGATCAAAACCCCAGGGGGCTAAACTTTAAGTGTGGCAGAAAACTGGAATCGGACAAAAAATATTGGGAAAAATATGAGCAAATTCAGTAAAAAGGCTGCAACTATCTGATTTGCTGTGGAATATAAAAAAGCAAAAGGCCCATAGAAATATTCTCTCTATAGGCCTTTTAGAATGCGCTTTAATTTTGGGCGTTAAGAGCCCAGAAGCAAAGCCAAGCTTACTTAATTTTTGCTTCTTTAAACATCACATGCTTGCGAACTTTAGGATCGTATTTTTTGATCTCCATTTTCTCAGGCATGGTGCGCTTGTTCTTAGTAGTGGTGTAGAAATAACCAGTACCAGCTGAAGATACTAACTTAATTTTATCTCTCACAGCCTTTCTCCTTAAACTTTCTCACCGCGGGCGCGGAGCTCTGTTAGTACAGTATCGATACCTTTCTTATCGATAATACGCATACCTTTTGATGATACACGAAGTCTCACGAAGCGCTTTTCACTTTCAACCCAAAATCTATGATAGTGCAAGTTGGGTACGAAGCGGCGCTTGGTTTTGTTGTGAGCGTGAGATACATTGTTTCCGGTTACTGGGCGCTTACCAGTTACCTGACAAACCTTAGCCATCTTCTTTCTCCAATTAGGACAACATAACCAGGCCACACAACCTATATTGTATGGAGCCTAGGGAATTCTTTAATCATTGGGTGATTTACCCGACGAGGGGCGAGCTTTATACCAGATGCCTGGGGCAAAAACAAGGATTGGCCTCGAAATAGCCCTGAAAGGCACTACATCAATCCCCGCTCCGCGAGCGAAATTACCTCTGAATCTCCCACAATCATATGATCCAACACACTAGCCTCCACCAGCGCTAGAGCCTGCGCCAGCCGCTTGGTAATGCGAACATCAGCATCGCTGGGCTCGGCAACACCCGAGGGATGATTGTGAGCAAAAATCACTGCAGCAGCATTTAATTCCATCACTTTTCGGACCACCTCGCGAGGGTATACAGAGGCACCGTCAATAGTACCCCTGAAAAGCTCCTGATAACCTATGAGTCGGTGTTGGCTATCTAGAAATAATCCCGCAAACACCTCGTGGGGCTCATGCCGTAACCGAGACATCAAATATCGCTTGGCATGCTCTGGGCCCTGCACTGTGGCTTTCAGGTCCATTGACTCCTGCAAGTAACGCCGACCAATCTCTAGCGCTGCCTGCAGCAACACATATTTGGCAGGGCCTACACCCTTTACCTGCTCAAACCTGTCCAAAGGCGCATCTAACATGCCTCGAAGTGTGCCAAAGTGGCTAAGTAACTCTCGAGAAACATCCACAGCAGAAGCCCCCGCGACCCCTGTGCGCAAGAACACAGCAACCAGCTCACTGTCGCTGAGGTGTGTTGGGCCTTGTTGCAGCATTTTCTCCCTAGGCCGATCCTGCTCAGGCCAATCAGTAATTGCCATCATTCGTCCTTGTATAATGATAATGGTTATTAAGAATGCTGATATAGACCGCAATGACGTAAGTGAACACTTCCCAAACAAGGTCATTGGCCCTATAGTTCTTTGGTAATGGTAGACACAACTTATCAATTGGGAATCAAAGGCTTATGCAACGCCTAGCGAATAAGCGGATCATTGTGGGAATCACTGGCGGAATAGCAGCTTATAAGAGCGCCGAGCTAGTAAGAAGACTGCAGGATCATGGCGCTGATGTGCGCGTTGTAATGACCGCTGCAGCCCAGTCCTTTATCACGCCTTTAACGCTGCAAGCCCTGTCAGGCAAGCCGGTGCATCTCGATCTACTAGACACCGAAGCCGAAGCCGCCATGGGCCACATTGAGCTCGCTCGCTGGGGCGACGCCATTGTAATAGCACCCGCCAGCGCTGACTTTATCGCCCGATTTGCACATGGCCATGGCAACGACTTACTAACCACCCTTTGCTTGGCGGCTCGCTGCCCAATTGCCGTAGCGCCTGCGATGAATCAAGCTATGTGGGCCTCTCCCGCAAACTTAGAGAATATTGAGACGTTAAGGTCTCGAAAGATTCCGCTATTTGGTCCTGCAGCAGGATCGCAAGCCTGCGGTGATGTCGGGCTTGGCCGCATGTTGGAAGCAGAAGAGATAGCACAATGCACCGCAGACCTATTTGAAAACAACATACTCACGGGCAAACGAGTGGTGATCACTGCCGGTCCCACTCGCGAAGCTATCGATCCAGTGCGATTCATTAGCAATCATAGCTCAGGAAAGATGGGCTATTCCCTGGCCGAAGCAGCTAGAGACGCTGGAGCGGCGGTAACCCTGATCAGTGGCCCAGTGAATCTAGATTGTCCAGATCGGGTTGATAGAGTGTCCGTTTCTAGCGCCCAAGAAATGCTAGACGCTGCGCTAAACGTACTACCCGCAGATATATTTATTGCCACCGCAGCAGTGGCGGATTATCGACCAGATAAGCAAGCAAACCAAAAAATGAAAAAGAAAGGTGATGGCGGACCATTGACCCTCACCTTAATCGAAAATCCAGATATTGTTGCCACCGTCGCAAAACAAGAGCCCAAACCCTATGTGGTGGGTTTTGCTGCGGAGACACAATCTGTCCTGGAATATGCCCGCGGAAAGATCGAGCGCAAGAATTTAGATATGATCGTAGCCAATGATGTGAGCCAAGCGGGTATTGGCTTCAATAGTGACGAAAATGCGGTTACCGCCATCTGGCCAGATCAAGAGCAAGTCTTGGAACGAGCTAGTAAACAGCAAATAGCGTCTCAGTTAGTTGAATTAATTGCACAGAAACTAGCAGCGGAAGGGTAGTAGCCCAATACCCTGCTAATCTTTAAAGAATGCACTAGCAACCGAACCCTCTTAAATGTGACCGCCAAGGGATCAAGGCATGGCCATAGGCAAGAAGAAAAAACAGCAAGACCAAGACGCAAAAGCGTCAAAAAAGAAAGAAAGTAAGAGTCCCGATACACCGAAGGCAACTGGGTCTTTGCTGAAAACTTTCTTACCTGGGATTCTGGGGTGCATTTTATCCGTCGGCGGAGCCTTCGGGGGTATCTATTGGTTGCTAGTCGATCAAGGAGGCAAGGAAACTCAAGCTAGCATGGCGCAAGCTCAAGCAAAGAGTTTTATCAGCCTAATATCGCTACAATCTTTGCAACTAAACAATTTAGTAGCCTCAACGGCTAACAGCGATAAATTCAAAACACCCGCCATAGCCGGCGACAGTGATACTCTTGAAGCACTCGAAGAATCTCTCGAGCAACAATTACCAGGCGTTGCCAATGTTGAAATTTTTCTGGCAGGCAAAGCTAAGAAAGATAAAAACTCTGTTCCTCCCATTAGCTTTGCACAACTAGATTTGATTACCCGAGCAGAAAAACAGGAAGCGCCCCATCCAGAAATACACGTTCACGAAGCAAACAAGTTCTTAACTATTACTGCAGCTATCGAACAAGACGATCAAGTCCTCGGCACCTTGATCGCCGCATTCGATTTAAAGCAGATTACTGACCAATTTCCTAAAATTGACAATAGCTTAGGGTATTTGGAACTCACCCAGCAGTTTGGTAAGAGCAGACCCACCGTATTTCATGGCGCAGGAAATAGCGCTGCCAAAAGCCAAACCCCGGTTACAGCAGATGGTCCCATTCAACATTGGCAAGCCCGATTTTATCCCAGTATTGCAACCAATATTCCTGCCAAGAATAATGTCAACGTCCTAGCAATGGGAGGCGGGGCAATCTTCTTGTCTTTGCTGTTTTCATTACTCTCTTTTGGTTTGGTCAAACGGGCTCTTGCACAGAATGCCACCAAGCTTACCAGCACCTTTAATGCGCTCACCTCCCATGACAAACATGCAAATACCTATTCTTTAGAGATATTTACATCTTTAGCGCAAACCATTGAAAGGCTGTTTATCGAGTACGACGCTCATGTGCGCCATAACTCATTGAAGAACAAGGATATGCAGCAAACCAGCAATCAAGATCTTGAGAGCAGCATCGACCCCATGTACCAAAAAGACGATGTGCTCGATATCGACATTAGCGAAGATGACTCGTCGCTGCTTGATGGTGATTCAAGCGATATCAACGATCCACTGGCCTTTGACGACAGTCCTGATGAAATGGATCTGGATATTGTTGATATGGCTGAAGGCGGCGCGGAAATGCCTCAAGCCAGCGCCAAAGCGATGCCTTCGGAGATCTTCCGGGCCTATGACATTCGCGGAATCGTTGGAGAAAACTTGGATGAGGGAATCGCAACTAGCATCGGCATGGCGATCGGAAGCGAAGCCATTTCTCGAGGCCAAACCAGTATCGCTATTGCACGTGACGGCAGACACTCAAGTGGCTCTCTTGCCGAAGCCCTGGCCCAAGGGCTTTTAGCTACAGGTATCAACGTTATCGATATTGGTATGCTACCCACACCGATGCTCTATTACGCTACAAAGACCCTCAGCACCCAAAGCGGCGTTGTCATTACAGGTAGCCACAATCCGGCGAACTATAATGGCTTCAAGATTGTCATTGCCGACGAAACGCTATCGGGAGCACATATCCAAGCCCTCAAAGAGAGAATTGAATCAGGCAACTTTAATCAAGGAGAGGGCAGCTACGAAACCCACGATATTGTGCAGGATTATAAGGACCGAATATTAAACGATGTGGTCCTTGCCAAACCCATGAACATTGTAGTGGACTGCGGAAATGGTGTTGCAGGAACAGTCGTAACCGATATCTTGAATAATCTCGGATGCTCAGTGACCACACTTTATGGGGAAGTGGACGGTGATTTCCCTAACCATCACCCTGACCCCAGCAAACCTGAAAACCTGGAACCTTTGATTGCTGCTGTACAAGAACAAAATGCAGAGCTCGGAATCGCCTTCGATGGTGATGGTGATCGATTAGGGATCGTGACACCTGCTGGCAAGATTATTTGGCCGGATAGATTATTGATGCTGTATGCCCGCGATCTGCTGTCCCGCAATCCTGGCTCAGACATTATCTATGACGTGAAATGCAGCCGCGATGTAGCGGAGCTGGTAAGCAACTTAGGGGGCCGAGCCATTATGTGCCCCACAGGCCATTCCTTGATGAAAGCTAAAATGGCTGAAACTGGTGCTGTGGTCGGCGGCGAATTGAGTGGCCATATTTTCTTCAATGACCGCTGGTATGGGTTTGATGATGCCATCTATAGTGCAGCACGCTTGTTAGAGATTTTATCAATGGAACCATTTGGCGCTGACGAAGTTTTCGCCGAATTCCCAGAGAAAGTCTCAACCCCAGAACTATCGGTTGCCATTGATGAAGAGAAAAAGTTTGCCGTAATGAACCGTTTAACAGAGCAGGGACAGTTCAGTGATGGTAATATGGTGACACTCGACGGAATTCGCGTTGATTACCCCGATGGCTGGGGACTAGTTCGTGCATCTAACACCACCCCCAATTTGGTGGCTCGTTTCGAAGCAGACTCTGAAGAAGCATTAGAGCGTATTAAAGGTATTTTTCGTCAGCAATTGCAGGCGGCCGACGCTTCGATTAACGTAGAGTTTTAATAGCACGACACTTAGCACCTTTTCGCACAAAGTTTTTGGCATCTGCAATAGCAGGTTAGCCTGCGCTGTCTTAGCGCACCTACTGTATTTTTAATGACCATGTTAAGACCAATGACCTTAAATAAAGATCAAGCACTCAATATCGCCAAGGTGCTCTCCGAAGCACTCCCCTATATTCAGCGTTTTACGGACAAAACGATTGTCATTAAGTATGGCGGCAATGCCATGGTTGATGAGGAGCTCAAAAATAGCTTCGCTAGGGACATTGTTATGATGAAGCTGGTTGGCATTAATCCCGTCATTGTTCATGGCGGCGGCCCTCAGATCGGCGACCTATTAGAGAAAATTGGCAAAGAAAGTAAATTCATTGAAGGCATGCGTGTTACCGACAGCGAAACCATGGATGTGGTGCAAATGGTACTTGGCGGCCTGGTCAATAAAGACATTGTTAATTTAATCAATCAAAATGGCGGACAAGCGGTTGGATTAACTGGAAAAGACGGTCAGCTGATCAAAGCCAAACAGCTTAAGGTCACTCGATCTTCACCAGATTTAAAGGCACCTGAAATAATCGACATTGGTCATGTTGGCGAAGTTGAATCAGTGAATACAAACATTGTCGATATGCTAGTTAAAGGTGATTTTATTCCCGTCATCGCACCGATAGGTGTGGGCGAAGATGGTGCTTCTTATAACATTAATGCAGATCTTGTAGCCGGCAAAGTAGCGGAAGTATTGCAGGCAGAAAAACTGATTTTGCTCACCAATATCTCAGGCTTGCAGGACAAGTCTGGTAATACACTCACTGGACTTAGTGTTCCTCAAGTGGACGCATTAATTGAAGACGGTACCATTTATGGTGGCATGCTCCCTAAAATAGGCTGCGCTTTGGATGCAGTTAAAGCAGGAGTTACCAGCGCCCACATTATAGATGGCCGAGTGCCGCATGCAGTGATGTTAGAAATTTTCACCGATGAAGGCGTTGGCACGCTCATTACCAGTGAACAACTAGATAAGTAACTCGCCCATGTCTAACGATAACAAAAAGCCGTCGCGCAAAGATCAAATATTACAATCATTGGCGGCCATGCTTGAAGCGACCCCTGGCGGCCGCATTACCACCGCAGCTCTTGCTAAAGAAGTAGGCGTGTCAGAAGCGGCACTCTATCGACACTTTCCCAGCAAAGCGAAAATGTTTGAGGGTTTAATCGAGTTTATTGAAGACTCCTTATTTAGCAGAATCAACTTAATCGTTAAAGAAGAACCCACTGCACTAGAACAATGCAAACAGATTCTAACTTTGCTGCTAGGTTTTGCAGAAAAAAATCCAGGGATTACCAGAATTTTAACCGGTGATGCCATCACCGGTGAAACCGATCGATTACGTCAACGGGTCGTTCAATTATTTGATCGTTTGGAAACACAATTAAAACAAGTTTTGAGAGAAGCGGAGCTGAAAGAAGGCAAGCGAACTCAATTAACGCCAACCGAGTCTGCAAACCTTTTACTAGCATCAGCAGAAGGCAGAATTTGTCAGTATGTAAGAAGTGGTTTTTCTAGATCACCTATCGAAAATTGGCAACAGCAATGGCAGCTTTTAGAAGCAAACTTGTATCGAAATTAATAAAGAAACCTAGGCTAACAGAGATTCAATTAATCCAACGTTATTCTACGTAACGACCCTGCTGGCGCATTAAATATATAAGCCGATCGATATCTTTAGCATATTGCTGGCGAACAGCTTCTTTCTCTAATTCTTTTTCTTGAATATTGGCTTCTAGCTTCTGAATCTGCCGATCAATACGATCCATCTTTTCGATAAGATGCTCTGGAACAGGAACACTAGCCCTTTCGTTAGCTGCTGCTTCTTGCTGAGCAAGGTCAAATTCAGATTTTAAGCGAGTGATGTTGCCTTTATTAACGCTAATTAATACATCAAGCGCTTCCAGTTTACGCTCCCTTGCACGTTCGGCATCTTTAGGAGCACTGAATATGGTCAGCAGCTTTTTATCGGCGGCTTCCTGAATAGCCGCTTGCTGCGCACGCTGCTCATCTGTCTGCTGGTTCTTTTCCAGCTCTTTAATTTCATCTGCAGTTAAAGCCCTGGGCACAGTTTTTAAAACCCGACCATCTGCACCCAAAACATCATATCCTTTATGAACCAAATCTGGCGGTATGGTATCGCGAATAACTCGATTACCGTTCTCATCTTCGAAACGATAAAAGCGTTTTGCCGCAATGCTAGATGCGGTAAACATTAATGCAAAAATAACAACGACGATACGAAACAGCATTTTACTGATTAGATTCACTCAAATTATTTACTGATAATTGTATATAGCGGCCTTCAATAGACCCCTGGCGCCTAGTGCTTAGAGGTCTATTGGCCCGAGAGGTTCCCAACACTCTAAAGACTCCCTATTTCAGTTTAGCTTCCTTGCTGGGTACTACCAACCTACTGCAAGTGTGAACCCGGAAGATTTAACAATCTTTGCGCTATATCACGCAATACCATACATAGAGCGATAGTCGCGAACACTTGCCAAATGCGGCTGCCAAGACTCATCCGACTGGGCAACTTCTTCAATATAATCAATCAATTGAGCTAAGTTAATAACGCTCATCACAGGAATAGAGAACTCTTCTTCCACTTCCTGGATAGCTGATTTTTCACCTTTACCACGCTCCTGACGATCTAAAGCCACCACCACACCAGCAGGTGTGGCACCGACATTTTCTAGGATCTGCATAACTTCTCGAATTGCAGTGCCCGCCGTAATGACATCGTCGATGATTAGCACTCTTTTGCCTTCTAAGGCGGCACCAACTAGCGTTCCACCCTCACCATGACCCTTAGCTTCTTTCCGATTGAAGCACCACGGCACATCTTGGTTGTGATGATCTGCAAGTGCAATTGCTGCCGCCGAAGCAATGGGGATACCTTTGTATGCAGGGCCAAAAAGTACATCAAAGGGCGTACCGTCATCGGCTATTGTTTGCGCATAAAAACGGCCAAGTTGCGCCAATGCCCCACCGGTTTGGAATAACCCCGCATTAAAAAAGTAAGGGCTGGTACGCCCTGACTTTAAAGTAAACTCACCAAAGCGCAGCACCTCTTGTTGCAGCGCAAATTGAATAAACTCTTTTTGATAACTCTTCACTGACTACCAACCTAACGCTTGCTGTTGGAGTGCGAACAATTCACCAATGCCTTTTTCTGCAAGGTCCATCATGGCATTCATATCATCGCGACTAAATGCTTCTCCTTCCGCTGTACCCTGCACTTCAACAAAACCACCGTGCTGGGTCATCACCACATTCATATCCGTTTCCGCATTCGAATCTTCTGGGTAATCGAGATCCAAAACCGGGGTGCCTTGATAAACACCGACAGAAACCGAAGCGATTAATCGCTGTAAAGGATCTTGCTTGATCTTACCTTGCTCAAGCATCCAGCTAAGGGCATCTACCAATGCGACACAACCGCCAGTAATAGATGCTGTGCGCGTGCCACCGTCGGCTTGAATGACATCGCAATCCACATAGACGGTATTTTCTCCAAGGAGATTTAAATCTACTGCAGCACGTAATGAACGAGCGATTAAACGTTGAATCTCTAAAGTACGGCCACCTTGCTTGCCACGAGCAGCTTCCCTACCCATACGGTCGCCGGTGGATCTTGGCAACATGCCATATTCAGCGGTCACCCAACCTTGCCCACTACCTTTCAAAAATCGAGGAACGCCATCATTGACACTGGCAGTGCAGATGACTTTGGTATTTCCAAACTCTACTAACACAGAGCCTTCCGCATGGCAGGTATAGTTACGAGTAATCTTCACATCTCGCAATTGATCTGGTGCTCTTCCGCTTGGACGCATTTCAAAAGTTCCCCTACTAGTGACTGTGAGCGAGCGAGTATAACAAGATTAGAAGCTAATACAGAGATTTTGCTGACAAAGCCAAGCAAGAAACCTAAGGTTTCGTTCACAGATTCCCAGGCGAAAGCATCGCAATCAGCAAATAATCACAGTACACTTATTAGCTTAATCACTGACACTAGGGCCCAGATTCTATGATTCGCAGCATGACCGCCTTTAGCCGCAAGGAACTCAAGGAAACTTGGGGAAACCTTTCTTGGGAGCTTCGTTCAGTTAACCACCGCTATTTAGAAGTTACCCCTCGCTTGCCGGAGCAGCTGCGTGAATTAGAAAATGGGGTGCGCGAAAAATTAAGAAAGCGCTTAAGCAGGGGCAAATTAGAATGCACCCTCAAGCTTAAAACCGAAAACGCTGCGCCCACAGAAATTAAAGTCAATGAAGCTTACGTTAAGCAATTACTAGACGCAGCACATCAGATTCAAACCATCACCGGCGACAGCTCAACCTTATCCACCACCGCTTTACTGGGGTGGCAAGGCGTTATTGAGACACCCGAAACCGACATGTCCCATATTCAACAGACCGCTATGAGCTTGTTAGACGCAACCCTCGATGACTTTATCGCACACCGAGAACGGGAAGGTGCAGAATTAAAGAAACTAATTCAAGATCGACTCGATGGCATCCTTGCTCAGGTAGAAATTGCCAAGCAGCATATGCCAGAGATTCTGCAAAACCAGCGCGAACGCATCAATACCAAGTTAGAGGAAGCCCAAGTCAACTTAGACCAGGAACGCTTGGAACAAGAAATGGTGTTTATTGCGCAGAAAGCCGATATCGATGAAGAGTTAGATCGCCTCAGCACCCACGTTGAAGAAGTTAGACGCTCCCTCAATAAAGGCGGCGCAAGTGGCAGACGCCTGGATTTTCTAATGCAAGAACTGAATCGCGAAGCTAATACGCTTGGCTCAAAATCTATTCACGTCGTTACCACCCAGGTGGCCGTGGAACTCAAAGTGCTCATCGAACAAATGCGTGAGCAGATTCAAAATATCGAGTAAGCAATCCTGTTCTATAATGGCAACAAAACCTAGACTCCATTCCGACAGAGGCTTTTGAATCACTATGAGCGGAACACTGTATGTTGTGTCAGCACCCTCAGGAGCAGGCAAGACCAGCCTAGTTAAAGCACTGGTTGAAAGCACTAGTGGAATCCGAGTTTCCGTCTCTCACACCACCCGGGCTATGCGCCCTGGCGAGGAAGATGGGATCAACTATCACTTTGTCAGCACTGATACATTTCAAGACATGCTCGGTAACGCCGACTTTTTAGAACATGCAGAAGTGTTTGGAAATTACTATGGCACCTCAAAATCCTGGGTAAACGAGCAACTATCCCAAGGGGTCGATGTGATTTTGGAAATTGATTGGCAGGGCGCAGCCCAAGTAAGGCGCTTGATGCCTGAAACCGTGGGCATCTTTATTCTCCCTCCATCGCGTTCAGCGCTCAAGGAGCGCCTCACTGGTCGCGGCCAAGACTCCGAAGAAGTGATCAAGGGCCGCATGGCTCAAGCGAAAGAAGAAATGAGTCATCATGTCGAGTATGACTACCTTATTATCAACGACGAATTTGAGGTGGCTTTACGACATTTCAAAGCCCTGGTCACCTCTAACCGTTTAAAAAGCATCCATCAGCTAAGCCGCCAGGCAGCCCTATTGGAAGAATTGCTTGCCTGATCAACCGCTAGCAAGTGGCCCTAGGCCTTGTATTTCCTGGTTCGTATCGTTAAAATTCGCAACCTTTCGTCTAGGCAACCTCGCAGTGCTTGGCTAGACTGTAGACTGCAAAAGCAAAACACATTATTCCGATCGAGGATCCCATGGCCCGAGTTACTGTTGAAGATTGTCTAGATAACGTTGAAAACCGCTTCCAGCTTGTATTGGTTGCTTCGAAAAGAGCACGCCAAATCGCCACCGGCGGCAAGGACCCTTTGGTAGAGTGGGAAAATGACAAGCCAACAGTTGTCGCGCTTCGAGAAATCGCCGAAGGCTATATCGACAACAGCATCCTAGATGACAAGCCACAGCAAGAGAAAGAAGTGCCTCTACCACCAATGCTTTAATGGCTCTTTATTGTCACACCATTCTTTAGCTGACAATTCAAATTCAGAAAAGCCACTAAACTCATGGTTTAGTGGCTTTTTCGTGTCTCTAAGCAGTTCTCATTCTCGCCCAATACCAGTACACTAAAAAGTCAGCCGTGGAGAGGAATGGGCGTTGCAAACCCTTGAAAGTCTTACCGAAAAGTTAAACTACCTGGCGCCAGATCAAGTCGAGGGGATTATTCGCGCCTATCATTTCGCTAAAGAAGCCCACGAAGGTCAATTTCGCCGCAGTGGCGACCCCTACATTGTTCACCCCGTGGCAGTTTGTAAGATCCTCGCTGACATGCATATGGATCCGCAAAGCCTAATGGCGGCACTGCTGCATGATGTCATTGAAGACACGGGAGTTAGCAAAGAAACACTGGAAGAAGACTTCGACCCCGTCGTCGCTGAAATCGTCGATGGCGTTAGTAAGATTGGCGCAATCAAGTTTGAATCTAAAGCGGTTCAACAAGCGGAGAACTTCCGCAAGATGATGCTAGCGATGACCAAAGACATCCGCGTTATTTTGGTTAAGTTGGCAGATAGACTCCACAATATGCGCACCCTCGGAGTACTTCACCCGCAAAAGCGCCGCAGAGTTGCCACCGAAACCTTGGAAATTTATGCACCTATCGCCAACAGGCTTGGCATGAACAATTTCCGTGTCGAACTGGAAGATCTGTGCTTCAACAATCTTTATCCAATGCGTGCGGACCGCATTAAACGAGCAGTCAAAAGCAATCGTGGCAATCGCAAAGACATGGTTGCTCGTATTCAAGAATCGCTATCTAACCGACTAGCTCAAGAATCCATTGAAGCCACGGTGTTTGGTCGCGAAAAACACATCTATAGCATCTACGAAAAAATGAAATCCCAACACAAACCATTCAATCAAATAATGGATGTGTATGGATTTCGAATTACCGTAAGCAGCGTCGACGATTGCTACCGCGTGCTGGGTGTAGTGCACAATCTATACAAACCGATACCGGGTCGTTTTAAGGACTATGTTGCTATTCCGAAGGCGAACGGTTACCAATCCCTGCATACCACCTTAAAGGGAATGAACGGCGTACCCATTGAAATTCAAATCCGCACACATGAAATGGAAGCCATGGCCGACAACGGTATTGCCGCCCACTGGCTTTATAAATCCGATCCCGATCCAGCAGGCGGCGCACAAAACCGTGCTAAAGAATGGTTAAAAGGTCTACTTGAAATGCAGCAACGTGCCGGTAACTCATTGGAGTTTATCGAGCATGTAAAAATGGATCTATTCCCCGATGAAGTTTATGTGTTCACACCCAAGGGCAACATCCTAGAATTGCCATCTGGTTCAACGCCGGTGGATTTTGCCTATTCCGTACATACCGATGTTGGCAACAGTTGTGTAGCGGCACGTATCGATCATCGCTTAGTACCATTGAGCACACCGCTGGAAAGCGGTAACACCATTCAAGTAATTACAGCCCCTGGCGCCTGCCCGAATCCAGCCTGGTTAAGCTTTGTTATTACGGCAAAGGCAAGAAGCAATATTCGCCACTTCTTAAAAAATCAACGCCGTTCTGAATCAGTGGAACTGGGGCAGCGATTACTCAACAAAGCATTGGCGGCCTTCGATATTGAATTTGATTCAATACCTGAAGATCGACTTAATACTGCGTTAAACGAAGCGGGCTTTGAAACTTTCGATGACCTGTTGGAAGACATTGGCCTTGGCAACCAAATGGCACAAATTGCTGCCCGCCGTTTACTACCGCAAGATGAAGATAACACTTCCGAACTTGGTGGTGACAAACCGAAGCCATTAATCATTCGTGGCACCGAAGGCATGGTGATTAATTTCGCAAAATGTTGTCGACCAATTCCAGGCGATTCTATTATCGGCCATTTAAGTGCCGGTCGTGGGATGGTGATCCATATCCATGACTGCAAAAACATTACTTCGGAAATGAAAGAAAACCCCGAAAAATGTTTAGAAGTTAATTGGGCTAAGAAAATAGAAGGGGAATTTCCCGCTGAACTTCGTATTGAATTAGAGAATGATCGCGGAGCGCTAGCAAGATTAGCTTCTGTCATTTCAGAAACTGATATCAATATCGAAACCATTAATCTAAAAGAAAAAGATGCTCACCTTAGTGTGGTAAAAATGCGAATTGCCGTTCACGATCGTGCTCATTTGGCTCGAGCTATTCGCAAACTACGCCAACTAAAAGCAGTCAACAAAATCACACGCGCTCGAAACTAGGAGATACTCGAATGACTCGTGAGACCATTCACACGGATAAAGCACCACAAGCCATTGGCACCTACTCACAAGCAGTTAAAGTTGGTAACACCGTTTATTTATCCGGGCAAATTCCCTTAGTTCCTGAAACCATGGAAATGGTGGAAGGGGACATGGAAGCAAATATCGTTCGAGTATTTGAGAATTTAAAAGCCGTTGCAGAAGCAGCCGGTGGTAGCCTTGCCGATATTGCCAAATTGAATATCTTCCTAACAGATTTGAATAACTTCGCTTTAGTTAACGAAGTTATGTCACGCTATTTCGAACAACCATACCCCGCCAGAGCGGCTATTGGTGTCGCATCTCTTCCAAAAGGCGCGGAAGTGGAAATGGATGCCATTATGGAAATCGGCTAATAACTTCTAATAACCGCCAATATATTCTTGGGAATACTGGAACTAAGCTGCTCGTCAAATTAAAGACTATACTAAAAGCAAACTCCTGAGCACAGTATTCCCATTATGTCCTATGGCCGCTATGGGCTTTTCCTGATAGCCCTAACAACCGTTTATTTCTTAAGCGCGCAAGCAGGCCTATTTATTGCTGTTTTTTACGGCGACGTCACACCACTGTGGCCTCCTTCTGGTATTGCTGTCGCGATTTTTTGGTTAATGGGTTGGCGCTGGTGGCCGGTGATTGTACTCGGTGAAACCCTAATAGCCATTAGCTTGAATCAATCGGTGATTACTGGACTATGGGGTAGCTCTGCGCAATTAATAGAAGCTTTTATCGCTGTTAAATTGATTGAGTTTTTTAACCTTTCGCCAAAGCTAAAATCCTTTCAAGATAACTTATTCTTTTTTGGTGCCATCGCCATCATTGCACCAGCCGCAAGCGGACTCATTGGTGCCGGCAACTTGCTGCTGTTAAAAGAAATTACCACTAATCAGTTCCTACAAACTTCGGTGACTTGGTGGCTAGGGGATACCTTAGGTATTTTAGTGATTACTCCATTAATCACCTGTTGGTGGCATCAACGACCACCACTAAAGATCTTCCTAGAACGCTGGTTACTATCTAGTTTAATTATCGTGGGCGCTTTTATTGCCTTCTTCTATAGCATTCCCGATCACAGCAACTTACTGTTTTTCCTACTACTTCCTTATGTGACCTATTCGGCAATTACCCTAGGCAATCAAGGCGCTAGCTTAAGCTTAGTGGTGCTCACTACCATTGTCTTGGGAGAAGGCTTGCTAGTACCCACTACTGACTTTGCTCTTTCAGTCAAAATGGCATTTATTGGAACTTGTGCCCTATCTAGTTTTTTGATGGCAGCATTATTTTACGAAAAGAACTTGGCTCGAATAGAATTATTGGAAGAGAAGAATAAAGCAGAGACCACACTCTTCTCTATCAGTGATGGCGTCATCACCACCAATATCGATGGTAAAGTTTTATTCCTAAATGACACTGCGGAAGCCATTACCGGCTGGAATGCAGGCAGCGCCCTCGGCTGCGATATTTTGGAAGTCTGTCCACTATTCGATGGAGAAGCATCAGATACTAAGCTACATCCTGTATCAACATTTCTATCTCGCGAGGCAGAAGATGAAGATCACTACCTGTATCGATTCCCAAATAAAGATAGCGAACTTAGAGTCATTGATGCACGAATTAAAAGCTGGAAACGTCAGGACCAAATAGCTGGCACCGTTATCGTGTTAAGGGACATCACTGACGAAAAAGTCTTGAAGGATGAACTCACCTATCAAGCCAATCATGATGAAATTACGGGGCTCGCTAATCGTCGTGCTTTTAATTCAAAGTTAAAACATACATTAGCGGAACTTAATGAATCTCAACGTTACACACTGCTCTACATCGATTTAGATCAATTCAAACTTATTAACGATACCTGTGGACATGAGATAGGCGATTTAATGCTAATTGAAATCGCCGCGCTAATATCAAACCATGTGAATGATGGCGGCATGGCAGCACGGATCAGCGGCGATGAATTTGGTATCATTTTACCTATCGACAATGAGCCTCATGCCTTGGCCATTGCCGAATCTATTCGCCGCTCTATCTTAGACTATCGTTACCATCATGAAGATCTCATATTCTCTGTGGGTGCGAGTATTGGTCTTACCTATATTCATCCCCAAGATAGTTCCGCAAATGCAGTTCTTTCACGAGCGGACATTGCATGCTATCAGGCAAAAGAAACTGGTAGAAATAAAATCAGCACCTACCACGCAGAAGATATCGACATGTTACGTTATCAAGGGGAAATAGAATGGATATCCCAGTTGAAGCGAGCATTAATGCGCAATCAGTTCACGCTATATAGGCAAGGCATACATCGCCTGGACCAAGCAGTGAACCAATGCTCCCACTATGAAATATTAATTCGTTTAAACCAAAAAGATACTCTTATTAGCCCAGCGAGCTTTTTACCTATTGCCGAACGTTTTGGATTTATGCCGGTAATAGATCGTTGGGTAACTGAAAAAACTTTTCAGTATTTACACGCCAACCCGAATGACAAGGCGACCTACAACATAAATTTATGTGGAAACTCACTAAACGACAAAAACTTCTTTGCAGATATAAAGGCCCTCGCTAAACGAGAACAGATTGATACCTCTAGAATTTGCTTTGAGGTTACCGAGAGAGTAGCACTACAGGATCTGGATGAAATATGCGATGCCATGCAAGACATGATCGCTCTGGGATTCAAATTCGCGCTTGACGATTTTGGCAGCGGTGTCGCCAACCACTCCTACTTAGAAAAGCTACCCATACAATATGTAAAACTGGATGGGCAGTTCGTGCGCTCTCTACATCAAGATAAAACTAGCCAAATTATCGTGGAGTCTTTAGCAAAAATCGCCCTGTTAAAAAACATGCAATGTATTGCTGAGTGGATAGAAGACGACAGCACTATCGCAACACTGCAAAAAATCGGTATTCAATATGGCCAAGGTTTTTGGTTTGATAAACCCGTACCGCTAACAACCAATACCAATGAAACACTAAACGAAAGCAAAACAACCAATCAAAAACAAGCTTAAATAAGTTCAGCTTTTTGCAAAATATCTAAATAACCCTCTTTATAACTTGGAAACTTAAAACGATATCCAGCATTTACGATCAAATCATTGCAACAGCGCTTATTCTGACTCATATTACTCGGTGCCTCTTCACGAGCAGGTATAGGCAGCTGCAATTGGGTGGCAATAAAATCCAACACTTCGGCTTCGCTACCTGGATCGCTATCCACACCAGTATAGATAGATTCAATGTTTTCACCCGCCAAGACCTGTGCCATTAAAAACTGTAACAGCCCTGCACAATCATCGCGATGAATACGATTGGTATATTTAGGTGGCGTTTCAACCACTGTACAACCTTGCTGAATTTTCTTTACCAGGCGCAAACGTCCTGGCCCGTAAATCCCGGCAAAACGAACCACCGTGGTATTAGACCAACCTGCAGATGCAAGCTGCTCAGCTTTTAATAAGGTTTGACCAGAGAAGCGCACGGGCTCTGTAGCAGAGCTTTCATCTACCCATTCACCTAGAGTTTGATGATATACACCAGTGGAAGATACTAGAAAGAATCTTTCTCTAGGTTGATCCACTGCCGCCATTAGATTCTTTAGTCCTTGTACATAGATTGCCTCGTAGGCTTCAGGAGTGCTCTTGGAGGGTGTTGCCGTATAGACAATGAAGTCATAGGTATCCTGAATGCACTCCAGAGAGAGCGGATCTAACAAATCAGCTTTAACAAATTCGAAGGGACCTTGCGCAGGTGGATTGCGACGTAGTCCATGCACTGAAAAGCCTTGCTGTGTTAAGACTTCACCTAATTGCAACCCTATGTCGCCACAGCCGACCAGCAGAACAGATTTACTCTGTGTCATCTCGTTCACATTCATAAAAGCGCTTCTTGCTCCCCAGGATTTGATATAGATCTTTTTAACTGTGCAATAACGTGATACTTTTTGCCTATCACTAATACACCTACGAAAACCATGACTTTAACCGAACTTCGCTACATCGTTACCTTGGCCCGGGAAAAACACTTTCGCAAGGCTGCAGAGAAATGTTTTGTTAGTCAACCTACCTTGAGTGTGGCTATCAAAAAACTCGAAGATGAACTTAATATTGCAATTTTCGAACGCAGTCGCACCGAAGTAAGAGTCACCCCATTGGGTGAGCGCATTATCGAGCAGGCGATTCGAGTGCTAGAAGAAGCTGAAATTGTTAAAACTATTGCTGACGAAGGTCGTGGAGAAATTAACTCAGCTTTAAAGGTAGGGGCCATTTTTACCGTTGGGCCTTATTTGTTCCCTCACTTAATCAGACACATAAAACCTATTGCCCCAACAATGCCGCTCATATTGGAAGAAAATTACACCGAGGTATTGCGCAATAAGCTACGCCATGGCGAGCTAGACGCCATCATCATCTCCCCTCCTTTTAAGGAACCAGAAACAGAGATGATCGACCTTTATGACGAGCCATTTTGCATCTTAACGCCTGCGGATCACCCCCTGGCGGAAAAAGAAAAAATAACCCGCAAGCAACTCGAGAAAGAACAAATTTTATTATTAGGAGAAGGGCACTGCTTTCGCGACCAGGTATTAAAAGCCTGTCCAACAATTCAGAAAGAAACCAGCGAAACTAATTTAACCCCGCAAGGCACTTCTTTGGAAACACTGCGACACATGGTTGCCTCCGGGTTAGGATTAACCATCGTACCCATGTCTGCAGTCGATCACCAAATCTATGATTCCGATACCTTGGTCTATAAACCCTTTGCCGGTAAAACGCCTTACAGAAGCGTTTCCATTGTTTGGCGCAAGCGATTTCCACGCCCCAAAGCGATAGAGGCATTAACCCAAGCGATTCAAAGCTGTTCCATTGATGTGATTGCAACCAAGTCGTGAGCAACTTCTGGCAATCCACTCCAGTATCACAACTAAAAGGGGTCGGAGCTGCAACCGCCCCCAAATTACAGCGCTTGGGATTGCGCAATCTCCAAGACTTACTGTTTCATTTGCCATCGCGCTATCAAGACAGAACCCACATTACGCCCATTGGTGCTACTGAACCATTTAATGAAGCGCTAATTCAAGGCACCATTGAAATTAGTAGCGTGGTGTTTCGTAAACGCCGCAGCTTAATTTGCCGACTCTCCGACGGTACCGGTGCCATTCAACTGCGTTTTTTTCACTTCTCCGCAGCACAACAAAAGCAACTCAGTAAAGGCGCTCTGATACGCTGTTTTGGCGAAGTAAGGCTCACCAGTGCTGGCAAAGAAATCGCTCACCCCGAGTATCAAATTCTCAAATCTGCTGATGCCCCAGTAGAAAAATCCTTAACTGCCATTTACCCCACTACCGAAGGCGTTAGCCAACACTTGCTTAGAAAGCTAACGGATCAAGCATTACGTTTACTGGGCGGTGCTCACCCCATTAAAGAATTAATTCCTCAAGAGGTTATTGATAACTATCAGTGGCCAACCTTAGCGCAGGCGCTGCAACTTACCCATCGCCCACCACCAGAAGCGAACGTAACACAATTACTGCAAGGATCTCATCCGGCACAAAGGCGCCTGGCTCTCGAGGAGCTTCTAGCACACCACGTTAGCTTGTTGGGTATTCGACAGCGAATAAAATCCGATAAAGCACCTGCGCTTAATACCGCCGAAAGTCGAGCCGAGAGCTTTCTAAAACAATTACCCTTTTATCCCACCAACGCGCAACAGCGGGTAGTTTCTGAAATTCTAAAGGATCTAAAACAACCTCACCCAATGTTGCGCCTAGTACAAGGTGATGTAGGTTCTGGAAAAACGTTAGTGGCGGCACTCGCAGCACTGCGGGCAATTGACTGCGGCTTTCAGGTGGCCTTAATGGCACCTACAGAGATTCTAGCGGAACAGCATTATCAACATTTTAGTGAATGGTTTGACACTCTCGCGATTTCCACCAGCTGGCTCAGTGGAAAGGTTAAAGGTAAGGCTAGAAGCACCACCCTGAACGACATTGCCAGTGGTGAGGCCACTATGATCATTGGCACCCACGCGCTGTTTCAAGAAGACGTTGTCTATCAGCGTTTGGGGTTAGTCATTATCGACGAGCAACATCGCTTTGGGGTACATCAACGCTTGTCTCTTAAAGATAAAGGGGCAAAGCAAGGCATAACACCCCATCAGCTTATTATGACCGCCACACCCATACCAAGAACATTGGCCATGAGCGCCTATGCCGATCTTGATACCTCTGTGATTGATGAACTTCCTCCGGGAAGAAAACCTGTCACTACCGTAGTCATCGACAATCAACGGCGAGATCAAGTAGTGGCAAGAGTTCAGAATGCCTGTCAGGAAAATAAGCAGGTTTATTGGGTTTGCACTTTGATAGAGGAATCTGAAGCCCTGCAGTGCCAGGCAGCCGAAGATGCGGCCAAGCTCCTCAGCGAACAATTGCCGGGAATAAGCGTCGGCTTAATCCATGGTCGCATGAAACCCCAAGAAAAGACGGCCGTGATGACTGAATTCCAGCAAGGCAGTCTACAACTGCTAGTTGCCACCACCGTTATCGAAGTGGGGGTGAATGTACCCAATGCGAGCGTGATGGTTATCGAGAACCCCGAGCGACTGGGCCTAGCACAGCTGCACCAGTTGAGAGGGCGAGTAGGAAGGGGGGCTAATGCTAGTTTTTGTGTATTGCTGTACCAAAACCCGTTAAGCCAGCAAGGCAAAGCGCGCCTTGAAATAATGCGCGCCACTAATGATGGCTTTGAAATTGCGGAAAAAGATCTGGAGTTGCGTGGCCCTGGAGAGGTACTAGGAACACGACAAACTGGCGATATCGGCTTTCGAATTGCCGATTTAATGCGAGATGAAGACCTACTAGAAACCCTCAAACCACTTGCCGAGCGAATACTCACTAACCATGCAGAGCTTGTAGAGCCTCTAATCTCACGTTGGTTAGGGGAAAACAACGCCTACGCCCAGGTTTAACAATAAAGCAACACACGCCTTCAGCAGAGCAGCCGCTTTTGTTCTAGACTTTAACAAAAGGCAGCGGAGAAGTAGTTAGATGGCCAAGCGCATTCTGGTAGTTGAAGACAATCCTGACAATATGAAGCTAGTCACCTGGATTCTGGAGGATGAGGGTTACGATATTACGTCTGCCTTCACCGGGGAAGATTGTATCGACCTGGCCAATCAACAAGAATTCGACCTAGTTTTGATGGACATTTCCCTACCCGGTATGGACGGTAAAGAAGCCACGAAACAATTACGAAACACCGAACGTTATAAAAATATTCCCATCATTGCTCTGACAGCCCATGCTATCAAAGGTGAAGATGAAGAGATCATGCAATCAGGTGTGGATGAACTGATCACCAAGCCACTTGATGAAGAGTTATTAGTAGCTCGCTTAGCCGATATTCTCAACTAAAACCAAGATACTGATACTGCTAAACAGTCGATGCTCAACTCGGCTTTAGCGCATGCCACCACTTTTTACTACTTTATTTCTTCCAGTGTTTTTAGCTTCATAGAGCGCCTTGTCGGCTCGCTCAAAACAGGACTCTATGGTATCCCCTTCACCAAAGGAAGTTACGCCAAA
Organism: Pseudomonadales bacterium; assembly: GCA_022361455.1. Lineage (GTDB taxonomy): Bacteria > Pseudomonadota > Gammaproteobacteria > Pseudomonadales > Ketobacteraceae. The sequence goes on along the minus strand of JAKSAW010000710.1, from coordinate 18,666 downwards.
AGAAGCCGTAACAGGTATACGTTCATTATTAAAATTAAAGGGACACTCTTCGATACAAGAACGTACTTTTTCGACAGCGGCTACCGCAGAAGGCTCATCAGTATCAGGCATAACAATCACAAATTCTTCACCGCCATAACGCGCAACAAAATCTTCACTGCGCACTCTTCGCGATAATTCACGCGATACCAACTTCAGCACTTTATCCCCTCTCAAGTGCCCCAAGTTGTCGTTGATCGCCTTAAAGTGATCAATATCGCAGATCGCTATCGATAAAGGATAATTACGACGTTTCCAGCGGGAAAATTCACGCTCAATATGCTCATCATAAGCTTGGCGATTGGGCAGCTCAGTTAGCGCATCCTTCATTGCTTGGATACGAGTTGCTTCCAAACTGGTACGCAATTCAGTAGCTTCGCTTTCCATCGCTTCCATGCGCTTACCCAGCGACTCTATATGCTCATAAACCTCATCACGCCGAACGCGTTCGTCGCCATGAAATTTATCTACCACCGATATAATACGATCTACCATGGATTCAATATCCAACTTGATACGATCAATATCATCACTGGTTTCAACAGTATTGCGAATTTCGCGCAACTCATTGCGCACTTCGTTATCTAGCTTTTCCTGGTTTAGCTGTGCTTGCTCTTCGCCTTTTCGAGCGGTTACTAGAAAATCTTGAATTTCTCTTAGCCGCTCATGCAACGATACCAAAAAGCCTTCAAACTCTTTTTGCGCCTCGACTCGAGTAGTCGTTACCAGTTCAGCAGTTTCCTCGAGTAAATCTGGAAGATCATTCCAAGCAAAAGGGCTTTCGATTTTTTGAATCAACGAATCTTTTTTAGAATGGTTTTCCTCAGGCAAATCGATTTGTTGAAGCAAGCTTGAAATAACGCTCGCTATACGTTGCCTTAATTGTTCACGCTCTTCCTCATCTTCAGGAATAGTGGTCAAGCTAGCGAGATCATCGTTTGCGTCAGCCACATCAACTGGTTCCTGCTCGGCTAACTGCTCAACCTGATCAATAATACCGGGCTCAGAATCATCCTCAGCCTGATCACTATCAACCTCTACAGAAGCTTCTTGTTTAGAAACTTTATCAACTTCCTGAGATTGATCAGGGGAATCGCCGCCTCCAGCAAACAATCGCTGGAAAAAGCCTTTTTGCTCTCCGTCTTGACTCTCCAAATCGCTAATGTACGCAACTAAAGCTTCTTGAATCGCTGCATACTCGGTCCACATTTCCAAGTGATTACCGTTACCCTCCATTAATTTTGGAAGGGATTTTTGGTATTTCTTGATAAGCGATTTATTCTGTCGCGGAAGCTGTGATTTTAAAAAGCCGTCTAGAGAGTTGCCAATTAAGGTTTCCAGCGCGTCATGCTCATCACGACGCCTTTCGTCTAAAGCAACCACCAAAGCCTCTAAAGAAGACACTTTAGGTTCAAGCTCTAAAACATCAGTATTGCTTCTTAACTCAGTGCGCAACTCCGCAAGCTTCTCATCTAGGTCCGCATCTTGGCCATCGGCTGCCAAGCTCACGCGTACCAATCCTTTACGCAATATATCTAAGCGCTCTTTGTCGGCATTTTGTAGCCGTTCAAAACGCTCCAGGGACGACAGATATTTCTCTTTCCAATCTTGAGATTCTTGGGTCATAAGGCAAGTAATAGACAGAACAACAACAGTTGAATAGGGCCTAGTACTTAGTATAGATGGGGAATTAAAAATGGAGAGCTTGAAGTGAAAATTGTGAGCTAATCGTAGAACGAATCTCTCACCTGACGTGGCAGAACAACCTCCATGGAAATAGGACGATGGTCTGAGTGCACAAAATCTAACACTTCTACTTCGCGAATGGTAAGGGAAGGGCTCACCATGATGTGATCCAGGCTGCGATCAGGCTTCCAACTAGGAAACGTGTGATGCTCTTCTTTCGCTTGGATTAAGTGGGTATCTCGCAGTGGTGTATCAATAATCTGATCTCCACGGCAATTCATGTCACCCATGACAACAACATGCTCATAGCCTTGCACCAAATCTCTTAGATAATCTAGCTGGCGATAACGAGCCCGCTCACTAAGCGCAAGATGCACTCCTACTAACACTAGCGGATGCTTAGCATTGCCATACTTAGCGACAATGGCACCACGCCCTTTGAGACCAGGTAATTTATGATCTTGAACTTCGTAGGGAATAAATCGAGAAAGGATGCCATTGCTAAATTGCCCTAAGCGTCCAAAGTCGCGATTAAGTTGTTGATACCAATAATCAAAACCGCATAGATCCGCCAAGTAAGCCACTTGATTCACAAAGCTGGAGCGCAAACTGCCACCGTCCACTTCCTGCAATGCCACCAAGTCATATTCGGAAATCACTCGCCCAATATCGTCCAGACGCTGCACCCCTCGCCAGTCTGGCAGCACATGCCGCCAACTACGGGTCACATAGTGAAGATAATTGGAGGTCCCGATAGCTGCTTGAATGTTGTAGGTCAACAGCTTTATCGATTCAGGAACCGTTTCGCCATACTTGGTCGACAGGGCGGTACCTTCGCGATGGGGTACTTCATGATTTATATGGAACGACAAATCAACCTCACAGCTTAATACTGAACGATCTGCGAATCAGTGAGCCAAATGCTATCTGACAATCATGACAACTGATCAACAGACTTCGGACCAATTAACTCTACCGCTTATATTCAGTGTAGGCCTGGTGAAAAATTCCACCATAAAAACCCAGTTAGGTGTTTATGGCTTTAATTTAAACACCTAACCTTGGATTCACCAGGAACGAGATCACAACTTTAAATTGCTGGTTTGCTTCTGGATTTTTTCTTTATCTATGAGGAAGTTAACGATTTTCATCATACGCTCGTTAGTTTTCGCTAGGCGATTCTCGACGATGTACTTACCGTTCACGATAATGGCTGGCACACCGGTTAAACGATAAGCTTTTGCCAGGGCTTCTGCCTTACGAACTGCTACACGAACAGAGAAGGAGTTGTACAGCTTATTGAAGTCCTCTTCACCTACGCCATGCTGGGAGAAGAATTTAGCTAGCTCATCCTGAGAGGCAACGCGCTTTTTATCCACATGAATAGCATCAAACAACGCGGCATTGATTTCACTGCTTTTGCCCAAGGCCTTCGCCACGTAAAAAGCATGTGCATGAGGGGTCCAGGATTTATTCAGAGGGGCCGGTGTTGCGATGAAATCAACGCCCTCAGGGATGTTCTTTTTCCATTCATCCAAAGACGCCTCTAGGGCGAAGCAATGGGGGCAACCAAACCAAAAGAATTCACGCACCTCGATGTTGTTAGGGTTGTCGACATCAACAGGTGTGCCAAGTAAGCGGTAATCAACGCCCTCGCGGAAGGTTTCAGCTTGAGCGGCAACTGTCGTTAATACCAGCATCAGCGAAAGAAACGCGTTAGCAATTAGTTTCATTGAAATTCTCCTTTATTAATCAGCGCCCTATTAGACACCATATTTTTATTATTACTGAATGAAACTGTACTAATCCTGAACGGAATAATAGGCAGGCATAAAAAAAGGCAGCCCAGAGCTGCCTTTTTTGTTCAACTGCGATTAGTACAATCCGTTGATGTAGCTTGATAGTGCCTTGATCTCAGCATCCGTCAAACGGGCTGCTGTCGCACGCATCATCATGGACTCGCCATCGTTATCACGGTAAGGGCCCGCTTCATCACCACGGCCACTGGCACGGAACGCTTTTAATTGTGCTTCAGTGTAACCAGCATGCTGTCCCGCTAAAGCAGGGAAGCCAGCCGCAGGCATACCGTCGCCATTGGCACCATGACAACCAGCACAAGCAGTAACGCCTGATTCAGGGTTACCTGCACGATATAACTGTTGTCCAAGCTCAACTAACTCAGGGTTAGCTTTACCAGTCTTCACAGGCTGGGCTTCATAATAAGCAGCAATATCAGCCATATCTTGGTCGCTTAGACCTGGTAGAAAAGCAGCCATTTCAGGCACGTTACGCTTACCTTCTTTCATGTCTTGAAGCTGCTTAACAGTGTACTTGGCATTTTGGCCCGCTAGCTTAGGAAAGCTAGGTACCATGCTGTTGCCATCAGCACCATGACAACCCGCACATACAGCGGCTTTACTTTTACCTGCTTCCGCATCCCCAGCGGCTTGAACAGAAACCGCACCTGCCATTAAAACAACGGCAGAAAGAGTAGATAACATCTTCTTCATAGTTAACTTCCTAAAGCGTTCAGTTGGCCGGCGAGCTACTTGGCCATAAATTCGATGATGGCTTTGAACTCATCATCAGAGCAATCGGCGCAAAGACCCATAGGCGGCATTGCATTTTTACCTTTCTTGGAGCTTGCGATTAGCGCATCCATACCAACAGCTAAGCGAGCTTCCCAAGCTGCTTTGTCGCCAGTTTTTGGAGCACCAGCAGCGCCAGTAGAGTGACACCCAACACAGTACATATTGTATTTAGCAGGCGCTTCAGCGTTAGCAGTAGTAGCAGCTAAACCCAAGGCAAATACAGCAGATGCAAATGCGAGTTTTTTCATCGTTAAACCCTTTACCTATTGAGTCATTACATCGACTACCGACGTAATGATTCGATACCAAATCTAATGCGGCCACGGGTAAAACAAGCTCCACGGCCCCTCTCTTCTCTCATAAGTGTATTAGGTCAATACACAAAGTTGCGGAATTATAGCGAATCTCCCCGCAAGAGTTAAGGAAGCACTTGAGAAATCACACTATAAGGCTTGAGCTTTCAGTGCTTGCTTGAGGGAGATCAGTTAAACTAGCGCCCATTCTAAAAAAGCTAAGCTGAATACAAACTGAATCGCACATGTCATCCATCGCTCAACTATTGCACCGGGCCCATTTTTTATTGGGCGCACCCTCTGTGGAAGCTTGCCCTCCAGACCAAGGTATTGAGATTGCCTTTGCTGGCCGGTCAAATTCTGGAAAATCGAGTGCAATCAATACCTTAACTGGCCAAAAGAAGCTCGCCCGCACCAGTAAAACGCCCGGACGAACCCAAATGATTAACTTTTTTGCCCTCGATGATGAGCGCAAGCTGGTTGATTTGCCTGGATATGGGTTTGCCCAAGTGCCTGAAAAAATGAAAAAAGACTGGCAAGCTCACATGAGCCAATACCTTGAAGATCGCAACGCCTTGAAGGGGTTAGTCATCGTGATGGATGTCCGCCACCCTTTAAAAGACTTCGACAAAATGATGTTGGATTGGGCTTCTCACTACCAGGTTCCCACCCATATCTTGTTGAGCAAGGCAGATAAGTTGAAGAAAAACCCGGCAAACAGCACCAAATTTCAGGTGGGGAAAGCCGTCAAGGACAGCCCCAATGTTTCGGTGCAGCTCTTTTCCTCACAAAACCGCCTAGGTTTGGAGGAGGCCCACCGCAAACTAGCAGAGTGGTTTGAAATCAATCAAGACCAAGCAAAATAAGGCAAAAAAAAACCGATCGCGTTGGGGTGCACGATCGGTTGATTGTTAACCGACTATTGGGGAAAGTCGGTTGAATGAACTAGAACACTCGCAATTCCAGTTCATTTTGGGTTGCTGCTTTAGCTTCCGAAACTAAGACCACTGCAACATGTAGAAAGTTCAAAAGTTTTTAAACTTTTTTCTCTTCTTTGTTTCTTCGCTCTGTTTCTCGACTTTCCCCCTACAACCTTTCACCTAATTTAATTTGCCTAAAGGCTGGAGCCGCGCCTAATGGGCCTGCTCCCAATTGTCGCCTACACCGACTTCAACCAGCAGTGGCACCGCAAGATCAGCAGCGGCGCTCATTTGCTCAACCAATCCGCTCTTTAGCTGCTCCAGTTCTGTCTCCGGTACTTCCAAAACAAGTTCATCGTGTACTTGCATAATGACCATGGACTCTAGTTTTTGATCTAATAGCCACTTATCTACGGATATCATGGCACGCTTAATAATATCAGCGGCTGTTCCCTGCATTGGTGCGTTGATGGCTGTTCGCTCAGCAGCCTGGCGACGCATAGGATTTCGGGCATTAATTTCAGGCAAGTACAAGCGACGACCAAAACAGGTTTCAACATAACCCTGCTGCGCAGCTTTCTCCCGAGTTGATTCCATGTACTGTAATACACCAGGATATTTTTCAAAGTAAGAATCAATATACTCTTGGGCTTGGCCGCGACCAATTCCCAATTGCTTGGCCAAACCAAATGCCGACATGCCATAAATCAAACCAAAGTTCACCGCTTTCGCACTACGACGCTGATCGGCAGTGACTGATTCAATATCGATACCCTCCACCTCAGCTGCGGTTGCTTTATGAATATCTAAACCATTATTAAATGCATTTAATAAACCTTGGTCGCCCGATAAATGGGCCATGATACGCAATTCAATTTGTGAATAATCCGCCGCCACAATTTTGCAGCCAGGCTTTGGAATAAACGCCTGACGAATTTTGCGTCCGTCTTCAGTTCTAACGGGAATATTTTGCAAGTTAGGATCTGATGAAGATAAGCGGCCTGTCGCCGTCACCGCTTGGTGATAAGAGGTATGAATTCGACCAGTCTTATTATTAATTAGTTGGGGAAGTTTATCGGTGTAAGTAGATTTTAATTTACTTACACCGCGATACTCTAAAATAATTTTTGGTAACGGATAATCTAAAGCCAATTCTTGCAGCACATCTTCCGCTGTCGATGGTGCCTTTTTCGCAGTACGCTTTTTAATTGGCAGCTCTAGTTTTTCATATAAGATATGACCTAGCTGCTTCGGTGATGCGATATTAAATTCTTCACCGGCAATATCAAACGCTTCTTTCTCCAACGTTTGCATACGCTCAGCTAAATGCTGACTTTGTTGACGTAACAAGTCCGCATCAATTAGCGCACCTGTACGCTCAACTTTTGAAAGCACACTTAATAAAGGCAACTCAATGGTTTCAAAAACCTGTTGAAGACTAGGTGCTTCTTCCAGCTTCGCTTGTAAAACCTGATGCAATCTTAAGGTAATATCTGCATCTTCTGCGGCGTAAGGCGACGCTTGTTCAATATCAATTTGATCGAAGGTGAGTTGTTTCTTACCTTTACCGGCAATGTCTTCGAAGTGAATGGTTTTATGATTAAGATAGTTTTCCGCGAGGCTATCCATATCATGCCGGGAACCAGTGCTATTCACTACGTACGATTCCAACATGGTGTCTGCGGCGATAGCGGAAATCGAAACATCGTAGTGAGCGAGCACACTTTTATCGTATTTAAGATTTTGCCCAATAACTTTTGGCTTTTCGCCTTCCAACAACGGTTTTAATGCGGCTAAAACGGATTCAAGTGGAAGCTGTTCTGGCGCACCGGGATAACGATGAGTTAATGGCACGTAAGCCGCTTCTCCAGGAGCAACTGCAAAGGACACCCCCACTAATTCAGCAACCATATAATCTAGACTGGTTGTTTCAGTGTCAAAAGCAAACACTTCAGCTTGATTGAGTTTTTCAATCCAGCGATCAAAATCTTGTTGTGAAAAAATCGTTTCGTAATTGGTTTCAACCGCTTCCATTGCTGGAGTCTCTGTTTCAGTACTATCCTCCCCAGCTTCAAGCTCGTTAACCCACGATTTGAATTCCAATTCTTTAAATAGAGCAAGCAATGCATCCGTTTGCACCGGCTCGAGTGCCAAGTCATTCACGCCTTTCTCTAACTCAACATCAGTTTTAATGGTTACCAACGTTTTGGAAAGCGGAAGCATTTCTAAAGCGCCTCGAAGATTTTCTCCTATTTTGCCTTTTACTTCATCAGCACGTGCCATGACTTCATCTAAGCTACCAAAATTATCTAACCACTTAACGGCTGTTTTTGGTCCGCACTTGGGAACACCGGGAACATTATCAACTGTGTCGCCCACTAGCGCTAAATAATCGATGATCTTTTCTGGTGGCACGCCGAATTTATCGATCACTCCTTGGCGATCCATTTTGGTATCCGTCATGGTGTTAATCAAAGTGACATGATCACTGACTAATTGCGCCATGTCTTTATCACCAGTGGAGACGATCGTATCCACGCCCTGCTCGGTGGCTTGCACGCACAAAGTGCCAATAACATCATCAGCTTCTACGCCTTCGATCATCAGCATAGGAAAGCCCATTAACTTAACCGCTTCATGCAGTGGCGCGATTTGTTCGCGAAGATCGTCTGGCATTGGTGGGCGATTGGCTTTGTACTCTTGGTACATATCATCGCGGAACGTTTTTCCTTTGGCATCGAAAACCACCGCTACCTGCTCAGGCTGATATTCCTTGAGTAAACTTTTCAGCATACTGATCACACCACGCACAGCTCCCGTGGGTTGACCACTGGCGGTTTGTAATGGAGGTAGCGCATAGAACGCGCGATAAAGATAGGATGAACCATCCACTAGAATTAGTGGTTTGTTGTCTGCCATGGGTAACGATCGCTCCTCAAAGTTTGAGGAGCAATGCTAACATGTTTGGAATTAACCAGCAGCCTTCACAGCGGTTAATGAGGGTTGACCGCAAACTGCTCGCAGTTCTTCCATAAAGTTTCTACAGGCATTAGTGCGAGCAATATATTTTTGCTCTTTAAGCACATCTTGAAGAATTTGATGACTGGTCAGAGGATTGGCGAGTACACAGCGGAAAACCACCGTTTTTTCTCGATAATAGGCTTCTGGCATCAGTCGCGTTCGCGATACAAAAGATTTACCACGGGCGCGCTGGGTTTTTTGAATACGCTTTGTCAGCCTGTTAAGTAACTCGTGAATCTGCTCGAATTCCTCTTCGCTACAGTTTTCCAGTTTCTGCTTAACGAAGGGCGGCACATAACGATAACAAAGGATATTGAGTTCTGGGGCAGCGATCAGTTCAAACTCTTCATCTGATTCAATCATGTCGGCAAAGTCTCTAGCTTTGTCGATACCCTGATCGATCAACATTTCATAACCACTACGACCAATAATTTTTAAACCGGATTGCAATAGCATTGCCATACCAGGGCGGGAACCTTCTAAGGTATAGCTACCCAAATCCTTTGAGCCTTTACGAATAATATATTCGGCATGATGCTCAATAGCAGACACTAAGGTTGGATCCTTAAATAGCACCAAACCCGCTCCCATAGGCACATACATTTGCTTATGAGCATCAATGGTTACCGAATCAGCGCGCTCAATGCCTTTGAGAATGGAGCGGTATTTTTTCGAAAACAATGTAGGACCACCCCATGCAGCATCTACATGATAATGGCAGCCGATTTCCTGAGCGATATCGGCTAATTCATCTAAAGGATCAACACTTCCAGTTTCAGAAGTACCGGCTACGCCAACGATCGCCATGACTTTAATATTGTCTTCACGGCATGCTTGAATATGTCGACGAACTTCATCAATTCGCACCCGGTTGTTCGCGTCTGCTTTTACGGCTATTAAATTCTCGCGACCTATACCCAACACATCAGCCGCTTTGGAAAGCGAGTAATGACCGCGTTCTGAAACCAGCACCGCAACACCATCATAGCCATGATGCTTAAGCGCTCCGTAAACACCAACTCGAACAATACCAGGAAAGTCTTGTGTTGGCTGGAAAAGACGATTACGTGCAACCCATAGCGCAGTTAGATTAGCGATGGTACCACCAGAGCAAAACGATCCTAATGAGTGGCCAGGCTCGTGCATCCATTGTTCATAGAATTTATCATCGTTGTCATATATCAATCGATGCATCATACCCAAAGTTTGACGCTCTAACGGAGTAAATGCTTTTGACGTTTCGATCTTCACCAAGTTTTGATTCAGCGCCATCATAATGCGCGATAACGGCAACATGAAATAAGGCAACGCAGATGTCATGTGCCCAATGAAACTTGGGGAGGAGGTATGAACAGATTGGGAAACCACCTTGTCCAACAAAAAGTCCGCTTGCTGGGATACAAAGATAGGTTTTTCAGGCACTTGGGAGTCCGCAAAATCCTTCTCAAGGATTTTGAGATCTTTTTCAACAGCAACAATGTGATCTTGTAGGAAGCGACCGAGATTCTGCGAAATCATTTGGTCGACTTTTCCTAACGTAGAATCGGGAGCCTCCGGTACCGTAAAAATTCGGTACATGGCTTCCATACTAGCTTCTGCGTATCGATTTTCATTACTCATGGCTGCCGCCTAACGGGTGTTGGATTGGCGTCATCAATGGTGTTTGACCACCATAACATCGTGACACACATGTGAACAGAGGCTTCCAATAGGGCGCGTCATTTAACCATAAAGTCACAAAAGAGGGTAATATTTTTGCCAGTGTGTCGAACAACTGAAAAATATATCAATATATCAAACACTTACAAAGCCACTTCAAGGACTTACTAGTCAGCGCTTTATTGGATGTCGCCAAGATTTCACATTGCACTCACAAAGCGAAGGGCCAAAGAGGGTTACTAAACGCCCTGCTTTGTTTACCCTTTAATCAAAGACTAGCAAGCTTGAGCTTAATTTGCTCAGCAGTATCAAGAATTGCCTGTTTAGCACTTGGAACCACGCCTGTCATGGTCACATAACCGTGGGCAAGGGCATCGAATTCGATGTAGGTGGTATCACAACCAGCTTGCTTTAAGCGTTCAGCGTAAGCTGCGCCGTCATCTCTAAGGAGATCAAAGCCTGCGGTGGTAAGAATCGCCGGTGGGAGCTTGGCTAGTAGAGCCTCATCGGCATAAATTGGCGAAGCTAGTGGATTATCTCTTTGTGAGATATCAGGCAAAAAAGTGTCCCGGAACCAATCCAGCATACTACGAGTCAGTAGGTAACCTTCTCCCAAGGTTTGATGGGATTCACCTCGATGGTGACAATCCACTCCCGGATAAATCATCACCTGCAAGCAAGGCGCAGGCCGGCCTAAAAGGGTCGTTTGCTGCGCCGTGACTGTGGAAAGCTGACCTCCAGCACTATCACCGCAGGTGTAAACCCGGTCGGAGTCACCACCAAAATGTGCGGCGTTGGCTTGTATCCAGGTGAATGCATCAACGGCATCATATTGCGCCGCTGGGAATGGGTGATTTGGTGTTAAGCGATAGTTCACCGACACCACAATATGATCTAATGCATCAGCAAACAAGGCGCATAATCGATCGGTGCTATCGACACTACCCACAACCCAACCGCCACCATGAAAGAACACCATGACCGGCTTCTGCTTCGCATGAGCTTGGTCTTTTTCATAGATGCGAATTTTTATGTCACGTGGACCTTCTAGGTCGGAATCCAAGGTGATGGTTCGATCCCGCTTAATGACATTCTTAGCGAAAGGGGAGTCTAAAGTCTCAACGATTTTCTCATAAACTTCGCGGCCCTTTTCGACACCAAAAGATTCAACCGATGGCTTGGCTTTATTCGCTTCGCAGACCACTCTAAGCAAGGGATCCATGGTCCTGCCATCCACAGTTAAAGGCTCAGTAATACCAAAGGCCTTTTCCAATGCCGCAACAGGGACCGTCTGCAACATCGCCCTCGATAGCTGCTTTTCTACCATCTCGGATGCCTGCTTTATCGGTTGCTTCATATCAGTACCCATATCCCCTCTCTTAACGTTTTTATTCTAGTCAAAAAAAGCGACCCTATTAATGATCGCTGACAATGCAATTGTTACCCCAGCCGAGGCAAGATACACTTACGGAAATGTATAGAGGAATCCCTATGAAACAGTTGATCGCTATTTTGGCGCTTCTGGCACTGCCATTGGCCGGGCAAGCCCGAGTAGAACCACCACAAGAAGGCTCATCCATTTCCCAAGAGCCTGATGTTACGATTATTGAAGATAATAAAAAACGTATGGAGATTCACCAAGTAAACGGCCGTGTTTATGGCATCAAAGTCATTCCCAAGAACGGCACGCCTTACTTTTTGGTGGACAAAGAAGGCACGGGTGATTTTATACGTGACAGTGCCGATCGCATGCATGTACCAGAGTGGGTACTTTTTTCTTGGTAACTATTTTCTATTTACAATCTAGCAGCGCATTAACACCGCGCTGCCAAAAATCTGAATAGCCTTTTGCATCCCAACCAAGGGGATCAATCATTACCACGCGTGCTTGATTATCTGGATTCACTTTTTGGATAAACTTTTGGCTCGCATTTGGTTCCACGACTATACAATTCACCTTTCCACGAACGATCATCATCTTTAGCGACAGCAAATCTCGCACGGAAGGTTTTGCTTCTGGTGATACCGCTACGCGCCGCTGCGAGGCCAGCCCTAATTCATGCTCTAAGTAACTTAAGCTATCGTGATAAATGACAAAAGATGCCTTAGATTTCCCGGGGATTTCTTTCACCTTAGACTTGAAGCTAACAAGTCGACGCTCTAGGTTGTGCAAACCTTTGTCTATTTGTTCCCAGTTGTCAGGAAACTGTTTCTTTAAATGTTCCGCCAAGGCTTGGGCTATCAACAAGGCGTTGCTAGAACTCCACCATAAATGAGGATCATCCGTACCGCTATGATCATGGTGGTGCCCATGATGTTCGTGAGCTTCCGCAGCCTGCTTTTGATCGACTGATCGCGCTTCCAAAAGCAAGATACCGGACACAGCGTTCACCGTTATCGCGGATTCACTGCGGCCAATTTTGGACAGTGTTTTTTCCAAATAAGGCTCAAAGTCCGCTCCCAACCACAGTATCGCAGAAGCATTAATTAAGCTTTGCACGTGCGAAGGCCTTAAAGAGAACTGATGGGGAGATGCATTGCGATCCACAATCACTGACACATTAGCATTGGGCACCAACTCCAGCACTTCGGCTGCAATTAACGCCAACGGTTTAATGCTTGCTACTATCTCTATTTTAGATATCTCGATTTCAGACTTATTGATCTCAGCCTTGGCGGGAAGTGTTATCAGGGTGCAAACAACCGACACCATTAACCACCGTAATGCAGACATGTTCAAATCAATTACACCTTTTTGCTACTAACTTGTTTCTTGTTTGAAGCAAGGAATGTGCCCCAATCACTGCGAGACTACACAATTACTGTTAGAATTTGCCACCTAAATACCAATCCTTACATGTGCCATGACCACCACACCGTTAATACAAGCCACAGATGCAAGCTTAGAGCACAACAAACAAGTGTTGCTCACGGGAATCAATCTCACACTCCTTGATGGCGAGATCATCACTGTGATTGGCCCCAACGGTGCGGGCAAAACCACACTTTTAAAATTGTTAATCGGGGAACATAAGCCCACTAGCGGCGAAATTACCCAGGCGAAGCACTGCCGAATCGGATATATGCCACAGCGCTTGCATATCGACAATAGTTTACCGCTAACTGTACAACGTTTCTTAACCATGTCCGGCAACAAGAACCAAGATGCTATTGAACAAGCATTGGTAGAAGTTGGAGCATCTCACCTGCAAAGATCTGCGATCCAAACCTTGTCTGGGGGTGAGCTTCAACGTGTCCTGTTAGCCAGAGCGCTGTTGCGAGAGCCCAACCTGCTGGTTTTAGACGAGCCGGCCCAAGGAGTAGACCTCCATGGCCAACGGGAACTGTATCAGTTACTTTCAAAGATTAAAGACAAGCGGGGCTGCGCTATTCTGATGGTTTCCCATGATCTAAGTTTTGTGATGGCCGGAACCGACCAAGTAATCTGTTTAAACCGACATGTCTGCTGCTCCGGCACCCCCGAGTCTGTATCTCAGCACCCTGAGTATCTTGCTCTTTTCGGTTCGGAATTAGGCAAAGATATCGCCATATATACCCATCATCACGATCATCAACATCGCTTAGATGGTGGCATCGCAGTCGGCAACAAAAGCCAAGACCAAACTAATAGTCACAAAGGCTGCGATCATGGAAATCATTGAGCTTATCCTGCCTTCCTTAATCGTTGGCCTGATGTTAGCTGCCATTTGTGGCCCGTTGGGGAGTTTTGTCGTTTGGGGGCGCATGTCTTATTTTGGCGACACCCTGGCACACTCCGCATTATTAGGGATGACCCTTGGGGTAATCTTTCAAATCCATCCTGTCATTGGTGTTTTGGCAATTACGATCGCAGTGGCTCTAGTCTTGAGTGTGAGCCAGCAGCAGCGAAAGTTAGCCAATGATGCCATGTTAGGTATTATTGCCCACGGCACACTGGCAGCTGGCTTGGTCATCGCAAGCCAGCTAGACACGGTTCGCATAGATCTAATGGCATTTTTATTTGGGGATCTGCTATCCGTAAACTACCAAGATGTGCTTTGGGTGGCTGCAATTTGCATAATTTTAGGCATAGCCCTCAAGCTTCTATGGAATAACTTACTTAGCACTCTTGTCAGCAGTGAAATCGCCCAAGCAGAAGGCATCCCTATTCACAAAATCCGCTTAGCACTGCTAATCATGCTGGCTTTGCTGGTGGCCATTGGCATGAAAGTAGTTGGCGCACTACTGATCACCGCTATGATGATTATTCCAGCAGCAAGCGCTCGCCGCCTAGCTCAAACGCCAGAACAAATGGCATTAATGGCCTCAATTATTGGAGTATTGGCGGTCATCGCAGGTTTGCTAAGCTCTTTTATATGGGATACGCCCACTGGGCCTAGCATCGTGCTATGTGCTTGCTTATTATTTACAGCAACTCACTTAAAACAATCAACATAAGCGATTGTTGTCTAAGCTAAAACTTAAACCGTTGAAAAAGGATAGGGTATGAAGCCTGCTCTGAACGTTTTAATGTCAATCACACTCCTGCTCGGACTGGCGGGCTGTAAATCAATGCCTGAGCTTTGGGGATCTGGGGAAGCAGAGCCAGTGGCCGAAGCCAAACCTGAAGAACCAAAGCCAGTCAAAGCAGAAAAGCCTCAGCCAACTCTGAAAGACCTTATTCGCAGCGATTTAAAGCGCAATCGGCTTTCCAAGCCCAGCGGCAACAATGCCATCGAAAAGATCGAACGCTTGCGCAAACAGTCGCCAAAAGATCCTGATATCAAACGCTTCGAATTGGCGGTTATCGATCGCTATCTTTTGCTTGCGGAAAAGCGCATTACCCGGAGCACGGAACCTTCGCGCAAAGATCTTGAGAAAGCCCTCAGCTACATCAATACCGCCCGTAGTATGCAAACTCCTTCTGCCAAGCTAGATAAGAAAGAAGAGGAAATCATTGAGCTACTGGATATTGTGATTCAAAAAGAACAGTTGGAAAAAGCACGTGCTGCTGAAGCCGCCAAGCCAAAACCTGTGGAGCCACCAAAAGTTGAAGAGCAGGTTGAAGAAGTGGTGAGTGTTAAACCTAACCCACAAATCAACAATCCCAATTTCTTAGCGTTACAGCAAGATCAAATTGCTTCTCGAAGCCAAGACATTAATTTGCAACTGGATAGTATCAGCAAGCGCATAGTTAACGAACGCGCTACCGTAGTCATTCATGCGCAGTCCATGAGCGACTTCCGCTATTTAAAATCGTCTCTAAGAACCTCGCTCTACTGGGTTGATTCCAATTTTAATTTAAGTGCGGAGCCTCATATCGACGACACCGTATCGCCCGGTATCGAAATAACCACAGGCCAATAAGCGATAAAATCCAAAGCCCAGTTACAACGCAAAGATTTAGGGCGTTTTAACTGGGCTTTTTTAAGTATTGATTCGGCGTGTTACCGGTCCAACGTTTAAAAGCACGGGTGAAAGCACTCTGATTCGAAAAGCCAAGCTCAAAGGCAATAATTTTTAAGCTCAGCTTACCTTCCTCTAACATTCCTAGCGCCTTTTGTTTTCGATAGTCATCTAACAAGGCTTGGTAATTTGTTTGCTCCGCCTCCAACGCACGTTGCAACTTGCGGACACTCATGTTTAAGCTCTCTGCCACTTTGGCTTGCGCAGGCTCATCGGGCAATAGCGCTTCAATGGCTGTTATGATTCGATTCGTTAGGCTTTGGTTTTGAGTGGCCTTATATTCACGAAGCACTTTTTCATTAGCTTCGATTAACGCTGGATTGTAACTGGGCATTAAAGTATTGATCACCGAGAGAGGGCAAACCAAAGCATTAACCGGGTGATCATAATAAATGGGCACCTTAAAAAATTCGTCAAAGGCAACATGATTTTCTGGCTTTGGTCGCTGTAGATATAACTCAGCCATAGGCACATCAAGCCCGACAAACTTTCGGCCCATTTGAATCAGTGAGCCAATAAAGGCATCTAAAGCTTCATGACTCACTTCAGGACTATCGGGTTTAATATTCACCATGAGCCACAAAGATTGACCCTTTACCTCCATGCCAATTTGGGCAACTTCACTAATCACATCTGTGTTGCTCATGATGATCTTGGCAACATCCTGAAAATCACGGCTTGCGAGCGCAGCAAACCCAAGCGCATGAAAAGTGGTGGGAGAGACATTATCCGCAACCCGCAAACCAAAGGCGGAGTCTCTAGATGCGTTCACTGCTTCTCGCCATAGAGGCGTCATGGTGGCAACGGGAATACGGTAATTGGGATCCGTTAAGCGCTGGGTATCGATATTGAATTGCTGGCAGATGCTGAGGCCATCAAGCCCATAACTATCGAGCGCTCTGGCAATCGCATGGGCCCAGGTACCAATTGTGGTCGCGTTTTGATTCATCCCCGCAAGATAGCATGTTTGTCGTAAATTGGTAAAACAGTGGCGCTGAGAGGACACCCTTTCTGAGTTCAATCCGTATGATTTATTACTGACCAACAACAAAAATTCATCACAACGGACTCAAAGACGGACCACAACAATGAAAACAAGCAATCCCTCACACAGATTTAGCCAGCGCGTTCGCGCCAAGGTAGCAAGTGTGGCGGCTTTATGCCTGCTCACGCCCATCAGCTTAAACAGCGTCGCCGCTGAGGTAAGTGAGAACGAACCACCCAGAAACACCTATCTTGCGGATTCTGCATGGCCCATGACCCACCGCACGCCTTACGTACAAGGCTCATCGCCTCTACCAGGGCCTACTGCAAGAGAAACCACCAACGCCCCCAAATACACTAACACTGGCCTGGTTAATATCACCCTGGCCAATTCAGCGCCCTATGAAGATGGCACCATCGTTATCTGGGGTTCAAGCATTGACTACATCTACAAACTGGAAGCAACTCCAGAGGGCAGCAATCCCCGGATCGACCGCATTCGCAAACCCGATGGCATCAGTCTAACTAACGCCATTACCGGGGCCTATACGATTTTAGATCGCGACAACCGTTTCTATGTGCCTGGCCGCGGCAAGCTCTATGCGTATACCGACTCCGTTGCCGGAGATGCTTTCTCCGATATCCAATTAGCACAAACCTTCGAGCTACCAGCTGATTCACTGCGCGGCACTGAGAACGAAGACCCAATTGTAGGGATTAACATGACCTACGATGGCTATATTGCTATCGCTACCAAGCGCGGAACGGTCGCAGTGGTTTCAAGGGACTTTTCCGAATTTCGCTATGTCTGGTTAGGTGAAAGCGAAACCGGTGAAGAGGTTTCTAACTCCATCGCCGTAGATGAAGATGGCGGCATCTATGTCGTCACTAGTGAAAAGATGTACCGAGTACAATGGACCGGTAGCGAGTTATCGCTAGATCCTGCCACTGGCGCTTGGGCATCCACCTATGAAAATGGTGCAGATGTACAAGTGCCCGGTCGTTTAGGTGCAGGATCTGGTTCAACCCCTTCGCTTATGGGCGTAGGTGATCAAGATAAATTTGTTGTGATTACTGATGGCCAAGCGATTACTAACTTAGTGTTATTCTGGCGCGACGAACTTCCTGAGGGTTGGCAGCCAATCGCACCAGGTAAAGATATTCGTATAGCGGCAGAAGTGCCTGTTAATTATGGCGATCCAGAAAGGCCTTATTCTGCTTCGGAACAATCGGTGATGGTACGTGGCTATGGTGCCGTGGTTGTTAGCAACGACTATGGTTCCGACATCGCCCAATCTGAAAACCCACTGATCTCAAATTTAATTAATGCTTGGGTGGTTTTCTTTAGTAACACTCCAAAGTATGCGCCTTATGGTGTGGAGAAATTTGAGTGGGATCCCGAGACTCGTACGCTAGCAACCGCTTGGGTAAATCCTGATATCAGTTGCCCGAACGGTATCCCTACCATGAGTGAAGCTAGCAATTTGTTTTATTGTATTGGGCAACGAAAGAAAGTGTGGAATCTAGAAGCTTTGGATTGGGATACCGGTGAATCTGTATTTTATCGCCCAATGTCCATTTGGCCGTTGCACAATAGCTTCTATGCAAGCACCCAAGTTGGTCCTTTCGGTGGCATCTGGACTGGAACAGTATCTGGTGCGGTTCAACTTAGTGTTGATCAAGAATAAATTCTTTTGAGACTGTGATAGTAAAAAGCTCGCTGGCTGTTCTTTAGCACTGGCGAGCTTTTTTATTACCCGCTTTGTTTTTCTACATGCAGTTCATTAATTCTCATCGCCCATGCATCGTAAGCTGGTTCTCCGGGATGGAAGCCATCTTCCGCAATAGCATTGGCAGGCAACTCGCCATCGTAAGCAATATAGGTAGCATTGCTTAAGCCGCTAACATGTTGCTGCAAGAATCGATCAAATAATCTAGCTCGTCGCCCTAAATAAAAGCGTAACGGATGCGGCAAAGACGGGAACCTACCCATAGGCGGTATTGCGGAATAAAACACTTCTTTTGCTT
>JAKSAW010000743.1 GCA_022361455.1 Pseudomonadales bacterium | reverse complement strand
CAAGGCGTTAAAGTTTTAATGAGCGGCTTGGATTATGAGCGCGTTGTACTTTCTGGAGGCCCAACAGGCATTATGTTGGCGTGCTTAGATGTTGTGGTTCCCTATATTCATGAACGTCAGCAATTTGGTAAGTCCATTGGTGAATTCCAATTAATGCAAGGCAAAGTGGCAGATATGTACACCATTACTAATGCCAGCCGCTCTTATCTTTATGCGGTTGCTGCCGCTTGTGACCGTGGTGAAACCACTCGCAAAGACGCTGCCGCCGTTATCCTCTACACTGCAGAAAACGCAACAAAGTGCGCCCTAGAAGCAATTCAAACCTTAGGTGGCAATGGTTATATCAATGAATATGCAACTGGCCGTTTGTTGCGAGATGCGAAACTTTACGAAATCGGTGCGGGCACTTCAGAAATCCGTCGTATGCTGATTGGTCGTGAGTTGTTTAGCGAAACGAAATAACCACTATCAGCCTATTTAGATAACAAGAATTTAAGGATTGCAGATGGCGTTAACAACCAAAGTCAATGCACACAGCGAAGACTTTAAAACCAACAAAGAAGCAATGGAGTCTTTAGTTGCTGATTTGCGGGAAAAACTAAAAAGTATCGAAGCTGGCGGTGGCGAAAAGTCGCAACAAAAACATTTGGCCCGTGGGAAATTATTACCTAGAGAACGAGTCCGACAATTGTTGGATGAAGGCTCTCCCTTTTTAGAATTATCCGCACTTGCCGCAGATAACGTTTATGGTGAGGATGTTCCTGCTGCTGGTGTCATTGCTGGCATCGGTCGTGTTAACGGTGTTGAATGCATGATCGTTGCAAATGATGCCACTGTTAAAGGCGGTAGTTACTATCCCCTTTCGGTAAAGAAACACTTACGAGCACAAACTATCGCTGAACAAAACCATTTACCGTGCATTTATTTAGTGGATTCTGGTGGTGCTAACCTACCAAGGCAAGATGATGTTTTTCCGGACCGTGAGCACTTCGGTCGCATTTTCTTTAATCAAGCCAACATGTCTGCCAAGAACATTCCACAAATCGCTGTAGTTATGGGATCTTGTACCGCCGGTGGCGCTTATGTGCCAGCCATGGCTGATGAAAGTATTATTGTGCGCAATCAAGGTACTATCTTCTTGGCCGGTCCTCCGCTCGTTAAAGCGGCTACTGGTGAAGAAGTGACCGCAGAAGATTTAGGTGGTGCCGATGTTCATTGTAAAACATCCGGTGTATCCGATCATTACGCTGAAAACGACGAACACGCATTACAAATTGCTCGCCAGGCAGTAGAACATTTAAACCGCCCTGCTCCCCACCCTTTAAAACGCAAAGAGACACAAGAGCCTTTATATCCATTAGAGGATATCTATGGCGTGATTCCGCCAGATTTAAAAACGCCCTTTGATGTGCGTGAAGTCATCGCTCGCACAGTAGATGGCTCTGAATTCGATGAATTTAAAGCCCAGTATGGAACAACACTGGTTTGTGGCTTTGCCCATTTATACGGTTACCCAGTTGGTATTGTTGCCAACAACGGTATTTTATTTAGTGAGTCCGCGCAAAAAGGCGCTCACTTTATTGAGCTATGTGCCCAACGTAAGATTCCTTTGGTGTTTCTACAAAACATTACTGGTTTTATGGTGGGAAAAAAATACGAATCAGAAGGTATCGCTAAACACGGTGCGAAAATGGTAACTGCGGTTGCTACAGCTCAAGTACCTAAGTTTACGGTCATTATCGGCGGTAGCTTTGGCGCTGGTAACTACGGTATGTGTGGCCGTGCATACGATCCAAGATTCTTGTTTATGTGGCCCAACGCTCGTATTTCTGTCATGGGTGGTGAACAGGCTGCTGGCGTTTTATCGCAAATCAAAAAAGATAATATGGCTAGAACGGGCGATTCGTGGAGCGAAGATGAGGAAGCTAAATTCAAGCAACCCATTATCGATACCTATGACCAACAAGGTCACCCCTATTACGCTAGCGCCCGACTTTGGGATGACGGCGTCATCGATCCCGCACAAACGCGTCATGTTTTAGGGTTGTGTTTAGAAGCATCATTGAATGCACCTATTCCTGATACTAAGTTCGGCCTATTCCGCATGTAGGATAAAACCATGACTCAAGAATATGCCACAGACCAACAAGTGCTTTTTGATATTCAAGAAGATGGCATTGCCACCATTACCTTGAATCGACCCGACGTTCATAACGCGTTTAATGATGAAATCATTAGTCGCTTAATCGCTGCCATTGATACCTGCGCAGAGCATCAAGATGTTCGTGTAGTGATTCTAAAATCTACTGGCAAAAACTTTTCTGCTGGAGCGGACCTTGGCTGGATGAAAAGCATGGCTGCTCTAAACTTCGATCAAAATAAGCAAGATGCTTCCGCACTTGCTCAATTGATGGAGAAACTCTATCGGCTCAATAAACCGGTGGTTGCCAGAGCCCAAGGGAAATCCT
>JAKSAW010000708.1 GCA_022361455.1 Pseudomonadales bacterium | reverse complement strand
GTTCGATGTGGTTGTTTCTTATAACGAGTGTGTATTGGGTGATACGAAATATAATGGTGAGCTGGCAATGCAATATGTACCAGCGAGTCACTCTTATCTTTATTTCTATGATTTCGATGTGTTGAATGTGGAATACCGCACATTTGAATCCAACTATAACAACGAAACGGTTATCTATAACGGCCAAGTTTCCCGAGAAATTCGCCGGCATATGAGTGGTGGTACTAACCATTGGGTGCTTGAGGCACAAGCCTCCACATTAGCCATAAATACCGCTACAGAGCATCAGCGCTGGATTGAGAACCTACATTTTATTAAAGAAATCGATGGCTTTGGGGCTTACACTATTCTTAATGATTTCGTAGCAGCCGAAGGTCGAATTTATGATTCCAACTATGGCTACTTCGATATTTCCTTTGTAGAACCAGAGCATGCCGGATTACCAACGATTAAAGTGGCGGGTGCAAACAGCGCGCTTCACTTAGGGTTCTATGGTGGTTACTACAATCAATTTAATTTGGGTGCAGATTTAGATAACGATGGCGTGGTCGACGCTGCCAATGATATCTCGTTATTTGGATATAATCGTTACCCAGTTGAAAACACTAAGCCCAGTATTAGTATCAATTCGAATGCTGAAGACTTTGCCGTTAGTGTGGGTGATTCCCTAGAAATTGATATAACCGCTTACGATCGAGAGTATCACTTATTAAATTATGAGTGGACGTTGGTATCGGCACCAGAAGGTTCAAGGGCTGCTATTAATGCCCTAGGATTAGATAGTCTTACCTTTTCACCCGATTTACGCGGTGACTATGTGTTTGAATTCACCGTCAGTGATGGGGAATTTTCCAGCTCGGAACAAGTTACTTTCTCGGCGCATCGTGATCAGCCTGTAGTGTCTTTCGATAACCCCGAATCGGTAAATCGAGGTGATACTATTGAGTTTGATTTGATTATCGACAATGCCGATCCTGATGAACCCTATCCAATACGCTTAGCCTATGCGCCAGTGGGTATGTCGATCGATAATGAAGGTCATATTACCTGGGTGGCAGATCAGTTAGTCATTGATCAACACACTAAAGTGAATTTTGGTTTTTATGTGGGTGATGAAGGTAGGGAAGTACTGGCCTCATCATCGTTGACGCTAACAACCCCAGCCAACCCAGCGGGTGTGTTTCATGAAAATGATAGCTACTATTACCACGATCCAGTGTTGCATGACATTGATAACGACGGCTTTATTGAAATTATTCAGCAAACCAGTTCCAACTACATTAATGTTTTTGAAATTAATGACTCAGAAATTGTTTATGAAAGTTCGTTCCCATTACAGCTAAATTATGGACTATCAACATTAGATATTGCGGTTATTAATGATACGGTGCTGGGTGTTCCTTTGTTGCTTGTTGCATCTGATGAATGGATATCAGTGGTTGATTTAGATACCCGATCTGCTCGCGCTATTTACTCAGTAGAAGATCTATTAGGTGAAACTTATGTCGACCTATCGACGTTGATGGTTAGCGATATCGATAACGATGGTGAAGACGAAGTCATTATTAGTTATGACACTAATGCTATCGAGGCGCTCGCAGTTTTTGATAATGGCCTTGCACAAATCGAATGGCAGAGCCCTGTGGGTGTGGATGTGGGTAATTTTCTCTTAGCCGCTAATATGGATGGCGATACCGCCCAGGAAATAGCTACTAAGAGTGGATATATTTTTGATGGAGCAACTGGCGAAAATCAATGGATCTATTCTGAAGGTATCAATACCACAACGACCTTAGATATCGACAATGATGGTGCCGACGAAATCTTAGTGAGTCGTGAAAATTCCTATGGTCGCAATAGTTACACCTTTATTGATATCGATACTCAAGAAACCATTGAGTATGTCCTTGAGGTACAGAATCGTTATTGTTCTGATAATTACTTAGGTAATTTCGACGACGACCCTCAAGCGGAACTATTGCTACGCTGTAATACGAATTTCGACGTCTATGAGTTCACTGATCAAGGTTTGGAGTTGGTAAGCACGATCGAGAATGAACTCTCTACACTGACTAATGCCAGAGATCGACGAGTCGTGGATATAGCCGGTAAGGATTATG
>JAKSAW010000448.1 GCA_022361455.1 Pseudomonadales bacterium | reverse complement strand
TTAGATCCCACGCAAGAAGACGCTAAGACCGTACTTACACGTAGCTTGAAAACACCTGGTCCTGAGCGTATCTGGTATATCGCTGATGCATTCCGTTCTGGTTTGAGCATGGAGGATGTGTTCGAACTGACCAATATTGATCCTTGGTTTTTGGTGCAGATTGAAGATTTGATGAAAGAAGAGGCCCAGGTTAAAACTATGGCCTTGTCAGATCTGACTGAAGAAACTCTATGGCGCTTAAAGCGAAAAGGCTTTTCAGATCGCCGTTTAGCAGCATTGCTCGGCATTACCGAAAAAGAAGTACGTAAACATAGAAGCAATAAAGGTATCAAGCCGGTTTATAAGCGCGTTGATACTTGTGCGGCAGAGTTCGCTACTGATACCGCTTATATGTATTCCACTTATGAAGAAGAGTGTGAGTCTGATCCAAGTGACAAAGACAAGATTATGGTTATTGGCGGTGGCCCTAACCGTATCGGTCAAGGTATCGAATTTGATTACTGTTGTGTGCATGCGGCCTTGGCAATGCGTGACGATGGTTATGAAACCATTATGGTGAATTGTAATCCGGAAACTGTTTCTACCGATTATGACACTTCTGACCGCTTGTATTTTGAGCCGGTTACTTTTGAAGATGTTTTAGCTATTGTCGAGAACGAAAAGCCGAAAGGTGTGATTGTTCAGTTTGGTGGGCAAACGCCATTAAAACTCGCTCGTGATTTAGAAGCGGCTGGTGTGCCAATTATTGGTACCACGCCAGATGCGATTGACCGCGCAGAAGATCGTGAGCGTTTCCAGCAAATGATCGATCGTTTAGGTTTGCGTCAGCCACCTAATAAAACAGCTCGAAGTGAAGAAGAAGCGGTTCGTTCTGCAGAGTCCATTGGTTATCCATTAGTTGTTCGTCCTTCCTATGTATTGGGTGGGCGTGCCATGGAGATCGTGTACAACGAGAAGGAACTGCGTCGCTACATGAATGAAGCGGTGCAAGTGTCAAATGATGCGCCTGTATTGCTAGACCGATTCTTAGATGATGCCATAGAAGTTGATTTGGATGCGATCTCAGATGGGAAAGAAGTCGTGATTGGCGGCATCATGCAACACATTGAGCAAGCCGGTGTGCATTCCGGTGACTCCGCCTGTTCTATTCCGCCGTACAGTCTGTCTCAATCTGCTCAGGATGATATGCGCGAGCAGGCGAAGCGTATGGCGTTAGAGCTGGGTGTAGTTGGCTTAATGAACGTGCAGTTTGCCTTAAAAGGTGAAGATGTTTACATCTTGGAAGTAAATCCAAGAGCGTCTCGAACAGTGCCGTTTGTATCTAAATGTATTGGTCAGTCGTTAGCAAAGGTTGCGGCTCGATGCATGGCAGGTACTAGTTTGAAAGATCAGAGCTTTACCGAAGAAGTTGTCCCGAATTTCTACTCAGTGAAAGAAGCGGTGTTCCCATTTGCTAAATTCCCTGGCGTTGACCCAATTCTTGGTCCAGAAATGAAATCCACCGGTGAGGTGATGGGGGTTGGTGATACCTTTGCTGAAGCCTTTAAGAAAGCTATTTTCGGTGCAGGTGGAAGCTTGCCAAAACGTGGTAAGGCATTTCTGAGTGTGCGCGAAGGCGACAAGCCGATGGCGACCGAGCTCGGTAAAAAGCTCGCGGCGAATGGTTTTAGTTTAGTGGCAACACGTGGCACGGCAAAGGCGCTAAAAGCCGCGGGTGTTGAAGTTGAAACCATCAATAAAGTGGCTGAAGGTCGACCACACATTGTAGATAGCATTAAAAACGGTGAGATTGATTTGATTATTAATACCACCGAAGGAACTGAGGCAATCATTGATTCATTCGCGATTCGCCGCAATGCGCTACAAAATAAGGTGTGTTACACCACCACCATAGCTGGTGCCGAAGCCACCATCATGGCAATGATGTACAACGAAGAAGAAACTGTGCGACGTCTACAAGATTTGCATGAGGGGTTAATGTAATGAATCGTTATCCAATGACCGTTCAAGGTTCCGAAAAACTAAAAGAAGAATTGGATCGCTTAAAGAAAGTTGAGCGCCCTCGTGTTGTAGCTGCGATTGCAGAAGCTCGAGAGCATGGTGATCTAAAAGAGAATGCTGAATATCATGCTGCCCGTGAAGAGCAAGGTTTTATCGAAGGCCGTGTCATGGAAATCGAAGGCAAGCTTTCTAATGCGCAGGTAATTGATATCACCAAAATTCCTCATTCTGGCAAAGTGATTTTTGGTACTACCATCGATATCTTAGATGTTGATACTGATCAGGAAACTACGTATCAAATTGTGGGTGATGACGAAGCTGATATCAAAGCAAACAAGTTATCAGTTAACTCGCCGATTGCTCGTGGTTTGGTGGGCAAGATGGAAGGTGATGAAGTGCAAATCGAAACCCCTGGTGGCGTTCGTTGCTACGAAATCTTGGAAGTGAAGCATATCTAGATTTGCTAGAGATTAAAAAAGCGGTGCTTGTCATGGATAAGCACCGCTTTTTTGTTTTTGGCTCATGATGAAGCTGCTCAGAAGCCCGCTTTGATTTCCAATTAGATTTCGGAATTACGAAGGATATTCGATAGCTTTGGATTTGGCTTTTTCGCAGGGCGATATAGCAGAGCAACCTTACCAATAGTTTGTGCGGCAATGGCCCCGGTCTCTTCACAAATAGCTTCAATAATGGCTACTTTGTCTTCGCGATCGAGCACCGCGCATTTTACCTTGATGAGTTCGTGGTCTTCGAGGGCTCTTTCTAGCTCGTTGAGCACACCTTCGGTGAGGCCGGCATCAGCAACCGTTACCACGGGCTTTAGGTGGTGGCCAATTTTGCGAAATCGCTTTTTCTGATCTTGAGTTAACGCCATAGGGTAAGATTCATATAAAATGTGGCTGTTTATTGGGCGGGCTATTCTACCCGTATTCTGAATTGATGTAACGGGAAAACCCACAACGGAGAACCCAAGTGCGATCAAAAACGAGCAAACGTTGGCTCAAAGAACATTTCGACGACAAATATGTGCAAATGGCGCAGGCGGATGGTTATCGTTCGCGTGCTGCCTATAAATTGTTAGAGATTCAGGAGAAGGACCGACTCATCAAGCCGGGGATGACGGTGGTGGATCTTGGTGCTGCCCCTGGTGGTTGGACTCAAATGGCTGCGAAACTAGTAGGTCATCATGGATTTGTATTGGCGTCTGATATCTTGCCAATGGACCCTGTTGCGGGTGTGGAAATAGTCGAAGGGGACTTTCGTGAAGAAGAAGTCTATCAAGAAATTCTAAATAAGTTGGGTGATCGCAAAGTAGACCTTGTAATTTCAGACATGGCCCCCAATATGAGTGGTATGAAGTCCGTAGATCAGCCTAAGGCCATGTATTTAGTGGAATTAGCGTTGGAGATGTGCGATCAGGTTCTCGCCCCAGGCGGTAGCTTGCTCGTAAAAGTATTCCAGGGAGAAGGTTTCCAGGAATATCGCAGCGAACTTCAGAAACGCTTTAAAGTCCTACTAACACGAAAGCCAGAAGCGTCGCGCGCTCGTTCCAAAGAGCTCTATCTGTTGGCAACCGGTTATAAATAACCATAAGTACTAACAGATAGTGAGGCATTGTTTGGTTAATCACTATAATGTGTAGTAAGGTAGCAAAATAACCGTTTCTCTAATCTTTTTAGCCAGCGGTACACATCAGAATTTGGATAATGCGAGGGTAAACCCTTGAACGATATGGCAAAAAACCTCATCTTGTGGGTGGTAATAGCAATTGTATTGCTGACCGTTTTTAATAATTTCAGCGCCCAATCTGCTCCCCACAGACTCAGTTACACCGACTTTATGAAGCATGTCACCATGCAGCAAGTGGATCGTGTCACCATCGATGGTTCACTGATTCAAGGTCGAACTAAAACAGGGGAAAGCTTTGAGGTTGTGTTACCGCCGGTAACCGATATTGATCTTCTTCCTACTTTAATCGACAACGACGTCATCATCGAAGGTCGTCAGCCTGAGAAGCAAAGCTTGTGGGCGCAGTTGTTGGTTGCTTGTTTCCCTATCCTGCTGATCGTTGCCATATTTATGTTCTTTATGCGTCAAATGCAGGGTGGCGGGGGTGGCCGTGGTGGCCCAATGACATTTGGCAAGAGCCGTGCGCGACTTTTAAGCGAAGACCAAATTAAAACCACCTTTACTGATGTCGCTGGCTGTGATGAAGCCAAGGAAGAGGTAAAGGAGCTAGTAGAGTTTCTTCGAGATCCAGGAAAATTCCAGCGCTTAGGCGGTAAGATCCCGCGCGGCGTGTTAATGGTAGGTCAGCCTGGTACTGGTAAAACGCTTTTAGCGAAAGCCATTGCCGGTGAAGCAAAGGTTCCTTTCTTCACTATTTCAGGTTCTGACTTTGTTGAAATGTTCGTGGGTGTGGGTGCTTCGCGAGTTCGCGACATGTTTGAGCAGGCTAAAAAGCAAGCACCTTGTATCGTATTTATTGATGAGATCGATGCTGTAGGCCGGTCTCGTGGTGCTGGGTTAGGTGGTGGTCACGATGAGCGTGAGCAAACACTAAACCAGCTGTTGGTTGAAATGGATGGTTTCGAGGCGAATGATGGTGTCATCGTGATTGCTGCAACTAACCGCCCAGACGTACTTGATTCCGCATTGTTACGTCCAGGTCGTTTCGATCGCCAGGTTGTTGTTCCTCCACCCGATATTCGTGGTCGCGAGCAAATTCTTAAGGTTCACATGCGTAAAGTGCCTCTGGCTGACGATGTCAATCCTTCCATTATTGCTCGTGGTACACCGGGCATGTCTGGTGCAGATTTGGCCAACTTGGTAAATGAAGCAGCACTATTTGCGGCACGTGCTAATAAGCGCTTCGTCGGCATGAATGAATTCGAATTAGCGAAAGACAAGATCTTCATGGGTGCTGAGCGCAAGTCCATGGTGATGTCTGATGAAGAGAAGCTATGTACTGCTTGGCATGAAGCTGGGCACGCCATTGTCGGTAAGCTGATTCCGGGGCACGATCCTGTCCACAAAGTGACCATTATTCCTCGCGGTCGAGCGTTGGGTGTGACTTTCTATTTGCCAGAGAAGGATCAGTATGGTCACAGCCGTGCTTGGTATGAAGGGCGAATAGCTAGTGCCTTTGGTGGGCGTATCGCAGAGTTTATGTTGAATGGCCATGACGGTATTACCACAGGTGCTTCACAGGACATAAAAGTTGCGACTTCCATGGCGCGCAATATGGTCACCCAATGGGGATTCTCCGATAAGTTGGGTCCAGTGTCCTATGAAGAGGAAGAAGGCGAAGTGTTCTTAGGTCGCACCATGAATCAGCGCAAACCAGTGTCTGAGACCACGGCGCAAGAAATTGATAATGAGATTAGAGCGATAATTGATCGTTGCTATGATCGAGCTGAATCCCTGCTTCGTGAGAACGAAGATAAGATGAAGCTAATGGTTGATGCTTTGATGCTCTACGAGACAATCGACTCGGCTCAAATTGAAGATATTATGAATGGCAACAAGCCCCGTCCGCCGAAAGACTGGATTGATCCTCAAGGTCCAGAAGGTGGTAGCCCCGTCGCAGACGACAAAGAGGCGGACGATTCGGGTAGCTCTTCTGATAAAGGTTCGATTGGTGGTCCAGCTAACACCCACTAGCCATTATCTATAAAGGGTAGTCAATGACGGCAACGCAAATTTTTGCGTGTGGCGGCCAGACGTTAGATCTTAATCAGCCCCATGTGATGGGCGTATTAAATGTGACCCCCGATTCGTTTTCCGACGGGGGTCATTTTGTATCTACCGAAAAAGCTGTGGCACATGCGCTGCAAATGGAAGACGCGGGAGCGGCTTTTATAGATGTGGGTGGAGAGTCTACTCGCCCAGGTGCAGAGCCCGTGACTGTGGAGCACGAATTAGAGCGCACTATTCCTGTTATTCAGGCTTTGGCAGATCGTGTCGATTGCTTGATATCAATTGACACCAGTACTCCAGAAGTAATGCTAGCGGCGGCAAACGCGGGCGCACATCTTATTAATGATGTGCGGGCGCTGCGTCGTAAAGGTGCAATGGATGCGGCAGTTCATACCGCTCTTCCTGTTTGCTTGATGCATATGCAAGGTGAGCCCGGCACTATGCAAGACCGCCCTCAGTATGACAATGTTGTGGATGAGGTTTGCGCTTTTTTGGAAGCTCGAATCGAGGATTGTGTTGCAGCGGGAATCGCACAAAACCAAATCATGATTGATCCAGGGTTCGGCTTTGGCAAAACCTTGGAACAGAATATTTCCTTGCTTCATCATTTAGACGCTTTTCATCGTCTAAACTGCCCGCTTTTGGTGGGTATGTCTCGTAAATCAATGATTGGGGCTATTCTAGATAAACCAGTGGATCAGCGCTTGTATGGCAGCCTTGCTGTGGCTGTGATGGCCTATCAGTACGGGGCTTCAATTATTCGAGTGCATGACGTGAGTGAAACTGTGGATGCGTTAAAAGTTGCAGCTGCAGTGGTTAATTCAAGAATCTGAGAAAAAGTAAAAGGCATTTGAGATATGGGTAAGAAATATTTCGGCACCGATGGAATTCGTGGCACTGTAGGTCAATTTCCGATTAATCCAGAATTTATGCTCAAGTTAGGTTGGGCTGCTGGTAAGGTGTTTTCCGATCAGGGGCAGACCAAGGTGCTAATTGGTAAAGACACGCGTATCTCTGGTTATATGTTTGAGTCTGCCCTCGAAGCGGGCTTATCAGCGGCTGGCGTGGATACCTTGCTATTGGGTCCAATGCCAACGCCTGCCGTGGCCTATTTGGCGCGAACCTACCGCGATGCAGCCGGTATAGTGATTAGTGCCTCTCACAACCCTTTCCATGATAACGGTATTAAATTCTTTTCCACCGAGGGTACCAAGCTTCCTGATGAGGTTGAGTTTGCCATTGAAGAGTATATGGAAAAGCCGATGGAGATGGTGTCTTCAGCGAAAATAGGTAAAACCCGCCGTATTGAAGATGCTCGTGGTCGATATATTGAATTTTGTAAGAGTACTGTCTCCAGATCGATTACCTTGAAAGGGTTAAATGTCGTAGTCGATTGTGCCAATGGTGCTACTTATAAAATGGCTCCAGACGTA
Source organism: Pseudomonadales bacterium (assembly GCA_022361455.1). GTDB lineage: Bacteria > Pseudomonadota > Gammaproteobacteria > Pseudomonadales > Ketobacteraceae. The sequence continues at coordinate 2,072 of JAKSAW010000448.1, read as the reverse complement.
TTTGAGGAGCTGGGCGCTAACGTAATTCCTCTTCATTGCGCCCCCGATGGTCTCAATATTAATTTGGAATGTGGTTCAACCCATGTGGACTCATTGAAGCGAGCTGTTTTGGAAAAAGGTGCCGATGTTGGGGTTGCTTTTGATGGCGATGGTGACCGAGTGATCATGGTTGATCATAACGGTGAGGTCGTTGATGGCGACGAGCTACTATATATCATGTGCCAAGGTAAGCATCATCGTGGAGAGATGGATGGTGGTGTCGTTGGCACCCTAATGACCAACTTTGGTTTTGAGATTGCTTTGAAAGAAATGGGCGTTGACTTTATTCGTGCCAAGGTGGGTGACCGCTATGTAATGGAGCAGCTCAAAACCAACAATTGGCAGATTGGTGGAGAATCTTCGGGGCACTTGGTCTGTCTTGATAAAACTACCACAGGTGACGGAATCGTATCCGCACTACAAGTGATCGAAGCCATGGTGCAGCAAGATAAAAGCTTGTCTGAATTGAAGAAGGGCATGAAAAAGCTACCGCAAACCATGATTAATGTCCGTTTGAAAGAAAAGCAGGATCTATCAACGCATGATGCAGTGAAAGCTGCGATTGCCGATGTTGAAGGTCAGCTTGAAGGTCGAGGGCGAGTGCTATTGCGTCCCAGTGGCACGGAGCCTCTGATTCGTGTGATGGTTGAAGGCGATAATGCACAAGAAGTAGCTGATTTGTGTGCTCAACTGGCAGGTGAAGTGGAAAAAGTCGTTGCCGGCTAGCCATTACTTGTACAACGACCGCGTCTCCGCTAACATTGCCGCCTCGCGGAAAATGAGGTAACTCCATGCGCACACCTGTGGTTGCTGGTAACTGGAAAATGAATGGCTCGCGCGACTCCATTGGAGAGTTGTTGGCGGGACTCAAAAGTCAGCTGGAAAGCATGACTCTTGAGGCAGAGGTTCTATTGTGTCCACCTGCTATTTATATACCTCAGGTGCTAGAGGCTGTTGCAGGCACAGGTCTTGGTGTTGGTGGTCAAAATGCTGCTGCCCAAGAGAATGGAGCGTTCACAGGTGAAACGTCGCCGAGCTTTTTAGCTGATTTCGGATGTAGCCACGTGATTCTGGGGCATTCGGAGCGTCGTCAGATATTTCATGAGACAGATAGCTTGATTGCAGAAAAGTTCATCCTGGCTCAGGCTCAAAATCTGACCCCGATTCTCTGTGTTGGTGAAACCCAGCAAGAGAGAGAGGCCGATGAAACCTTTAATGTGGTGAGTCGACAGTTGCTAGCGGTGATTGATGCAGCTGGCGTGAATGCGCTTGGTAACGCCATTGTTGCATACGAGCCAGTTTGGGCGATTGGTACAGGGCTAACCGCAACACCAGAGCAGGCACAGGATGTACACGCTGCAATTCGCCAATTGGTGGCGGAGCGCGATCAGTCTTTGGCTGATCAGCTACGCATACTTTACGGTGGTAGTGTTAAGGCTTCGAATGCTCAGACTTTGTTTTCCTGTAAAGATATTGATGGCGGATTGATTGGTGGTGCATCACTGGATGCAGAAGACTTCGCAGCAATCTGTCAGGCAGCTAATAAATAACTGGAAATAGAAATGATTGAAACAGCGCTACTTATTGGATTGGTTCTTGTTGCACTGAGTGTAATTGGGTTGGTGTTATTACAGCAGGGCAAAGGCGCAGATATGGGTGCATCTTTCGGCTCCGGTGCTTCGCAAACTCTCTTTGGTAGTCAGGGGTCTGGTAACTTTCTTACTCGTTCAACATGGATTTTAGCATTTGTATTTTTTGGTCTTTGTCTTGGTTTGGCGGTTATCGCAAGAGATAAAGCAGAGCAATCTGGTCGCATTAACTTTGAAGAAGCTGTAGTTGAAGAGGTTGCTACTGATGCGCCTGCAGTTGAATCAGAAATCCCTGCTGTAGAAGAAGAGCTTCCAGTAGCATCTGATTTGCCTGTGGCAGAAGAAGAGTCTGTGCCGGTGGAGAGCGCAGCGGAAGATGTTCCTGCTGTTGATGCTTCTGAGTCTGCACAAGAGCCCGCTCAGTAAGCTATACCGCTTTTATAT
>JAKSAW010000495.1 GCA_022361455.1 Pseudomonadales bacterium | reverse complement strand
TTTAACTCTGAATGGCTTAATGAGCTTGGTGCTTCCGGTGTAATCCAGTTAGCGGCCCAGCAGACCGTGGCCCGTATGCTGGAGCGGGATGATTTTAGTAAGCGCTTTAAGGGCAATCAGTCCATTGCGATCCATGAATTTTTGTACCCGCTTATTCAAGGTTATGACTCAGTAGCGCTGAGGTCGGATGTTGAGTTGGGTGGTACCGATCAGAAGTTTAATTTGTTGATGGGGCGCGAGTTGCAAAAGTCCCATGGGCAGGCACCGCAAACAGTGATGATGATGCCGATTCTCGAGGGGGTGGATGGGGTGCAAAAAATGTCCAAGTCTCTGGGCAATTACATTGGCGTTAGTGATGCACCAGGCGAGATGTATGGAAAACTAATGCAAATCTCCGATGACTTGATGTGGCGTTACTTTGAATTGCTAAGCTTCCGCTCCAACCAAGAGATAGAGGGTTATAAACAGCAGATTGCTGAAGGTGCTAATCCTAGAGAGGTTAAAGCAAAGCTTGCTGAAGAGATCGTTGCCCGTTTTCATGGTCAGGAAGCTGTTGCATCCGCAAGCAAGGGAGCTGGTAACAAATTTAAGTGGGGTGATGCGCCTGACGATATGCCCGAGTTTGAATTTTCGGCTGAGGGAGAGTCTGGGCTGCGCTTACCCAATGTCATTCAGCGTGCTGAGTTGGTAGATACAACGGGGCGCGCTCGCAATATGATGAAGCAGGGGGCTGTGCGTGTAGATGGCGAGCCGATTAAAGACGTAAATGCTGAGCTTTCTGTGGGTGGCCCTTACGTTTGTCAGGCAGGTAAGAAGAAGTTTGCCAAGGTGACCATCACCCCTTAGAAAAAAGTTTAGATAAAGATGTTGACTCATTTTGGTGGCGCCTTATAATGCGCGTCCACTTCAAGGGAACAGGCAAAAATATCTGCCAAAAACCTAACGAAGCAACATCTTAAAAAACTTTTTGAAAACAAGATGTTGACAGCAAGAAAGCGATCTGTAAAATACGCGCTCTCTTGTTGAGACGGAAGCCAAAGAGGCTTACCGATAAGCTCTTTAACAACCAGTTAGAAACTATATGTGTGGGTACTTGTTGATGGTGAATAGCTAAATAGATATTCATTCATTAATAAGTTACCAAGTCAATTTGACCGAAATGTTTCATTGAGATGTTTTGGTTTGATGAATAGTAATTTTGCGTGAATGAGCCAAGATTTGTTGCCATAAGCAACTGTATGATTTGAACTGAAGAGTTTGATCATGGCTCAGATTGAACGCTGGCGGCAGGCCTAACACATGCAAGTCGAGCGGTAACAGGGGTAGCTTGCTACCCG
>JAKSAW010000750.1 GCA_022361455.1 Pseudomonadales bacterium | reverse complement strand
GCGGAGCTAACTTTGCAGGTTCTAATGTGTTAGTCGGCGGTGTTGGTGGCCAACGCAGCCTGCTAACTGCCGCGGGTTACAGCAAACTGGGTTTGCCGGGCGATATGCTACCCGATGATAGTGGCACCAATATCGATTCAGACCTTGGCTTGGAGTTCCACGCCGACAGCGGCCTGCTACGCGGTATAAAAGAGAAATTCACCACCAATCTGAGCAATACTAACGGGATTGTCATTCCTGCCCGCTCCGATAATGACACTGGTAACAACCCCCACAACCCCATGTATGCAATTGCGCGATATACCATGGCCAATGGCAGCGGTACCTTCGATCAAAACGATATGCAGGCTTGGGGCCAGTTAATGGCATTGGTTGGTTCGCGGAATTCGATCTCAGGCGGTAACTCCATGGCTCCGGCCGATCTGATTGTGTCTGCACTACAACCAACTAAAGTTGATCGACCTTCTGATGCACGAGGGTTAATTAACACCGGTTCACTAATGAGTTTGTTTAATAACGACACGTCCGTTGCCGCTCAAGTTCTGGAAGCTATGGCACGAATGAGTGACGATAAACTTTCGCGAATCCAGCTGCTTTCTGATAGCACTGCCGACGCGAACTTAAAAGATATGATTCGCTGCGGCTATGTGAAATCTTCTGATATCGCAGCATCATTCAGCAGCCCGGATGTTTTAGATCCCGCTCAAGACCCTAATATCGTGTCCGATGATGGCGGTATATTCACAGAAGCAGAATTTAATAGCGACGGTGAGTTCAGAAAGACAGCATCAGTGATGAAGTTAGTATTAGAAGGTCGCGCTGGTGCCGGCACCATTACTATGGGTGGTTACGATTATCATACGGGCAACCGTGCTACGGGTGAACTTCGAGATGAGCGTGCCGGTCGTTGCATGGGAGCGTGTTTAGAATATGCCGCTCGATTGGGTGTACCACTGATGATGTATGTCTTCAGTGATGGCTCGCTAGCGAGTAATGGCATGATCGATGATTCGGAAAATGGCCGTGGTAAAGGCGTTTGGACTGGTGATAATTCATCAACAGCCAGTTCTTTCATCTTAGTTTACGACCCCACAGGTCAACCCACGTTAACCGATGAGACCCGGCAACTGGGGTACATGCGTACCGATGCCTCGGTGGATACAGGCTCCAGTCGGGCCGCCAATAACGTTAACTTATTGGTAGACACTGTGCTCTTGAACTATATGGCGCTTCATGGCGATCAGGGTAATTTCGCCAATATCCGGGGCACCAACACGCTGGGTGATTTGGACGCATCTACCAAGCTCACTCAGCTTGGTTACTCGTTCGCAACGTGATAGAGAATAACGACTCTCTTTTTGTTTGATAGCCCTCAACCAAACAGGTCCGGTTGGCTTAGCCACCGGGCCTTTTTTTGTCTCCAAGTCCACACGCCCAAAAGCAATTCAACCCAATTGTATATCGCGTATTGAGCCCAAACTAGTCCTGTGCGGCATCCGATCCTGAAGCGAGTTGGTTTGACTTAACTTGAGCCAATACTAGGCTTTAATAAGAGGAAACACAAATCGGAGCCGGACTATGAAGAATCAAGCGAACAAAGCTATTACCCTGTTATTTATTTTGTTTTCTTGCTTAGCTTTTGCTGAGGAAGAAGTCTCGCCCACCACTGTTAAAGGCGCGACCACGATCAATGCCAGCAAAGCAAAAGCGCTTTTTGATCAAGAAGTTGCATTTGTGGATGTTCGCAAGAACAGCGACTGGGAAGCAGGTCGTATTCCCAGCGCAATACATTTGGAGCTTAAGAAAGTGTACACCGCCGACTCTTTAGCGGAAGAAGTGGAAAAGAACGAAGCTGTGGTGCTCTATTGTAATGGACCTAAATGCATGCGAAGCAGCAAAGCAAGCGCCAAAGCAGTGGAATGGGGATTCAGCAAGGTGTACTACTTCCGCGATGGTTTCCCCGCCTGGAAAGCCGCCGGATACCCTGTAGAGTAACGATTGATACTAAGTACGCATAGTAAAGCGAATGACTTTGCAAAAAAGAATTACTTTATTCTTTATTTTCTCAATCATCGTGGTGGTGGCGGTGCAACTCACCACCACACTGAAACTCAGACAAGTGGCTGATCAACGCTTTGCAAGTGCAGTGATCTCAGCTAAGGAAGTCTTGTGGCAGAAAGCCTTGTCTACGAACTGGGAACGTATGAGTTCCAACGCCACAGCCCTAACTCGAAACAGAGATGTCACCAAAGGCCTAAAGAAAAACAACGTCAAACTGCTCAGTGAAGCAGCCATGACAAGCTACAATCGGCTTTCCACCAGTGGCATTATTTCTCGCCTAAAAGTTACCGACAAAGCAGGCATTATTAAAAAAGCTTTTCCTCAGGACTCTGCATTAACAGAGGGTGTCAGTGAACTGGCGATCGCTGCGATCACAGAAGGAATTGTTAAAAAAGATCTAGTTATGGATAGCGATGGTTCTCTTTGGTCATCTGTGGTCTTTCCGCTTTATAGTAGAGGCAAAGCTGTAGGGGCTGGCATTTACGAATTAGAGCTAGAGGCGATTGTTACTGATTTCATAGCCAATGATGAATCCAATGTCTTTATTTTGATTGGAAATACTTTGGTACACACAACAAATGAAGATCTGGCAAATGCTTACTTTAAGGATGAGGTTGTTTCCGAAAGTAAATTTCAAACTGCGGCAACCATAGGTAACAAAATCTATTCGATAACAGGAGTTCCCCTAACGAATAGTAAGGACGAAAACCTAGCTGTTTTGATTAGTTTGAAGGATCGCACAGAAAGCTTTTCAGATGAAAGCCGTATTACAACCACCGCTAGCTTAGCCAGTGCCTTCCTCATAATTTTGGTAGTAATGGGTGGCTACTTCTATTTAGGACACTTATTTAAGCCACTACAGAAAAGTGCCACAGATATGGATAGCGCAGCTAATAATAATGATTTGAGCTGCCGCATGAACAATACGGGCAACGATGAAACCGGATTAATTGCAAAAAGCTTTAATCAGTTTGTTAGTAGGATTCAAGGCCTAGTCAATCAAGTACTAAGATCCACACAAACCTTATCTATAGCCTCAAATGCAGTTGCTGATATCGCTCGTGTCACTAACGAAGGCGCGCTAAAACAGGATTCAGAAACACAAGCATTAGCAGCAGCAATCACCCAAATGGCAGCTTCAGCGGAAGACGTCACTCGAAACGCAAAAGAAGCTGCCAATACTGCAGACCTTGCCAACACTAACTCTATTGAAGGCCGAGGAGAAGTTGAGAATACCATTGAACGCATCGGTAAACTTGCTCAAGAGGTCGAGACTATTGCAAAAGTTGTGACTCAATTGAACAGTCGCAGTAGTGAAATTGGTAGCGTAGTGGATTCTATTGGAGATATCGCGGAACAAACAAACCTATTGGCACTTAATGCAGCAATAGAAGCTGCGCGGGCCGGCGAACAAGGCAGAGGATTCGCAGTGGTTGCCGATGAAGTTCGAACCTTAGCAAGTAGAACTCAGCAATCTACCCAAGACATTAAAGACATGATCGAAAGGCTTCAAGGTGAATCCCAAAAAGCGGTAGCAGCGATAGACACAGGCAATGAATATGCTCAACTAAGCGTTGAGCAAGCGAACCGGGCTGGTGAATCCATTGAGAAGATAACCGCTTCTATAAGCCAAATCACCGAGATGAATGCCTTTATCGCCAACGTGTCTGAGTCACAACATCTCACCTCACAAGAAATTCATGCGAACATCAATGAGATAAACACGATAAGCAAAGAAACCGCTACAAACTCTCAAATCTTGGTTGAGAGCAGCAAAAATATGGCGAAGGAAGTTCATAATGTTCGGGATCTAGTTGCGCAATTTAAAACATAATTGCTGGCAAAGATTCGAAATTGGCTCCAGCCCAACTATTGTCATTTTATATGGTTACGTCTGTACACTTCTGTTGGGCCAATCAAGTATAACTATGGGAACGATTGCTTCAGGTAGGACTTGTGGAATAATCATATCTAAATAAGTGGCGTCCTTAATGAAAACAAACGCCACTCACTTTGGATCATTGCTTTGACCTAACAATTAAAACTTACTTTTTACAACAGACAGGTTTAGTCCTTTGGATTTGCTAGCCGAAGATCCTAGGGCTTTTTCGCCTTGTTCTTGTGCATTCGTAGCTACAGCTGTCGACTGCAAAGGTAAATCAACACGCCCAGTCAGCTCAGCCGATTCAAACCAACCTTCTGGATTCCAGAAAAACTGACCACTAAATCCCTGCATCACTAAACCCACTTGATCACCCGGCTCAACTGCTTGAGAAACAGCTGTTAACGCCATCTTATATTTACCGTCACCCGTTAGTGGCGTTAGTTGCTCACTCGCTAACTCAATGGTGTGTTCGCCTTTTTTACGCACACCCAAACCAATGAATACTACCGATTCTTTATCATCGTCAGTTGTTTTCAGGGTGATATCGATATTAGGAATGCCAACTAGTTGTTGCGATTCGTTAATGATTACCAAAGGCTTAAATGCTGGACGCATGCCACCACCAGTCACTTCATTTAGATCTGAAAGATCATTGTCGCGACTCCAAACAACACCCATTAAACGATCCATTGGTTGCAACACAGCTTCGAACCAACCGGAATGAATTAAATCCAATTCAGATGATTGCAATACCGCAGGAAAGCCACCTTTGGGAAATTCCTGCGCCACTAAACCTTCACCATCCGGCACGGTAATACATAATTTAGGGATAGGATTGCCAACCGATTTATTTTTTAATTTCTCATCAAAGAAGCTGACAATCATGGGAATGGTTTCTGCTTTAAAAGCACCGCAGCGAATTTTATCTTCAGTGTTATAAAAAGGCATCCCGGACCAACTTTGCATAGGCCAAGGCAAAATGTGCCCACCTTGCATAGCCACTAAGCGCGCATCGAGAGAGGCTTGTTTGGCACAACGCCAATTTTTGTAGGCCTGGTTAATTGGAAAAATCGTGTCACGAAAACCCTGCATTAATAGCATATCCGCTTGGGGGTATTTACCCTGCTGACAATAAGTAGAAACACTACGTCTTTCTAATTCAATTTCGGCAGCCACATTTAATTTACCACCCACCATATCCAAGTAAGGCGAAGTATAAGCTTTACCAAAATCAAAGAAGCTACTGATGGTGCCAGCACTCATTAACACCCCACCCCATGCAGTTCTTACGTGGCCATTAGGCGCTAAAGATTCTGCAAGATTATGCCAAGTCGTAATGGGCACAATAGCATCGATACGTGGATCAAAAATGCTCGCTAATAGCTGTGCACCGCCACCGTAGCTTTCCCCTACCATACCAACAACCAAATCATTATTTTGGTCACGAGTTACCTGCGGAAGGCTTTTCTCAATCCAATCAATGATGCTACTAACATCTTTTACTTCATGATCGGGATCCATGATATGAACATCACCGTCACTATCGCCAAACCCACGTTGATCATAGGAAATCACCCAATACTTATTTTCCCACGCCTCCATCGCAGCTTGTCCTGATATGATCAGCTGACCATAAATGGACATGGGCCTTGGCGCACGAAAGCCACCAAAGCCATGGGAATGAATGACGATAGGTGCGGTTTCCCCTGGCGCTAATTCGGGCTGATAAAGTGTGGCACGAAGATTAATGCCATCATGGGTAGGTATATCAATTTGATAGTAATCAGCCTCTAGCGGCTTTTCGATGGTGTGAGCAGCGTAATGAGATTTAACGTCTAAGGTGCTACATCCAGACATTCCAAGTGAGCTAGCAATGGCTAAAACGGCTATTCCCCATTGCTGGATACTTTTTATTGTTATCATGGCCTTCCCCTGGGCTAACTAATAGTTTTGTAAAAGCCATGGTGCCATATCTAGCAGGGGAAGTGTTGACAATCTTGACCAAAGAGTCTGTCACCCAAGCCAATACCTTTTGGCACAGTGAACCTCTAAAGCCAAATGCAACTACTGCTGCCAATCCAATTGGATAAAAAAGCTCCTATCAATTTCAGTACGCTGTGGACCAATTAAAGTCTCTTGGTACTCGTAACGATGATCATGGAATAAGTTGAACAGTACAAAAGACACATCTAGCTGAGGAGATGCTTTCCAGGAGAATCGTAGATTTAGATCCGCATAATCCGTTGGTACGTCCTCGCCACCTGAAAGGATTTCATCTACATAGTAGAGATCAAAATCTAGCGTATAAACATCACTGATGTCGTAATAGGTACGAAAAGAAAATTGGTTTTCCGGTGAAACACCTTCCAAGAATTTTGCGGCTGATAAAGCATTGTCACCACTGACCTCAAAATCTAAATGACTGGCATTAAATTTGAAACGCAAATCTTGCGCATAACGAAACTCAGTGGAAATTTCAAAGCCACTCGAAACCGCCTCCGCCAGATTAATAGGTGTTAACTGAATAAGATAAGCATCTTCTCCGGTTTGTGCCCAATCCAAGAACTGCAGTGATCGCAGATTATCATAATCGTAGTGATAGGCAGTGAGATCGAAAAATAGATTGGGGCTAGGATGCCAACGTAAACCTAGCTCAAAGGCAAGCGTTTCTTCTTCCTTCAGTTGGTCCAATCCGACAATTTCACCAACAATAAAAATATCATCCCTGTCACTAAAGGCTTCCAACGCATCCAACAGCTGTGGATTAGATAAAACATCTTCTAAACTTTGCGCCCCCCCTAATGCTTGCAAGAACAAAAAGCCCAAGGTTTCTCTCTTCAGATGCTCAGGGAATTCATTACGAAAGGTGGCGTCATTTTCTATTCGCGCTGGAATACGTGTCGCCAAAGAGGCGCTGCCCCAATAAGAAACTTCATCAGAAGCTTTGTAGTTAAAACGCAGTGTTGGCTGCCACGCAACATCAATATCGACATCTTGGTTCTTTTCGGCTTTAAGTCCCGCTACTAAGGTTAACTTGTCGGTAGCCCTATATTCGTCTTGGATAAATGCACTATAGAGATGCCAACTATTAGCGTTATCTTGCATAGTGAGCACATTACTTTCTTCCAACTTATCACGATAGAAACGTACATTTGCGCCCCAAGTCAGTCGATGTTGTTTGCTTTCGGCATAATTAAATTGGAAATCGAAATCATAAGTATCTAGACGGTATTCATAACCCGGTTCATTTCTTTCAACTCGATCCAACGCAAACTGCCATTTCAGCTCATGCTCATTCCAAGGTTGCTGCCAACGTGTCAACAGGTTAAATCCAAGATTATCAAAATCGTCGCCCACTTCTTCGATACGGGGATCTACGGAATGGTTGTAGGACTTTTCAATCAAACTAACATCGGTTTGCAATGTTATTCTTTCTCGACCACTGACCCAATCTGCTCTTCCGCCCACCTGGGAACCTTGCATGGCGTCATCAGCACTATTCCCCGTTTCATAGCTGGTGGCGCTATCCACATCCCGATGAACCGCATAGGCGCGATAGAACATCTGATCTGTTCTACCACCGGTTCTAATCCGTAGGTGATTTTCTTCATTACCTGCAGAAGCAACTACCCGTTGCCCCTGAGTCAATTCGGCTGATTTGGAAATAATATTGATGACACCATTAACCGCATTCACCCCCCATATACTCGCGCCGGGGCCACGAATAACTTCAATGCGATCTATGTCTTCTATCATCGGCATCACCAGATCCCAATAAACACCGCCATTAAACGGAGTATAAATGCTGCGACCGTCAAGCAATACCAATAGATTGTGAGAGTACATTGAATTAAGACCACGGATAGATACAGCCCATGTGGATCGATTCACCCTTGCCACTTCCACACCGGGCGCTAATCGCAGAGCATCCGGAATAGACGTTGTGCCCGAACGTTTTAATTCCTCAGAAGTAATCACATACACAGCGGCAGGAGAATGAGTGAGTGGCTGAACTCGTTTGCTGACCGACGTAACTTCCAAATCCATCAGAGCTTCAAGTTCTAGATCAAATAGCGTGTCTGCTGAATCAGCATCATCCACAGCAGAACGCGCGCTCACCTGAGTGGGCACCAACAAGATGGGTAATAGCAAGAAAAGACTCAATAAGAAAAACTTACTAAGTGCAATCTGCCGACAGGTAGACACCAAGACCAAACAGCAAAGCCCCCACCCGCTGCCAAGTCTACTATCGTGCAAAAACATACAGCCCCTGATTGAGGAAATCGTTTCCTCAGAATCCTTTTGGTCTAGTTATTCCAATTCAGGCGCTAGTATATCAATCAATCGGACCAAGGCGAGAACTTATAGATCACTAAATTGTAAATTTAGTATGCAGAAGCTAACGAGGGACGTCGACGGCCAATCTTATCTGCGGCCTTGAGCGCTGCACTGTTGATATAGGCAATACGAGAATCACCAAAAGGAGTTCCCACACCACTATTGAGAGTCATAGCCACTGATAAACCCCGGCTAGGATCACACCAGGCACCAGAGCCACCGAAACCAAAATGGCCAAAGGCATTGGGTGTTTTTGGCCCTGTGGTAAACACGCGGTGATACCCAAGACGCCATTTCATGGGCAAATGAACCACTTTGTCGCGACGTTTGTTTTGCACTTGCCCCATTCGCGCAACCCGGTTTTCGGATAACAGACGCACGCCATCCAACTCACCACCATTAGCAATCATCGAATAGACCTTTGCTAAAGATCGAGCAGTGAACATGCCGTTCGCAGAAGGTATGCAGCTTTGAACCACTTCCGGGCTATTGAAGTCGAAATTGCTAATCCCTTTGGGTAGCAATCCCTGTCGAGTATGTTCGATATCACCACCGGTAAACCACAACGCGCCGTTGATAGCTGTCTTCACCATCGTTTTGCGCCAGCGGCTGCGTCGCTTGCCACTATGGTTAGCCCGCTCGGGCAAAATTAGCTTAGCCCTTCGATCCATCTGATCTTCCGGCAACCCGCAATATAAACCATGCAGATTTAGGGGCTTGGCAATATGTTCTTGCAAAGCTTCGCTAAAGGAAGTGCCAGTTACACGACGAATAACCTCGCCAATAACAAATCCATAAGTGAGGCCATGGTAGCCATTAGCGGTACCGGGGATATGACACGGTTCAGCCTGCTCAATGTAGCGAACCATTGCCTCCCAGTCGGTCATCTCATCGGCATGCTCCACCATGCTGCGAATGCTATACAAACCAGCCTCGTGGGTTAGCGCTTCCCGCACTGTAATATGGGTTTTGCCACACTGGCCAAATTCGGGCCAGTAGTGAACGATAGGAATGTCGTAATCAATAAGATTCTTCTCCGCAAGAACATGCAAAAGCGTAGAAGCGATGCCTTTGGTAGTAGAGAAAGAAAGTGACAGGGTATCTTTTTCCCAAGGTTGTTTGTCTTGGGATCGTGTACCACCCCAGATATCAACAACACATTCTCCTTGATGGAAAACCGAGACTGCTGCGCCACCGATTCCTGATTTTGGTAGCTGCCCCCGTAATACATTGGCCACTTCGGAAAAGTTTGGATGAACGAACCCTTGCAACATAACCCTCTCCTTTCATTCTTGTCATTTGGGACTGGGAAGTGCGTACGTGACTAGATGTTCACATAATAACTTAATATAGGGGGTCGTCCGTGGATCAGCAATATTTTTGTCACAGAGAGTGTGGGTTTAAAGCAACCAAAAGTAACGGGAAACTAAGACGCGCTATCAAAGAAACCCTTGAGCTTATCGCGCATTTCGTCGTTTAAATAGCAAGTCATAAACTTGCCGTTTCGCTCAACAGTAATAAGTTCAGCGTTCACCAGTTCTTTAATGTGATGGGACACGGTGGGAGCGCCAATATTGAGTTTCTGGATAAAGTCCGTGAGGCCGCAACCACAATCTTTAGCCTCTACCTGCTTGGAACGGCGATCCAAGATTTCCAGGTATATACGTAGCCTATTTGGGTTAGAAAGCGCTTTGAACGCATCTGCTAGTCTCTTGGTATCGGACACAATCACTAAAACCTATTACTTAAGTTAGTTTGATAGTTATAAAAATATCACATAATCATAGCAAAGAAAGCAACGGCCTTCGTATGATTTTGAAAATTATCACTTCGATAGTTTGACATTCATCAAACCATTGGATAGTTTTATACCCATCAAACTGTTCACCAATAAACCAAATCACTCTAAGGAATCAGTAAGGGATCACTATGAATGAGCAAGCCGGAAAAACTGTGTTAATCACAGGCGCATCAAGCGGAATTGGCAAATCTTTCGCTCAACTCCTGGCAGCAGAAGGAGCCAATTTGATTCTGGTGGCTCGTCGTGAGGAACGGTTAAAGGAAATCGCCAGCGAACTCGCCACAGCCTACTCCATATCGGTCGAAGTGATCGCAAAGGACTTAGGTCAGGCCGGCTCCGCTCAGGCGCTCTATGATGAAGTTCAACGTCGCGGACTTAGTGTGGATACCTTGATCAACAATGCCGGTATCGGCAAACAAGGCGACTATTTAGATGAATCTCTGGAAAGTCACCACCAAGTGATGCAATTGAACGTGATCTCCTTAAATGATCTAACTTACTTGTTTGCTCAAGACATGGTTGCTAAGGGATCAGGTAACATTCTACTTGTGGCATCTATCGCCAGCTTTATGCCCATACCAAAGTTTGCCACCTATGCAGCTACTAAAGCCTACGTGCTGACATTAGGTGAATCTTTAGCTGCAGAATTGAAAGATAAAGGTGTTACCGTTACCACCCTATGTCCTGGTGGAACCTTAACTGAATTTATGGAAAACTCCGGACAGCAGATCGATGGGCTTCGCAACCTAGCAATGATGTCGAGTGATCAAGTTGCCCAAGAAGGGCTGACCGCATTACAGAAAGGCAAACGTGTGATTGTACCCGGTTGGTTATATAAGTTTTCAATTGCTGGTTTGCGGTTAGTGCCGCGTAGGCTGCAGGCCGTTTTCGGTCAGATGGCGACAGATTAAATCTACCAGCACATTCAAATTGGCCAACAGAAGCCGAACCTAAAATTAAAAAGGGCAAGTCATGAAAAAAATTCTGATTGTAGGTGCAGGTGCTGTTGGTCAAGTGTATGGCTATCAATTTGCCCAAGCCGGTAATCAAGTAAGCTTCTTCGCGAAAGAAAAATACCATGAAGCACTAGAGCAAGGTTTAACCCTTTATCACTTAAACCGTGATAAGAAAAAAATCCGCCCAATCAACTTTGACCACTTTGAAGTACTCACTACTTGGCAAGCAGTAGCTGAATCGAGTCAACAAAAAGCTTGGGATCAAATTTACTTATGTATTTCATCTACTGCATTATTGAATTTTGATTTTGAAGGTTTGAGAAGCGCACTTAACAGCAACACCACTGTTGTCATGTTGCAACCAGGACCGAAGGACTATGCCTTAGCGGCAGCGGAATTACCTGAATCTCAAATTGTTCAAGGAATGATTACCTTGATCAGTTACGACACACCGTTACCCGGTGAATCCGTTCTCCAACCAGGGGTTGCTTACTGGTTACCACCAATGGCAGCAACCCCTTTTTCCGGGCCAGGGCAACGCTGTGCGGATATTATTAAAACGTTCAAACAATCAAATATGAATGCCACTAGTCATCGCAATCTGCGCGCAATGGCACCCTACCCCACGGCAGCGTTAATGGCGTTTTTAACGGCATTAGAAGCCAGTGACTGGAAACTCGATGCCCTAAAAAATAATAAGCCATTACAAAGGGAGATGATTCAAGCCCAACGCCAAGCGTTCAATGCCATTAGCGAAGAAAGTGGAAATAAGGCACCGCTATGGAAAAACGCACTGGCACCATGGATGATTAATTTTGCCATCAATATTGCACCCAAGGCTGTTCCCCTTGATCTGGAAACTTACTTCCAAGTACACTTCACCAAAGTGAAAGATCAGACCAAGCTCTATATGAGCACCTATATCGAGTCCGCTGAGCAACAGGGCTTAAATGCGACAGAGCTGATTTCTTTAAATCAATTAACTAACTAGCAATCGTTTGGCTCAAAAAAGAATAATCGGTCTTAATATCTACCGTACCGCTGCCATTTTTATGATGATGGCGGCTCACTCTGTGCGCATTCAGGAAAACTATACCAGTGTCGTGGCTCAAAGGCAGTTGGCTACGGTGTTTGATCATTTCTTATTGTTTTTTATAGATATCGAACCGATTATTTCCGCCACCTTTTTATTTATCGCTGGATTT
This sequence comes from Pseudomonadales bacterium, assembly GCA_022361455.1. Lineage (GTDB taxonomy): Bacteria > Pseudomonadota > Gammaproteobacteria > Pseudomonadales > Ketobacteraceae. The sequence continues at coordinate 11,649 of JAKSAW010000750.1, read as the reverse complement.
TCCCTCACGCTTTCATTAAAGCCTTCACTCGACAATGCAGCTCAACGCCAGTGGTATAACGGACTATTTAAAAGAGCTGCGGCATTGTATGGCGTAGCGATTGTTTTTTTCATCGCGGAGTATGGCCTGCAATGGCCCGACATGTTGGTATCTGCTGGTGTGCTAGGAATTATTGCCACGTCATTGTTGGTGTCGGCAGCACTCTTACTCTATGGCGGTAAAGATAAAGGGCTAATTATTGCCACCTGTATTTGTTTGGCAGCAACTTATTTTCTCGAAACAAATAATATTCAAATACCAGGTCTCAATACCGGATCTGGTGGCATGCTGCCATTAGTGGTGATGGGATTTTTAGGAACACTGCTTGGATTAAACTATAAACGTTATCAGGATAACGCTCTTTTTGGTGGGCTTCTCATTGCAGGAATCATCGCTGTGTTCGGTTTTGTCACCCAATATCCCAACACGTTTGTTTACAAAAGCTACTTTACTTTTTATGCCTCGCAACCGTTGGATAATCTCTATCAATCATTGCTAGCACTATTTTCAGACGAGGCTGTTGGCAGGCAACGCTTAGTCGGCTTTTGGAATCATTCATCAATATACCCTTTAAGATTTACAGTGCTTATCTTATTTGGACTTATCCTATCGGTGAAGCTCTTCAAGAACGCATCACAACCGGCTCTCAAGTTCTTGAATGCCCTTGGGAGCTACGGCCTCACCATTTACGTGTATCACCTGATGGTGCTGGCATTATTAGAAGTCACCGGAATTAAGCCGCAAACAGGTTGGCAAACCCTGCTATTAATCCTTGCTTTAATACTCAGCGGCTATGCCATCATCCGCAATCGTATTCGCTTGGATCCGGACACTAATTAGCACTGTGCATCATTAGTAGCCAGGGCTCTAGAACCAGCTGTTATAAAAACCAAAACAAGGGCCACTTGCTCGTCAATGGTTAGCGAATAAGCAATTGTTTTATATGTATTTTTAACTTTTTTTACTGTGGTCCAGTCGGCTCTGACAGCTTATGCTTTACTTAGTAAAGGCCCCTTAATCCATCCTCCTTTAAGTAGACCATTATATGAGCAGTTCAATGATTTACGACCAAATTACCCTGCGTGGCAGTCAAACCGCTTACATCGACACAGATCCGGATGAAAACAGCACCAAGCCCATAGTGATATGCCTGCATGGCTTGCCATCTTCGAGCTATATGTATCGCAACGTGATCGATGATCTTTCGTTTGAAGCGCGAGTACTGGCACCAGATTTACCTGGATTCGGCAACTCACAAAAACTGACAGCATGGGATCTTACTTTTAAAGAGTATGAATTATGGCTAGATCGATTTATTGATGAGTTAGTGCCAAGTGACGCCAAGGTAAATTTAATACTGCACGACATTAGCGGTCCTTTCGGCCTTGGCTGGGCGGCACACAACGCCGATCGCATTCAATCATTAGTCGTGCTAAATACGAGCGTGTTTATCGAACACTTCCGCCCTCCCTTACCGGCCATTATGGGAATGATTCCAAAGATCGGGCACTTATTTATTGAAACCGGGATGCATGGCGTCATTCTTGAGGAAGGCCTAAAGCGCGAGTTTCACTGCCCCATGGATGAGGAAACCTTGCAGAATTATTGTGCGCCATACGATCAAAAAGAAACTAGAGAAGCGCTCGCCAAAGTATTTGCTGGCTATGCCACTTCCTACGGTTATTTAAAAGAAGTTAGACAGGCGTTGAAAGAAGCGGTATTCCCTTGCACGATTTTATTTGGTGAAAAAGACAAATATTGTAAGCCTTCTAACGCCACCGCGTTTGCTAGCCACATTCACGGCGCCTATGTGAGAATGCTGCAAGGAGTGGGTCACTTCGTTGCTGAAGAAGCGCCTTACGTCGTAGCAGACGAAATGCGAACCCTGCTTCGGCAAACAAGCCCAACGGTTGAAGAACCTGCAACCGCCATGGAAAACGATATACCCATGTCCGCTTGAGAGACGCGCTAATTAACGCAGCAGCCAACAACGGTTTGGAGGTTCTCTCAAGCATCGTGATCATCAATAAGGATATATGCTTGGCAACATGTTGAAGATGTACCGACAACTGCCATTAGTGATGCTTCTATTGCTAACTGCCAACGGCCAAGCGTTGGCAGCGAGCCTGCTGGTATCACCACATGTATATCACTATCAACTCAACAGCTATGTTGAGTACCTTGAAGATCCTGATGGCACACTCGAGATTGAAGACATCCTGCTGGACTACAAAGACTCAAGCACCTGGATTCAAAATGATGAGTCCGTCCCCAATCTAGGTTTCACCAAGTCTGTCTATTGGTTCCGAATTAATATTGTTAATCCCACCGAATACCCGTTCGTAAGGCTACTGGAAATTGCATACCCATTGATGGATAGCGTCTCCATGTATCAATACGAAGACGATGAATTAATGGCTAACTTTATCGCTGGAAATAAAATAGTATTTCGCTCGCGACCTATTAAGCATCGCCACTTGGTATTCCCTGTTGAAGTCACTGCTGAAAAACAATCGCAAATCTATTTACGAGTTGAGAGTGGCAACGGCATTCAAGTTCCGATGCATTTGTGGGAAGAACGCGTATTTTGGACTCAGGACCAAAGCAAGCTGGCTTGGCAATTCCTTTACTACGGTCTAATGGCCGTTATGATTGTTTATAACTTATTTCTCGCATGGGGTGTGAGAGATAGTAGTTACCTGTTTTACGTATTAACTATGACTTCAGTAGCTGGATTCCAAGCGATTCTTCATGGTTCTGCTTTCCAGTTCATCTGGCCTCAATTACCTGAGTGGAATGCCATGAGCATGGCCGTGTTTATTCCTATCTCAAACGCCGTTGCTGGTATTTTCTCTATTCAAATGCTCAGGGTAAAAGAGAAAACGCCTTTACTATTTCAAGTGCTGAGAGTGAGTATTGGGGTTTCTTTCTTGCTCGCATTATTAGGCTTAGTGCTTCCCTACAAATTCGTTGTACCAGCCGCTGCGCTATTTGTCATTGTTTCTTCAACAGTGGTCTGCATTGCATGCCTTAAGCGCTGGCCAGATAAAGAAAGAGACGCACGAATATTTACCATTGCTTGGTTCACGTTTGTCGCTGGCTGCGTCACTATGGCACTCAACAAATTCTCACTCCTACCCTATAACTGGTTTACCGAAAACTTAATGCAGATTGGCTCTGGTATCGAAACGGTATTGCTGTCTCTTGCATTGGCTGAACGAATTAATCGTTTAAGAGAAGATAAAGTCAATCTGCAAAAAAGCCAGCTCGATGTTCGCGAACGAGAAATGCTGTCGGAAAAAGAGTTGCTGGAAGCAAAATATGAGAGCAAAGCTAAAAGCGATTTTCTTGCTGTGATGAGCCACGAAATTAGAACACCCATGAACGGTGTACTCGGTGTTGTCGATCTTTTAAAAGAAACTCCTTTAAATAAACAACAAAATCAATTGCTCGCCACCATTCAAAGCTCGGGAAAACTGCTACTCAATATCATTAATGACATATTGGATTTTTCCAAAATAGAAGCCGGTAAACTCGAGTTAGAATCCATACCTCTCAACCTTGAACAGGTTATTGGCGACTCAGTGGCTATCTATGCGCCCAATGCCAGCCAGAAAAAGCTCACTCTAGCATTTTATATTGACCCGGAGATATCACCTGCGATTAAGGGCGACCCCACTCGTATAAAACAAGTGATCTACAACTTGTTAGGTAATGCTATCAAGTTCACCGACCGCGGCCATGTATTTATAAAGGTGTCGCTACTAACAACCACAGACTCCCAACAGCGGCTTAGATTTGAGGTAATGGATTCCGGAATCGGGATGTCGGAAGAGCAGCAAGCCAAACTTTTCGATTCCTTTACTCAAGCAGATAAATCAACCAGCCGTAAATTCGGTGGCACCGGTTTAGGTTTAGCAATCAGCAAAAAATTAGTTGAAGCTATGGAAGGTAAGATTGGTGTCCATAGTCATTCTGGAGAAGGTAGTAATTTTTGGGTTGAAATTAGCCTAGAAAACACAGCTCCAGCTGTTACGCCGCCTAAAGACAAAAAACAGCTACTAGTCTGCTCGGATTATCTACCATTAATCGATTTTGTTGCCAGCGGCTTAAACAGTAAGTTCTACTCCGTGCAGCCAGTAATACTATCCGGCTTTCAAACCCACATACCGCAATTCAATATTAGTTTTGATCAAGCCTTGGTCTTTGTTGAGAAAAACCCAACCATTGAACCAAAGGTATGCTCTTACTTGACAGAAAATAATCAGCTGGAGCATGGCAAAATTATCGTATTCAATCACGAAAACAGAAATGATCAACTTAGCTTAAGTAATTTGAGCGTTGTCGATTCACCATTCAATATTAACGCTATCCTCAATAATAAAGTCACTTCCTCTATCGGTGTTGAAGAATCTTCAGAAAATAAAGACAACGCTAGTAACAGCGCCAATAAATTGGATCTAAGAATACTCGTGGTTGAGGACAATCCAGTGAATCAAATGGTCATCAAAGGAATGCTAAAACCACTAGTTGGAGATGTCGATGTCGCCAACAATGGTCGAGAAGCAGTAGACAGATTCGTAGGTTCTTTAGAGGAATATGATTTAATTTTTATGGACTGTGAGATGCCGGAAATGGATGGCTATGAGGCCACGACGAAAATTCGCGAACTAGAATCTCAAGCTGGAAAACAGCGATCAGTTAAAATCGTTGCTCTTACTGCTCATGCGTTCGAGGAGTTTAAGCAGAAAGCTTTTGCAGTTGGCATGGATGCTCATTTAACGAAACCAATAAATCGTTCCACACTCACCCACTTTTTTGAAAATGAGTTTGTAGATTTAAATGAGGCCATTAATTAATGGGTGAACAAGAAAGAGTCCTCATTATTGACGACGACAAACTGGTTAGAAAAATCATTTCGCGCGCAATCTCCAGCGAGTATGAAGTCATTACAGCGGAGAACGGCGATCTTGGTTTAGCGACCGCCGAAACTGAAAAGCCTGACTTAATTTTGCTTGACGTTGAAATGCCTGGTATCAACGGCTATGAAGTTTGTGACCGACTCAAACAGAATTCGGACACCAGCGGCATACCGGTGGTATTCCTATCGGGTAGAACCTCACTACGTGAGAGAATGCTAGGATACGAGGCCGGCGGCGCGGATTTCATTACCAAGCCCTGTGAAACGCAAGAGCTACTAGCCAAGTTAAAAGTTCTCCTCCACTATCAACACTCAAAAGAAAACTTAACTCAGCGAGTTGAAAACGCATCTAAAACTGCGTTTACTGCCATGCGAGGCTCTAGTGAGCTAGGCCTCGCCATTCAGTTTATTGAATCTAGCTATAGTGCTTTAAGCTTCGAGGATATTGCCAAACGATTCTTAGAAGTCACCAATAACCTATCCCTAAACTGTAGTTTAATGTTCGAAACTCATAAAGGCCGCCTTTACTTCAGTAGCAAAGGTTCAGCTTCACCACTAGAAAAAGAAGTATTAACAACTCTTTTTGAGCAAGGAAAACGTTTTAATGATTTTGGTTGTCGTACTCAAATTAACTATCCAAGGGTAGCGCTGCTAGTTAAAAACATGCCCATTAACGACCGTGATGCCTATGGTCGTTACAAGGATTTCCTACCATCAATGCTAGGGTCCACCGAAGCTAAAATTAAAAGTTTAGATACAGAGCAGGCCCTAATTGAACAAACCCGCAATCTCACAACTTCGTTTGGTGTAGTACGAAATACGCTAATCGATATAGCATCTCAACTTGAGGGCAACCAAGAAAAAGTTATCCGTCTACTACAAGATATGATCAACAATTTCGAGGAACAATTGCCAAAACTAGGATTGGAAGATGATCAGGAAAAATACTTATTATCGACCTTGGATAGCACGATTGTAGCGACCAACACCATTATAGAGAATGGTACTAGCACTAGTAACGCCTTCAATACGGTCAGCAGACTCCTAGACCATCTATCAGAACGGCAATCGAAACTCTTAGATGACGTCATCACCAGATTCGAAACATCAAATGACGAAACCACTACAGAAGAAGAGGTTTCAGATGGCAACCTTACTGGTGACGTGGAACTATTTTAAGTTCATTAATGCTTTTGATCGCTACTCAAATTCGATCTCATCAACGGAATCGGCAACACGCTTCGGAGACTCAATACGTGCACGTTGATGAACTTCCTCCGCCCTATTTTTAATAGCCTCTAAATAGCGGCTAAGGGAAACTCGAGAAATAATATCTTCAACAAAACCAGGGATGGGCACACTCACTTCCACAATGGGTGCGTAGTAGTATATGGTTTGAATATCATTGTAAGACTTAATCTTACCAAAGCCTTCAATATTTTTCAGGCGCTCTTCATCGGATGCCCTAACATCTACTTTTTGCGATTGGTATCCAGTAATGTCTTCAGGGGTCAACATATTCCAAATCATAGTACCTTCATCTTTGTTAAACACGGCATCAAGGGTATACCTGAATGAGACAAAAGGAATATCTAGCTGACCTTCCACCAGAGAATGCCATTGCAATGGCGAACCATTAGGAAAAATGTACTTCACCTTAAAGTACTCTAATCCGGGAACGAACTCTCCCTGCTTCTCCCAATCGGAAATCACTTCCCAAACTACATCGTAAGGTGCATCTATTAACAAGACGCCCATAATCCCCTTAGTTTCCCCTTCTTTCTGATCTGGATCTTTAAAGGTTTTTTCAAAGGTTTGTATTTCATGGTCTCGGAGTTTGTCCTCGTCAATCTTAAACTCTTCCACTTTCCACTCAGCGGCATTCGCAACACTTGTATAAGTCACAATTGTCCAAAAAGCATAAAATAAAAAGAGGTATTTCGATAAATTCCGCATGTTGGTTATTACCCTGATTTTTATAGGTTTACTTGCGACGCTAATACACTTATAACTTTTTGATTTAACCAAGCCATAAAGTGCCGTTTTTTACGTCGCAAAGCAGTATAAGCGACAAAAGCATTAGAATCCTTTGACTTAAACCTATGGAATGTGAACTAATCCACTGGGATCGGTCAAACCCATTAACTAGAATAACAATAGTCTATATTCTGCCGGAGATGTTATGGGCTTGTGCCGAATAGTACTGCTAGCGACCGCCTTTTTTTGCCAAATTGCGTACGCATCCACAGAAACTCTCAATGTGTGGTTAAACGACCAGGTCTATACCTTAAGTCTCAATAGCCACCTACCCAACGGGGACTTCCAACAGGGTGATGATGCTCATCATTACCAAGGTAAGGTGCTTGGTATTGAATCAAGCTGGACTCGTATATCTAGGATTGAAGATCATTGGGAAGGCGTTGTTTCTGTTAATGGCGAACTCTTTGTAGTGAATGTGGTTGTTCCTAAAGTGTCGCAACGAGCACTGTCTAGCATGGTGATTTCTGGCACAGCCGCAGAGCACTTCCATGACTTAGGGAACTGTGAGTTACATGAAAAACCTACAGATCTATCAGGTCTGAGTAGTGTGTCTGCTCGCAGTGTGCAGGCAGTTAACGCTCCTAATCTATTAGCCGCTTCTTTCAGTTCACTTTGCAGCAGAACTGTGGACGGGATCTGCCTGCTCGCCGAAATAGACTTTGTATTCGATCAAGATTTCCAAAGTAAATTTCCCAGCAATTATGAAAGTAGAGCGACGCAGCTCATCAACATTGTCGATGGTTATTATCGCAATGAACTCAACATGAGCTTCTCAGTGCTCAACACAACTTTCTTGACCAGCACCGTATTCACGACCTCCACCGATAGCGCCACCTTGCTAAATGATTTAACCAGTAAAAAAGGAAATGGCCAGTTATCCTTCTCATCAAAAGACGAAGCCCTGATGCATTTGGTATCCGGTAGAGACTTCGATGGAGATACAGTTGGCTTGGCATGGTTAGAAGGATTATGCGACTCTACCGGTCAATTTGATACTGGTATAACTCAAGTAGTCAGCAATAGTATCTCCTTAACCGCATTGGTTGCGACCCATGAGATAGGCCATAACCTTGGTGCTGGCCATGACGGTAGCGGCAACAGCTGCGGCTCAGGGTTTATTATGGCTCCCGCATTAACACCATCCGCTAGTGAGTTTTCTACTTGTTCAGAGGCCTATATTCAAACAGCCATAGGCAATGCTTCGAACCAAGATGCGTGTTTTGATTACCCGTTTGATATTGAAATTAGTGATTCCAACTCCACTAGTGAAGTCACATCGGATAGCGCTACCAGAACCTTTACCGTGGCTAATGCAATCGCATCTCGCTCTGTTTCACAGGCCACCATCACCGGCAGTATAAGCCGTGGCGACGGAAGCTTTACGTCTGTATCAATAGACTCGACTAACTGCAGTATTGCCGATGGTGGCCAGAGTTATACTTGTTCGCTATCGAGTCCCTCCTCGAATCATAACCTCTCAACTACGTTATCTTTGTCTAGCGGTAGTTACCAGATATCGCACAGCGTAAGCGTAACTCAGTCGAACCTAAGTGAAACCGACAGTAGCAACAACAGTGTTACGGATGTCTTCACAGCCACCATCAGCGATCCAGAAACGCCAACGGAAGAAACCCCAGAAGAATCAACTGAAGACAGCAGCGGCAGTGATTCGAGTAGCAGCAGTAGCAGTTCTCGATCCAGCGGAGGCGGTGGTGGTAGCCTTGGAATAGCCAGCTTACTTCTATTAGGCTTGGCGATAAGCAGACGGAGAATTGCTAAGTAGTTTAGCAAGGCCTTCGATAAAGGGCTTTAAATGTATAACTATTGGGCCTAATTCAGGCTCACATATTGGCCTAAACTTAAATCGATAACCTTATGTAAGAGTCGATGCTGTTATGGGGCAATCTACCGCTTTTAATCTTAATAATGACCAGGAATTATTTTGGCGCTTAGTCGATATCGACAGAGCGCTTTCATCTGAAAAAGATAAGTGGAAGCTTTACGAGCGAATCCTAGTAGAAGCTCAAGGCATCACTAACGCGGATGGTGGCACCCTTTACTTAACTAATGATAATGGTGAAACACCTCACCTAGACTACATCATTGTTCGTAACGCCCCCTTGAATATTTCGATTGTTAATAAGGATTCTAATCAAACGGGATTAAAACCAATCCCGATTTACTTCCCCGAAAGCCTACGCCCTAACCATACCAACATCGCGAGCCACTGCGCGCTTCAGAAAAAAACCATCAATGTTGAAAAGGCTTATGAAGCGGAAGACTATGACGTTAGCGGCATTATCAATTTCGACGCCCTCCACAAATACAAAACCCATAATTTGCTTTCTATTCCGCTCTGCGATCACAGCGGTCGTGTGGTTGGTGTCATTCAGCTGGTAAATGCTCGCTCAACGATTACCAATCAAATTATTCCGTTTTCACCTGAATCAATTCGCATCGTTGAAGCGCTGGCATCACTGGTTTCAGTGGTTATTGATAACCACATCATGATGGAGGAACAACGAGATCTACTAATCAGAATTTCAAGTAAGCAGCAAACTGGCGAATTGTTTGAGGCGATACTTGAAGAAGCGCAAGCCATTTGCCACGCGGAAGGCGGTAGTCTCTATCTAATGGAAGATGATCCGCAACATCCGCGACTAAAGTTTGCCATCATTAAAAATAATAAGCTGGGAATTCACCAAGGCGGTACCGCCGACAGTGAGCCCAACTTACCGGCGATCCCCTTGTACCTTGAATCTGGTGAGCCTAATCATCAAAACATAGCAACCTTTACTGCCCTCACGAAGCAATTGGTTAATATCCCGGATGCCTATAGCGATGAACGTTTTGATTTTTCCGGCACCAAGCGCTTTGATGAAAAGACTGGTTATCGTTCAAAATCGTTTTTATCCGTACCACTTGTGAATCATGACCATGACGTGATTGGTGTATTGCAGCTGGTGAATGCCACCAATCCAAGACGAGATCAAGTCATTGCTTTTGGCTCACGACTAGAGCCCATTATTACCGCTCTAAGTTCGTACGCTGCCATTGCTTTACAAAATCAAATCCTATTAGACGATCATAAGAACTTATTAGATTCATTCGTTCAATGTATTGCTAAAGCCATTGATGCAAAAAGCCCACATACATCGGGTCATTGCCAACGTGTTCCGGTATTAACTGAGTTGCTGGCAAAGGCGACTTGTGAAGACCAAACTTTCTTTCCTACCTTCGATCTAAATGATCAAGAATGGTATGAGCTTCATGTTGCAGCCTGGCTCCACGACTGTGGGAAATTAGCAACACCTGATTCCATTCTTGAAAAGTCCACCAAACTCCATGGACTTCAAGACGGCATTGAAACTGTTCATGCAAGAATGGATGCAATCGGTCATCAATGGCAAGCGGACTACTACAAGGCGCTGGCTACTGGAGAAAATCCTGACGACACCGAAGCGAGCCTCAATGAAAAGCTTGCGCAACTGAAAGCAGATAAAGCGTTTATAGCCACCGCAAACAAAGGCGCGGAATTCATGTCCGATGACAGTAAAGATCGAGTGAGAGATATTGCTGAATACAAGTGGACAGATACTAACGGTGATACTCACGACCTATTATCTGAGTCTGATATAGAAAATCTCTGCATTGAGCGTGGCACGCTCAACCAAGAAGAGCGAGATAAAATTAACAACCATATCAACGTCAGCATTAATATGTTGGATTCTTTGCCATTTCCCAAAACACTGAGCCGTGTTCCCGAATACGCTGGCGGTCATCATGAGAAAATGGATGGCTCTGGTTTCCCCAAAGGTTTAAAACGCCACGAGATGTCTGTGCCCGCAAGAATTATGGCCATTGCCGACATTTTCGAAGCCCTAACATCACAGGATCGCCCCTATAAAGATCCCATGAAAATTAGTCAGGCGCTGAGCATTTTGAAAGGCATGAAAGATCGACAACACATTGATGCCGATCTCTATCATGTATTTGTCAAAGGCCGAGTCTGGGAGGCCTACGGTGAGCAACACCTACTAGCCAATCAGCTAGATGTTGATGATGTTACTGAGTATTTATGATTTGTCGGCCTTAAGCTAGTCCGTGGTGAACTCCACACTGACTTCGGCTCCCTCAATCGAATCCACATAATCCTGATTTTCTGCGTCGCGGATAATGCCACCACCAACCTTGGTACCCTGCTCCGATTTGCCAAACATGTTGGGTAGCACCCGCTTCTCGCCAGCCTCACCTTGATCATTAGCGGCAGCAGCGCTGACATCTGTATCAGGAATCGCGAGATTCAAAGGCTTCTTAGGTTTTTCTTCTTTTTCCTTTGCCTCTTCCGCTACCTTTTGAGCAACTTCAGGTGCTTTGGCTGATGCTGTGTTTTCGCTTTGAGAGGAGTCGCCCTTAACAGCTTCAACTTTCGCGGGGGCTTTATCACTAGCGGGTTCCTTGGCTTGATCACAGCCGCTCACAAAAGCCACAAATAACAGGATAATAAGCGTATTGAGTTTATTCACGATGTTCCCTTTTAGATGGATAGTCGATTACAGCCGCTAGGATATTTAGAAATTCAACATATTTCTATTGCCTCTGGTAAAACTTTGTGAAAAATGAATCACAAATCCACCAAGATAAGCTAT
>JAKSAW010000706.1 GCA_022361455.1 Pseudomonadales bacterium | reverse complement strand
GCTAAGGGTGGCCCGTGAGGCCATAGAGGAGTACGGCGTGCCAGCAGCACACGCCCGATGGAGCGCCGATCAGCGGGCTGCCCAACGTCGTGAGAGGGAGGATGAAGAGTGGCAGCAAAACGTTCGCAGGCGGACAGAGTCACCGGCGGAGCAGCACCAGCGTCCAGGAGAAGAAGAGGTCCATCGGGAGGAAGAGATGGAGCAGAGAGTAGAGATGGAGGAAGAGATACAACCGGTGGTCCAACAGGACCAGGAGCCGGTGGCTGGGCCCTCCAACTGGCAGGAGCTCCCGGGGGACTACGAGGACTATGGGGACGAGCCCGAAGACTGGGAGTAGGGCATGCTGGAAGGGGCATTGGGCAGCCAGGGGGCTGGCCCAATGATGGTTTATATACTTGGAAAGACAGTTGAGGGGTGAAGCTGGCCCTTGGCTGGGGTAGCTAGGGGCTAGCAGGGCTGAAATTAGAGGGTAGTCACTGTTGTTGTTAGGTTGTACATGGGAACTAGAAGAAACTAAAAGGGAGCTAGTGGGAAAGGATAGAGGAATATTCCAAGGAATATTCCCTGGAATATTCGAATATTCTGGGAATATTCGAACCTAGCTTCCCAACTTGGGGGGATGGCCCAAGTATTTAAAGGGGGGGAGCTAACAGTTCGAACAACAGGCTCCAGCTTTGTGGTTCCCATCTTGTAAGCCTTGTTTTCAAAGAAGCCTTAACTCCTGGCGTGTGGACCGACCCCTGGTGCTCGAAGCACAGCAGGGAAGGAGCAGCTCCATCGGCAAGCTGCCGATCGAAAGGGTGAGCCCCTGATGAGCGATCTCGTCACTATGCGGTAATCTTGTATACACGAAACGCCAAAGTCGTAGCCTCGTACCTAGGCACGTCGTCTACTGTAAGCAATTGCGTAGGACGTCGCTTTAACATCTAGTTTTTTGCCCAGCGTGACCAAAAAAGGCAGTACTCGTTGGGCCCACCGCTGCCTCGAATTAACGCGAATTATTTATCCAAAATGGGCACGCTATTTTTACACTTGCATTATATACCAATCT
>JAKSAW010000705.1 GCA_022361455.1 Pseudomonadales bacterium | reverse complement strand
GTTATAAATAATGTCCTTCAAACTCATGGCAAAGTCATTAGGATTATCTACTGCCATATCCAATGCCAACTGAATATCGGTAAAAGAGAATTTCTTAACTTTAATGTTCCCAAACGCTACTTTTGGTAGGCGAGGAATTGTTATCGCCCCTTGCTTCTGTGTATTAAGCTTAAAGAGATTTAAAACAGGAGCATCCAAGCGTAGATCAACGTTGGCATCGTAATTCACTTGATTGGAATCGCCCATGCTCTTATAGATCTTGGCTACATCTTTAAAGGCGACATTAAGGGGGATCTTTATTCTGTCAGTTGCTCCTGCTGGAACACGAAAACCTTTGTCTGTTGAGCCTTTGACAAGTTGCAGTTCATTAAACTTCACATCGTAGTCATAACCCGATAGCGCTAGAGCATAGCTATTTGGATTATTTACTTTCATTGTGAGCATTAAATCAACACTATTTGCTGATAAGCCACTTACACCAATCTTATCGATAGAAACCTTAGGTTCTTGAACAACATTAGAAAGCACCCCATCTTTCATGCCACCACAGCCCACTAGTAGTAAAACCAGCATCAAAGAGGTCAAATAGCGAATACGTTGTATAATCTGGATCATGCTCTTTCCTTAGACCGACAAGCGGGGATTATCGTAACAAACTTGCTAGCCTAGCTTAGTTTAAATTGAGCTTAGGGGTAGAGTTTTCAATAAAGTTTTTACATTCCTTTAAAATCTCAACCGTGGAAAACTAGTACAAGTTTTTCTTATAGTCCGCCTGCACCACAAGCTCACTAGCAGCTCCCGCTACTTTACCCAACACCCGACCAAAACCTTTTTTGTTACTCGGCAATTTACCGATCGATTGCATTTGATCACTTAAAACTTTGCCTAAAGAAGGAAGCGAGGAACGATCAACAAAGTTTTCAGTATTCCACAACTCCATGTCCTGCAACACAATGTTGTTCCCCAATAAGCAGCGTTTAATGGAAATTTCGATACCCAACTTTGGTATTTTGTTTTGTATCTTTGAAGGCGCCAGCAACCCCTGAGATTTAACCATGCGCGCTTCACCCTCTAAAAATAGAGTATTGGTAGATCCTGGTGTTAGTGCTAATAGGGACACGGTTTGACAACTTAAAATATTCGTCAAACTATCAGCGATTTTATTACCAGGTCTTTCTGGCAGCAGCACTCTATTCCGATCTAAAACTCTAAGAAATCCAGCCGGATCACCTCGGGGTGAAAGATCCATTTGATAATTTGAATTTCGTGTCGCCAAAATCAAGAATGTAGAAGACTTAATAAAAGCATCGACGCTCTTGATCGCTATATGATCGGCTTCTATGGTTTCCTGATTCGCTAAGGTCGCTGTATTGGGACTCCAAAAGCCACTGCGTTTAATAGACTTACCGCAATGGAAATAGTGTTCTTCAACAGATATTTCAAAAACGGTAGTATCATGCTCATTTCCCTTTCTTGCGGAAACGAAGCCGTTGATTCGCAGGGACTCTTCAAAGCCAGCAACCAATGTATAGATTGCACACGGAGCGTTAGTAAATTCATGGTTATTGTTACCGGAATCTTTCACGACAACTGAAAATCGGTTATCTGATTCGATAGAGATTTGACTGTGCTTAGCTGAAATCAGTTTTATCCTGTGCTCAAACTGATCACAAGATATCGCTAATAGATTACAGATCTGAAGATAGCGTTTACTATGTTCTTCAAATTGCTTTAGTTTTTTAACAGATATTGCCGGCGGAGGATTACCAATGGCGGCTCTCATCTGCTTTTCAGTAGTCACATAATCCATCTAATCGCACCCCAACACCACATGAGAATCATTCTCATTTAATATTGCTACGTTTGTTAGCATTAAGCAACAGCTGAAAAGGACTAAACCTTAAATTTTTTGTCAGATAACCACAGAAAGCCCTAAGCAATGTAGATAATCGACAGCTACACAGTAGAACCGACTTCAAACATACGCTTCGCCGCTTCTACCAAGTGTTTAACACCAGGATGCTTGAGTTTTCGTTCAGGTGAAATCGCGTAGAAGCGTTCGCCCACGTCCTCAGTGCGACCGATAGTTGAGACGTTATATTGCTGAATAATGTGCTGTTCAATAGTAGAAGGCGTGCAAAACACCCCGAAGCCTGCCTGACCAAAAAATTTCATAAGAGCACTATCATCAAATTCAGCAACAATTTTTGGGCTTATTTGCAAGGTTTCAAACCAGGATAACAAGTTGTGTTTTTGATTGGATTTATCACCGCAAATTAGAAACGACTCTTGATCAAGGGATTGCGGAAAATTCTTAGAAAGCTTACGCGAAGAACGTTTATCTGCGTAGAAAGTTAACCCGGTTTCACCTAGTAAATGACTATAGGCCTTTATTGGAGACCCGGGCGTTAGTTGTCGGTCTGAAATTACAATATCCACCCTACTAATTGCCAGATCAGCTAGCAGCGAATCTAGATCCCCTTCGCGACAAACCAAGCGAATTGACTCATCAATTTCAAAACATGTCTTTAGAAGATCAAACGTAAAAACTTTAGGAATTACATCTGTCACACCCACAGTGAAAATTACCTGCTGCCCTACCTCGCTAGAATGAAGCGCGTGTTGCAATTCATTACCCAGGGCAAAAATATCTTCAGCATAACTAAAGGTAAGCTTTCCCGTTGCATTTAGTAGCAGCCGCTTACCCTTACGATCAAAAAGTTGTGTACCTAAATAATCTTCAAACGCAGAGAGTTGCCCACTCACCGTTTGCGGAGTCAGATGGAGCTTCTTGGAAGCGTTAACAATGCTCCCTTCTCTCGCGATAACGTAGAAATAGTATAAATGGTGGTAATTTAGCTGACTCATTTCCCACTCCAGTTGTAAGGCTTTATACCCAGATGGTGTGCAGCATAAAACCTATTAAGAATATTTCGAATTATAGAGCAAAAATAATCGACTTTTATTGTTTATACAAGTTCATCACAATGAATAAATAGTGATCTCTGCATACATCGATATTTATGGTTTATTGGTGCTAACTCTCAAAACAGCGTTGGAGTAAAAATGAATCTAGTATTAAACACGCACAATTTAACTTTGAAGGAGATGGACGAAAACCATATCAACCGTCGCATGGCATTCGCGTTTTCGCATTACCATGGTGCTATCGAAACCCTAGAGATAGATCTAAGCAAAGTGGACAATACCAAGGGTAATACTGACACAGAATGTAAACTAGTTGCTCATATTCCAGGGCAGAAAGATGTCATTATCATCGAGCAGCAAGCGCAACTCAAGCAAGCGGTTGACCGCGCAATGTTTCGAGCAAGCTATGTGTTAAAACAACGCTTTAAACGAAATAGCCAACGCTTTTACCGCAAAGCTTGGAAAATCGGAGGAAATGATATGCAAAAGGAAGAGACGCATATCAATAAGAGCTATGAATCCAAAGGCTAGCTACTCAAACCTTAATGAGCCTGCGGTAAGTGGCCTGAAAAGCTTAGCATTATCCAATCTCGGGCTAACAACTAAAGTCGCACTTGTGTTGCTGACTACCAACCTGATTGCAGTGCTCGCTACTGGTCTACTTTATTACCAACGCCATCAAAACCAACTTCTAGAAACCGTAGAAAAGCATTTTCATTCTGTGGCTCAACAGGAATCACAGCTCGTTAATAATATGCTCGCAAAGAGCCACACCCATATACAACTTCTCGCGAATCAGCTGAGATTGAATCTTGATAGCTCATCCGACAATGCCGAGTACAAACCATTCCAAGACTTAGATTTGGTTAAACAGAAACTTGATCTATTCAAAACAACGATACCGGAGATCTCAAATGTTGTTGTTATGGAAAGTAACGGAAACGTTTTAATGTCCACTAACCCAGCATTGGAGTACTTTGAATTAAGCAATTCAACGCGCGAAAAGCTACAGGAAAAGAGCGCAGTGGTAATGGATTTAGCAAAAAAGCAACCGCAGCATTCAAGCCTTATTCTCACCACTAACCTAAGAAAGCAGAATGATGAACATATTATTCTACTAACGGAAACAGCGCTTTCTGAACTTGCTGATTTAGTGGATCGACACATAGGCTTAGGCTACACAGAAGAAACTATGCTGCTATATCACGCCGCTGATGGTGGCGCCAAGCCAATAGTGCCACTTAAATTTACATCGTCGCCCGATGTTCATCCTCAGATTAACCCCTTTAATGGATCCATTTCGTCACAGATGATTAAGCGTTATGTGGACTATCGTGGTGAGGAAGTTTTCGCTATTTCTCAGATGGTACCAAACACTAACTGGGCCCTGGTATTTAAAATTGACACTCAAGAAGCGCTAGCAATCGTTCATCAACAGCGGGACTTTCTGCTGCTATCTCTTGTCACAGCAACTCTAGCAGTATTTATTGTTGCCATTATTTTCGCCCGCAGCCTTACTATGCCATTGACCAAACTAACGCAGGTTGCGCAAATGATTGCGGAAGGCAATTTGGCAAAGAGAATTCAATGGGCCAGCAATGATGAGATCGGTGTTCTGGCTGCTGCCTTTAACAGCATGGCAAATAAATTAATTAGAGGCCATGAAATGCTCGACTTGAGGGTTAGAGAAAAAACCCGTGAACTTGCCATCGCCAACGAAAATCTAGCCAAAGCAAATCGAGACTTGGAACGCATCACGCTTGAAGACCCGTTAACCCAAATATCGAATAGGCGCGCCTTTGACCAAGCGTTTCATAGAGAGTGGAAAAGAAGCTCACGTAGCAGCAGTACGCTTTCTCTATTGATGATAGATATCGACCACTTTAAGCAGTACAACGACACGCTTGGTCACCACGCTGGTGATGACTGCTTAATTCAAGTTGCCTCAATACTGGCTCGCATCTGTCAGCGAGACAATGATTTGGTAGCCCGCTACGGTGGCGAGGAATTTGTCATACTACTGCCTGAAACCAGCAACATCGATTGCGAAACTATCGCCACCCGTATAGTGAAGACTTTTGCAAAAGAGCGACTGCCCCACCCCGCCTCACCGATTGCTGACCATGTTACAGTCAGCATCGGGTTTGGTACCCACATACCTTCCAGTACGGACAACGCGACGGTGTTTTTTGAACAGATTGACGCTGCGCTATATAAAGCAAAAGAGCTGGGCAGAAACCAAGCCCAGCCAATCGAAAACCAACAAGAGATATTGCTGTCACAAGACAAGCGAAAAGTTAAATCCAATATCAAGATGTTTTTAAAAGATTAAAACACCGTTGGATCTAGGTAAATTGAGTTAAGAAGTTTTACTTAGATAAGCCTGCATATCTTCTTCAAGCTTTTCTCTTGAGTCAGACACAAAATTAACATGACCTAACTTACGACCGTGTTTATCAGTCTTGCCATACCAATGAAAGGTTGAATACTCAGTAATTAGTTCTCTTGGTGGTGGCGTTGCGGGGCCAAGTACATTGATCATACCAGCGACACCGTGACACTCAGTCGAACCAATTGGCAAGCCGGTAATCGCTCGCATATGATTTTGGAACTGACAAGTAACTGCACCCTGTTGAGTCCAATGACCACTGTTATGTACTCTAGGCGCTAATTCATTCACCAAAACATCGTCTTTAGTAACAAAGCATTCCATAGCCAGCACTCCCACATAAGAGAGAGACTCCATGATTTTTTGCATATAGCCCTCTACCTTTTCAATCAAAGGCTGAGTCAAATCATTAGCCGGCGCAATGCTTCTCACCAGAATGCCATTCTCATGAACATTTTCAGTGATGGGATAGAACTTCATTTCACCAGAGCTATCACGAACTCCAACTAAAGAAACTTCTCTTAAGAACGGAACCCATTCCTCGATAATAACGCCGCCCTCAATGGCAGAATCAGGCACCGCCTTCATATCATCGAGTTCTTTTATTCGCCATTGCGCTTTGCCGTCATAACCATCGCTGATTGATTTTACGACAAGCGGAAAAGGAAGGGATTTTACTTCGGCTTCAAAGCTATCAACGGTATCAACGTAAGCATATCGTGCAGAGGGAATACCAAGTTCATCCAACAAGGATTTTTCGTTCTTGCGATTCTTACAAACATTAATCGCTTCAACAGAAGGCATAATGGGTGCGAGCCCTTCTAAAGAAGCAACTAATTGTAACTCCACCTGTTCTTTCTCAACGGTAATCACATCGGGTGAATTTAGCGCTTGATACAGAGACTCACCTTCAAGTCCTGGGCGCCAAAAAGTCACGTCACCCAATCCATCCACACAACGAGTATCAGTATCAGGACCACCGTCTGCTAGAAAGGAGAACTTAATGCCCAGAGGAATGCCCGCCAGCGCCATCATCCTCGCCAGCTGGCCACAGCCAAAAATGGCTACTCGCATGGTTGTACCTCCACAGGCACCCCATCAGTTTGCTTCTTTCTAAAGGCTTTTAGCCGAGTACACACTTCTGGATCGCTAGTGGCTAGAATTTGCGCAGCCATCAAACCAGCGTTATAGGCGCCCGCTTCTCCAATAGCTTGAGTCGCTACGGCGACGCCCTTTGGCATTTGTACAATGGACAATAAACTATCAAGACCATTTAGCGCCTTACTCTGAACGGGTACTGCAATCACTGGCAAATGAGTCATAGCAGCTGCCATTCCCGGCAAATGCGCAGCACCACCGGCACCAGCAATAATGACGCTATATCCATTTTCTTCTGCAGCAGATGCAAATTCATACAATCGGTCAGGTGTTCTGTGGGCAGATACAACCTGCGCTGTATATTCGATTCCCAGTTCTTTCAAAGGTTTAGTAGCCAGCTCTAGCGTGGGCCAATCACTTTGTGAGCCCATAATTATCGCCACCTTTGGCTGCTGCATAGCCTAATCTCCTAATTCGTTAGCCATTGAGAATAAAGAGCGTAACAAGGAATACCCACCAACACGTTAAATGGAAACGTCACCCCAAGCGAAGAGGTAATTGATAAGCTGGGGTTGGCTTCAGGTACCGCGACTCTCATCGCCGCTGGCACTGCGATATAGGAAGCACTTGCTCCTAATACTGACAACAAAATGGTCCCGCCGGTAGAAAATCCTAGTCCTGCTCCTAGCAAGCCGCCTATTATGCCACCAACGAGGGGCATTGCGACACCAAAGGCAATAATAAAACTACCCATTTCCTTCAATTGTGAGACACGGCTAGCCGCCACCATTCCCATTTCGAGCAAAAATAAGGCAAGTGCGCCGTGGAAAAGGTCTTTAAATAACGGCGCGATGGATTCAGCACGATCCCCAGCCCAATAACCGATGATTAATGCACCAACCATTAGCACCATACCCTGATTACAAAACACCTCATGAAGCAGCTTGCGCTTATCAATGGACTTTTGCTTACCATTAGCCAGCGCTATGCCAACCGCAATTGCTGGCATCTCGAGCAGTACAACAAACAATGGGAAGTAAGGTTCGTAGGCGATGTTCTGCGATTCCAATAGCGCCACAGCTACCGCATAGGTTCCGACACTCACCGAGCCATAATGTGCGGCGATGGATGCGGAATCAGCCCGATTCATGTGCCCGATATAGAAAAGAACAGGAAAAGCCAGTAAAGGCAGCATTAAACCAAACACGATGACCGCCAAAGACTGCGGCAATAAACTTGCGCTGCTATGACTTGCTAAAGCGATTCCACCTTTTAAGCCGATAGCAATCATTAAAAACAGCGTCAACGTTTGATAAAGAGCTTCGGGAAATTGGATATTAGATCGGAGTAATCGAGCGATAACCCCCATCATAAAGAAGGCAATGACGATATCGAGTTCCATTGAATTACCCTCAAAGAGTCGAACTACTTAGGGCATTCTGGGCTTGGTTAGATGTTTTAGTACCAAAAGCGGGCATTCGATTTCGGTACCTGGTTATCACTCCAGTAGCACATATCAAGCCCCCTACTACACTTAGGCTCCATCCGGCTGACCCCAGCGTGGAAAGCATGCCCCCTAGTGCGATGACCATAATCCCCACGACTAATGCGAAATAAAAATGTGACTTCCCCATGCGAAACACCCTCGTATACATTATCGATTTCTAGTGTTAATCAAATACAGCACGCTAACCGTTGTGCATTGGGGAAAATTGTGACAAACAAGTTAAATAGACAAAAATAGATAATATTTAATGCTTATATCTACTTTTATCTATATGTGAGGTGGGGAAGAAACCCCAACGGTCTGCTATTAACAGACTCATTGAGGCCTCTAAACCGACTAGAAAAAAAATCCACGACCATTTGAGGGCAAATCAGAGAGAGATAGTGGTCGTGGGGGGTCGGCAGGAGTGACACCAATAAACCTTAAAACTGTTAATCAATCATTGATATCTTCAATAAGGATTCAACCTTTATAGATCTACCTTGCTGTTCAGCTTCTTGAAGAATATCTAATACCTCCTCTCTAGATTGTTTGAGCTGTTTAATGCGGCTCAAAGCTGCTGTGTCCGCATCACCAGTTCGCTCAAGTGAAGTTACTGTTCTATGCCTTTGATAATTAATACTTGCGAGCAACAGAGACAGCACCTGGTCTCGTGCTTCCTCGCTGCTGAAATCTCCCATTAATATCGGTAATTCCAGGTGGGACGTTGCCATAGAAACATCAACCGAATCGCTAACTACTCTCACCACTCCGGCGCTTTCCACGGCGACCTCCTTAAAAATCGAATCTACAAGATCATTGCTTGAATCAATAAACGTTATGATTGTTAGGATAATGGAAAGGGTGAGTTATACCACTCGTTTATTCCTAACCTCTAATCAGGTTTTTTCGATATAGAATCGATAAATACTTCAAGAATACTGAAAGACTAACTATTAAATATCAAGACAATCAGCAAGGACTTTATGGAATTTTTGTAAATCTAAAGGTTTTTCTAAAAAACCATCGAATCCTGCTTTTTCAACCTTATCCACATTGTCCTCATAAACGTTTGCAGAAATCGCGACTGTGGGAATAGCACGTAATTGTTCGTCATTTTTAAAATCACGAAGCAATGCAAATCCGTCCTTATCAGGAAGCCCTATATCTAATAAGATTAAATCAGGCCCATGCTGTTTTGCCAAAGCGAACCCCGTTTCTGCATTTTTGGCGCCAATAAGCTCAAGCCTATCATGTTGCTCAATAACCGCTTCTAAGAGCAGCATATTTTGCTTATTGTCTTCAACGTACAATAGCAAGAATTGCCTGCCATAATTTAAAAAATCCCTATTCTCTATTTCTCCTTTATCAACTTCGAACATCATAGTTTTATTAATCGCTATACCATTGTAAGCTGGTAAGCTAATAACAAATTCACTACCTTCATTTACTGTACTGCTAACAGTCAGAGTGCCCCCCATCGCATCAATCATCTTTTTGGTGATTGCCAAACCAATTCCGCTGCCTTCTACATTGCCGTTTTTTGGATCTAGTCGACTAAACGGCCGAAATATCTCTGAGAGATGCTCTTCAGAAATTCCAACACCCGTATCTCTGACACAGATGGTTATCGCATCACCGCGATATCCCAATATTATGGTTACCTTGCCATTTTGTTTATTGTATTTAATGGCATTTGCAATCAGATTAAGCAGGGATTTTTTTAAACATATCCGATCCGTTTGAACATAAGTTGAAGGCTCGCCCTTAATTGATACTTTAATGCCATTTGACTGGGCAATCACTTTTGTCATTGATATACATTCACAGGCAATATCATAGACATTCTCTATTTCTTGCGTGGTCTTAAACTGCTGAGATTCAACCTTGGACAAGTCCAATATGTCATTAATAAGCGCCAGCAAATGCTTCGAAGCTCCAATTATCTCTTTCACACCAGCACGCTGCTTGTCATTCAGGCTTGCATCTTGCTCTAATAGCTGACCAAAACCGTAAATCGCATTTAACGGCGTTCGCAACTCGTGACTCATACCAGATAGAAATTCCGTTTTAGCTTGATTCGCTTGATCAGCTTCCTGTGCTTTTGATTCAAGCTGTTGCTGCGTCGCAGCTAAGCTATTCACCATGTTGTTAAACGACCTGGCTAGCTTGGACATTTCATTGTTTCCAGCAACACCAATTTGGACATTCACGTTCTTATGTTGACTGATATCATCTGCGGCTAAATTAATTTCTCTTACTTTGTTGAGCAATTCCCTATTGAGATAATTAAAAGTCACAACTCCGGCAACAACCGACAACAAAAGAAATAATGCAGCGAGAGTTTTCAACTGTTCCAACGAAGTGTGAGCTTCAGCCTCGAGTAACGATACCCCTGCGTCAGCCTTAGTGAGTAACTCTATAGATTTCAAAGACAGCAATCTTAAACCATCCGGGTTGTTGCCCATCAACGGCTTTGCCAAAATAGCATTCAATGACTGCCATTCATCATATATCGCCGTAAACTGTTTCCTTACAACATCTGTAGAAGCATATTTAAAATCCCCGGCCTGAGTCCTTGTTACTAGCATGGTTATAATACTAGAAAACTCAGCTTTGGTTTTATCCAAGGTAGCTTGAACATCAGACGCACCAGCATTTAACAAAATAGTTTCTTTTGTCATCTTCTGGCTTAGCATCCGCAACTTACCAGCAGCATTAATGAGTGTGCTTTGGTCCGCATTTTCTTCAATCCATGCCGATACAAGCAAGCTATTAAGCGCCAGCACCGAGATAAAGACTAGGAGAATGAGTGCAATCTTATTTCTAATAGACACGGAATGTATTCCTATAGAAGTTGTTTTCCTTAACGATGAGCGGTAATCAATGCACTAATAGTGTGCATCATTAATGTTTGTTAAAGCTTTAGCTTTTTCTTAGCAAGCTCAACATCAGGCAACGATAAGAAACCCACATGATTCCAATGAAAGCTTGGCGAATCTGCGAAATCCGCCGTATATTCCCAGTGACCATCGGCGCCAAAAATCAAATCACCAATGCCATTGTTTCTTAACCGAGTAATAAAAGGATAGTTCTTATCTCGCTTCAGTTCTTTAAGCTCAAAGTCCCTGATAAAGACCTGTTCTCTCTGCTGCAATGCCTCTGAAATAATAACGCTTTGATACTTTAAGCCAAAGTAACCAAGCAGCCCGAATAAAAGGCCTAGCCAAAGAAGAGTTACAAAGATCAACAACCGAGCTATCCAAGTAGATACTCCTGCACCGTTAACAATGTCCTCATAGGTGGAATAAAAAAAAGCAAAAAACACCCAGCACACGCCAATAACGAAGTTAATGCTTACGGTATAAATGATCGGTGACTTGATCCATATTTCTTCCCATGCAGGCCCATTACGAACAATAAGTGCTCTCTGATTGGTTATGACATATTCCAGGCGTTTTGCTCGGCAAACATTGGCTAGAGGTCGAAACAAGAAAACCAAACCAGCGCATGGCATTAGCGCGAATAAGATCACCGCCACTGAATCCCGAATTTCTCCGTATGAGCTACTAATCAAAAGTGATTGAGCACCCGCGTAAATCCCATACATTCCCCAAAAACCTAGAAAAATAATAAAAGCAGCGAGAAAGAAGTTGAATAACCAACGCCCTAGATTTGAGCTTGGTTGACTACCCGTGGCGCCTGCTGGTTCCATTTGATCATGGTCGCCCCATGCGTGCCATGGTGAAGGCTTGCCATCCCATAGAATGGCTTCTCCTTCACGCAATGCAGCATTAAGTGATTGATAATGCTGTACTGTTACCTCATCGTCTTGACGCGGATCGAGCTTACTCAGGAATTTAAAAAATTTGGTAATAACAGCTTTGATCATGACCGCAAGCCATACCCACTCTAACGCAGAGAAATAACCTCTAGTATAGAAACTAAAAGTGGAAATGGCTCAAATCAAAGTGTCGTTGGATGGCGTGCTATGGGGTGATTATGAAGCTTCCTCAGTGCCTGCGATGTGCTTTTTAAAATAGCCACGAAGCTCCGCCAGAGTATCTGTAAAGTGTTCCCGGTGCCACCGGTTTGATTCCACCACATCCCGAGTTCGATAGTGAAGCTCTTCTTTCGAGATAGAGGGATCATTTCTCAATTCAACTAGGTTCTCTTTACCCACTAGGAATTGTTCAAACTCATCAAACACTCCCTTAAGGCGCTGATAGTGAGTATCCTCAATAAACAAAGAACTCTTCTCTAGCCAAAATCGGGTTTTATTAAGCTGCTCCGAGAATCGGGCAACATTATCAGGGGTGGCTCTTATCCAAAGATCATCAGTGGTTAACTTTAATTCACAAAGAGAACCCCATAGCTCTCTATAAATATCGAACTGACGTTCAGAATAGCGCATTAAAACTGCTTTAAGTCCATCGAAGTGAACTTCGTATTGTTTCTTGAGCAACTCTATCTCTTCTTGATAACGTTTCTTGTCCTGCTCAAGAATTCGGTTTGCCCAAACTTTACCCAGCCAATTGGAAAGGCCGCCAATAATAATCGCGCTACCTCCCACAGAACTTAACACGGTAATCACAATGTCGTTCATTTCGCTCCCCCCCTGGCAAAGCTGAATAACATCTTTCAGCAAATAATTTACACCGAATTAATTGACCACTCAAATGAGTTTATAAGGGAAAAACAAGCCTAGCTATCAGCAGCTTGGATATGCTTAGTGAAATACTTTTCATAATCATCTGCTGACATGCCTTTTACATCCAAAAAGACTTCATCATCAGCAGGAATAGCGATTAATGTGGCTTCTTCAAACTTCAACTGATTATCTTCGCTATCCTCAAGGCAGAAATTTTCATCTAGGCCAATAAAAACCACACCATCATCTTCACTACCACCAATACTCTTCATCCAACCAGCAATAGCCTTGGCTCCACCGATATTGTTAAAAGCACCTGATACTGCAAATAATGTTGGATCACCACTTTCCAGCATAGTGGTACCGACTTTGTCGCCTTCATGGCTCAAGATAAACATGTTTATTGCCCCGTTGTTGTTATTTCGTTCGCTAGGAAAAAGTTGCGCCTATTTTCACAGGTTGCTCCGTATTAAAGTAGTGATTTATTACCAATTAACCAGCTGCAAATTGGTAAAATCTCACATTTTAGACACAGATAGTTAGGCTGAATCGAGTTGTTTGCGATAAGTTGTTGGGGGATAGCCAGTTAACTGCTTGTAAGCATGAGAAAAACTATTTTGATCTGTGTAGCCTAGCAATTCAGCAATTTCTCCGATACTCAACTCTGTCATGGCAAGGTACCTGGAAGCGAGATCCAAACGAACCTCATCTAACACTTGTTTAAAAGAGGTACCTTCTTCCTGCAAACGCCTCCGCATTGTTCTGGGGGAGGTATTGAGTTGTTCAGCAACATCATCTAATTGAGGAAAGCTACCACGACACAGGTACAACGCCTCATGAACCAATTGATGATAGGATTTTGGCTGATATATCTTCTCTATTAACTTATCACACTCTTGTTCGAACTTTCTCGCCACATCTGGATTAGCCATTATCAACGGCTTATTGGCTAACGCTTTGGGAATTCGGACTTCATTAGTTGGCGCATTAAACTTAAGCTTTGATTCGAATACATCATGATATTCAGACTCATACTCCGGCGCAGAAAAGCAGAAATCTATCTCTATATCGCTTATCTCTTCGTTCAACATAAATCGAAGTATTTCGCAAAACAAGCTCATCACCATTTCTAAAACAGTGTGATAGATATCGCCACTAAAATAGGCCGTATCTATTTTTATAATATTGAACTTGGTTTTCTCTTCAAGCTGAATATCTACTACCTGATTGACTAACTTGGAAAACTTCATACCCACTTTCATCGCATCCCAAAGCCTTGGAAAGCTGAGTGCCGAGTAGGCAAAGGTACCATGATCACTAAATTTAATGGCTTTTCCTAAAAACAATCCAAGCGCAGGATTTTTAGTCACCGCTAATGCTTCTCTTAATAAAGCATCGTATTGACCGAGCGTAATAAAAGATAAAGGGTCTGCATCACGATGGCGGCCAAGAGCCGCTTTTCTAATTAATGCATTACTATCCCCGCCATGGCTTTCAACCAAATCAGCCATAACCTGGACATAACTCGCTGATATCGCTTTAGCATTCGCAAAAGAAGGATTCAAATCACTCCACCTGAGCTGGCCTAAATTCCAAGAAACTTGGCCAATCTTAAGATACCTTCCATATTTAGCGCAAGTTATATTCATCGCTAAAAGTAGCTTCTAAAAAAATATGAAGGCGGCGACACCCGCTACAAAGCATGAGGATTAGCAATGAGGAATACCCCTGATTCACTGGCCAAAACGCCCACCCACCCAATAAGCTATGTCTAAATAGGGGCTTATATGATGAAGACAGTTTTAGTGACAGGTGGACTTGGGAATATCGGAATAAAGATCATTGATGAACTATTATCTCGGGGGATTGAGGTAAGGTGTTTGGATCTAAAAACTAAAGCGAACCTTAAAACTGCGAAACGCTATTATAAGAGAGCCAAGTTAATTTGGGGTGATATCACTGATTATCGCTGTGTTATCAGTGCAGTAATGGACGTTGATGCAGTCATACATACCGCAGCAATACTGCCGCCATTTTCTGAGCAAAACCCAGATATAGCTCGGAAAGTTAACGTGGGTGGCACTCGCAATGTTCTAGATGCGCTTACACAATTCAATCCTGACGCTCACCTTGTTATGGCTTCGTCTGTCAGTGTTCATGGCAACCACCTGCCAAATCAACATGCTATAAGGGCTGTTACCGATCCATTAAATCCCATCGATTATTATGCCCAACATAAGATCGAATGTGAGCAAATGTTGAGGAACATAGATCTTAAATGGACGGTGCTGCGAATCAGCGCCTGTGTTGATGAAAAAGCACGAGTTCTCTCCATTAAGAATCTGAGAGGCAGTATCGATACTTTTCTAAAGGTTGATCCTCAATGCCGTATTGAATATATCCATCCGGCAGATGTTGCAACCGCTATGGTAAACGCAGTTGGCAATGAACAAGCAATAGGCAAAGCGTTTT
>JAKSAW010000843.1 GCA_022361455.1 Pseudomonadales bacterium | reverse complement strand
TCATTTGGTACTGAAATAAAGTAAAAAAAAGAAGCTATACCACTTATGACTATCACACACGCAACAAATAGCCTGCCCCTCCACACGACACCAAGCACTTCTACCAAATCTATCTCTTCTATCACAATAGATGACGAATTCTCTTCGATACTAGAATTCAACTTACGCATAGCGTACGCACTCTTAATTTAGCTTTTAGAAATTGATGACCTAAACCTAGAAAACTCCAACTGAGTCCAACGCAGCAACTGTTGTAGCCAACTGGAATAGGATTTGGCTCACACTCACCCAATACGTGATTGGACTAACCGAGTCTGTATCATAGGGCACTACCACTGTATCCCCTGGCCCCACTGAATCATTCCTATTAACAAACCAACCATTCTTGACCGCAACAATCTTGCCATTAGGTTTTATTATATAGATGCGGTCATCATCAGACTTTGATGTAAATCCACCGCTCACATCAACATAATCAAACACATTATGACCGTCTTCATATAAATGAGAGGTCGGAAACTGAACTTCACCTAGTACCGAAACTTCAGTAGATCTGCTGGGGATAACGAGCAAATCGTTGTCTTTTAGTTTAATTGAATTTGATTTATCAGAGTCGTCGAGCAAAATGCGGTCAAGATCAATCACTAAGCGGCCAGTTGCGCGCGCTTTAGCTAACTGTTCCAACATGGATTCCCCAACCATTGCTGCATCTAATTTTTTTGATTTATCTTTAGCTGCTTCCAACTTTAACTCAGCCAAATCTTTTTCTAACTGAGCTCTAAACTTTAGAAGTTGTTGCTGCTCTCGCTTTTTAAGATCCTCTCTTAAAAATACTGCCGCGTTAGCATCACCATAATCAGTCAACCCCCCCGCCCGCCGCACGAGATCAACAATGGTATCCCCCTTAAAAATGGGGTAAGTTCCAGGAAACTTAACTTC
The DNA here is from genome assembly GCA_022361455.1 of Pseudomonadales bacterium. Taxonomy (GTDB): domain Bacteria; phylum Pseudomonadota; class Gammaproteobacteria; order Pseudomonadales; family Ketobacteraceae. Next base: position 11,867 of record JAKSAW010000843.1, on the reverse strand, counting down.
ACCAGAAATAGTTGCGGATTCACGCCCTGTCCAATTTGGAATACGCTTGATATATAATTGATCTCTAGAAAGAAGCTGATTAGAAGAGTCTAAGTTTAAATCAACATCTATCCTAAAAAATTCACGTTCCTGTTCATCCACTATCATGGAGCGGGTTATCTCCGCACCAATAGTATAAGCACTTTCTTGATACCCCCCTGCAGCCTCAATGAGAGACGATACACTCATATTATTCGTAAGAGGATAATCTCCAGGAAACCTGACCAAACCACTTACCGATACAATTTTCAACTCAGATTCTTTCTGTGTTTGCATTGATAATTGATCTAAAATGGGCATTATTGTTTCCTGCCTATCACTCGACAAGTCGAATACAAAAAGCTTATCTTTGGGATTTAGTTTTTTATTTAAATCAGCTTGGCGATTTAGCTGAATTGCTTCGACAGCAATTGTCGCCTGATTGACTTGCTCTCGAACCAAAAGCGAGTAATTGAGATCTGAGTTCTCCAACAAACCGGACGATGCGTCAACAAGATCAGTAATTGTCATTCCAGCATGGTAGGGGTATTGCGCTGCAAATCTTACATTACCTATAACTTCCACTATGTTCGCTGGATTGCTATAGTCCGCTTGGCTTTTGAGCCTAGTTATGATGTCTGCTAATTGCTCACCTCTACTCTCTTCTACTCCAAAAACCAATATCTCATCCCTTGCTTCAAGAACTGGATCAGACGAGCCCAACGGATCAGCCAATGCATCAGCAATCGAAAACTTGTGGATTGAGACTCTCCGGGAAGGCAAGGTTTCTCTTTTTATTAATGCGTAATCTAAATCAGCATTTGGTAGCAAGGAATCATACGACCCAAGAACCTCTGAAAAACGCAATCCTGGACGCCATGAAAAACCACCGGGGCGATGAACATGGCCACTCAATAATACGACATCCTCCATTTTGTCTAGAACGGAGAAAACCTGTATGACGTCACCATTTTGAACCTTAGTAGCTTTGCCTCTTTGAGTTGTCAAATTCAAATCAACAACAGTTCTGTTTCCTCTTGAATTAATGCGTTCGATCCGAGAATCGTTAGGATATGCAGAAGGCAAATATCCACCAGCTAGACTCAAAAGCTCTCCTGCAGTTTGCGAGCCTTTCAGTTCGTAAATAGCAGGTCTCTTCACCTCTCCTGACACACCCACAGTGGGCCCGATAGATGGAATAAAAATCACATCACCAGGCTGCATGCGCATATCGTTTGAAGTATCTCCCTTCAGCAACAAGTCATAAAGATCTAGCTCACCTATAAGAACGCCTTTTCGCTTCAACTGCACCTTGCGCAAAGAACCTATTTTTTTTATACCTCCACTGACAAATAATGCATTTGTCATAGTGGACAGCGAGCTAACCGTATAGGACCCTGGACGAAAAGCTTCTCCGAGAATGAAAATCCTTATAGATCGCAAAGCCCCCATAGTAATGCTTGCTTTAACACCTATCATTTGGCGAGAAACAACATCGGTTAACTTTGCCTTTAACTCTTGAAAGCTCAAGCCCGCGACAGCCATTGGACCAATTTCGGGAAACTGAATCACCCCCTCTCTGCTTACTAATAAATCATAAACAGCGTTATCTTTCCCGTAGAGCTGAACAACGAGAGAATCACCAGGGCCGACCACATAATCAACTGGCACCGGAATGTCAGTTGCAGGCGCAAAGGTTGTAGGAGTACCCGCAAAAAGATCGTAGCCAAATTGTCTCAGCTCTTGATCTGTTGAAAGAACCTGCTTGTCTTCTTCAAGGGTTACCCTTTCGGTGGCTTCAGAAGCTTCTTGTTGAATAGCTGTTTCTGCCGAGTCCTCTCTAGGCTCTACCAACTCAGGCGATACTATTTCAGTAGGCGTACCAACTGTTGCCCCAGGTAAAGCCACACCATATTGCTCAGCTAGCTGTTTTTGCTGCTCTGGACTAAGATTTTTAAAAGCTTCAATTTGTGCAGGAGTCGGTGAAATTGCAGACACCAACGCAGGAGCAAACAACAGAACACTCAACAGTATTCGCAAGATCCCCATCATTGCTTCAACATCCTATCTTTTGGTCGTATTAAGTAGCACCTATATTAAATAAATTAGGTGTCTAATTTTCAAATTTTGAAATGAGTATTGTCGTAAATTTCTGATTCGACAAGTTTTTTAGGGAAATAATGGAAAACAAGGAAAGTAAGATCAAAACACAATCAACCTTTAATTATCACTACTTTATAAATTAGATTCGCAAGGCATGAAGATAATCAAAAAGTTATTCATTGGACCTCCCTAACTATTTTCGAGAAGAAGGATTTCATATCAAAGCTACACGATTCATATATCCTGAATTTGGTCGAATATATCTTTATGGGCTAGCTGTCGCATTGTTTTTATGTAGCAATAGAGAACAGTGCAATTCGTGAATCACAAATTTTGGCAATAATCATGATTAAAACCTCCCCAAAACCCGTCTCCTCCTCCGCCATCGACAACCACGTATACAAAGCGTTCCCAAACGACTTAAACGCACACCACACAGTTTTCGGCGGTTTAGTCATGTCCATCTGCGACCGCATCGCTTTAGTTGTTTCAGAAAGACATAGCGGAAAAACCTGCGTTACCGCTTCCGTAGACTCAATGCACTTCCGCGCCCCAGCGAAAGATGGTGAAACATTGATCTTTAAAGCGGCAATTAATAGAACCTGGAACAGCTCAATGGAAATTGGCGTCAAAGTGCTCGCAGAGAACAGCTTTATTGGTGAAGAGCGGCATATTGTTTCCGCGTACTTCACCTTTGTTGCGCTAGATGAGAGCCACCGGCCAACAGAAGTACCTGATGTTCTAGCAGAATCAAACGAAGAGATACGCCGCTATGCGGAAGCTGAAATACGTCGCAATGCGCGACTAAGAACCCGCAAAGAATTGAAAGAAAGTCGCACATAAAAAAGCCAGCAAATGCTGGCTTTTTTAACTATTAAAACGACCGAAAGGTTTTATTGTGCGGCGACGGCATCACTGGCGTTGGCCTGAACCTTTACCTTTACTTCGTCTTCTTTAGTTTCGGTCTCTAACTGAGCAATTAGAAACTCAATACCCTTGCGGCTCATTTGCTCATTACTAGCAGTCTTGAAGCTCTGTAGCATGCTGACACCTTCAACGATCACATCGTAAACCTGCCAGTTATCATTCTTCTTGTTGTAGTAAAGCTTGTAGTCGATCAAATACTTCTTACCTGACGACTCATTTGCCACACTACTTTTTACAAGCGCCTTGTTCTTTTTCCTATTGAACTTAGCACCCTTCACATCAAGAGAATATTCTTGCTCCGGATCGTATTGCGATGCCATTGCGAAAGAAACTCGATTCTTAAAAGCTGCTGTATAACGTGATTGCTGATCCTTAGTAATCTTGCGCCAATGCTTGCCTAAAATTTGCTTCGCCATTTTATCGAACGAAACATAAGGACCGAGCACTTCTTCGCCAATATTGATTAGCACGCTGCGATCCGCCGCCACCAGCTCTCGACTGGCTTGCAAGCGATCATTCATTGCATCGAACAACTGTCCGATCAGCTTATCTGGTTCAATCCCTGAAGTGGTTTTTGCTGAAGCCTGTGCCCCAGCTACCATGAACACACCCAGCACCAATCCCAATAAGCTGGGTATCAGCTTCCACCGAATTGCCGTGTGTAGCGAATTAATCACCTTCGTTCTCCTTAATTAATGTGATCCCGTAAGCACCACCACAGTGCTCAATACTTAACCGCCAACTTTATACCTTTCGTTAACGGCTTTCCACCACCGTGGCGGTAAAGTCTATTCCACAACGATACGATCAGCGTTTCGCTTCACAATCGCATCCCCTATTCCCTTCACATCGGTCAGCTCATCTGCCGTTTTGAAGGGGCCGAACTGCTCCCGATATTCTATGATGGCGATTGCCTTCTTGGCACCCACCCCATTGAGGGATTCTGCAAGTTCGTCAGCACTTGCCGTATTAATGTTCACCGCAACCACTAATTGCTCGGCGCTAACCGGCTCTAGCCCTTCGCTGGCGAAGGTTGTGGGTGCAAATGCGGCACACAGCAAAGAAAAAACCAACACTAACATCTGTGACATCTTATTCATGATCAAATTCCTTTTTTACTTAGTTCATTCAGTCCACTGAATGGTGGTGCGATATCGGGATCAATAAACAGACTGCACCAAGAAAAAAATGTCTCAATTTTCGATCAATCTAAGAATAGATTAACTTAGCTAGCTGAATCCAAGCTTAACAAGATTTCATCTAAGGCCAATGATGGGTCTGCCGCCTGAGTAATGGGTCGACCAATCACCATAAAATCCACCCCATCTGCCAGCGCCTGCTGAGGCGTGACTACGCGACGCTGATCTCCGGCATCTGCATTTGCGGGCCGGATACCTGGGGTGACTAGCTTGAAGCTACCATCTAGATCTTGGCGTAAAACAGGTGCTTCCTGAGCAGAACATACGACACCATCTAAGCCTACTTCCTGGGTCAGCTTTGCCAGTCTTCGCACATGATCAATGGGCTCACCAGCAATACCTATAGCATTTAAGTCTTGCGCATCCATCGAGGTGAGCACAGTAACAGCAATTAAAAGGCTACCGGACCCTGTTTGCGCAACAGCCTCCTTTGCTGCACTCATCATTCTCGGTCCACCAGACGCATGCACATTCAGCATCCAAACGCCCATGTCCGCAGCCACAGAGCATGCCTTTGCTACCGTATTAGGAATATCATGGTACTTGAGATCCAGAAACAACTGAAAGCCGCGATCATGTAATGCCTTAACAATCGCAGGCCCCTCTCGTGTAAACAGCTCTTTCCCCACTTTTACCCGACATTTTTTTGGATCTAAACGATCCGCAAGCTGCAAAGCAGCATCACCATGAGGAAAGTCCAACGCCACCACGACCGGCGACATTATGGATTGAGAAGTACTGGTTTCAGACATACAACACCACTTTAATTTACGAAATTAGAACAGGCTATTCGCCTTCCAAACCATGAATAGGCTTTACAGTTCCCCATTCTTTGCAGCTGGGGCAATGCCAATGGAGTCGCTTACCATCGAACCCACATTGCACGCAGCGATACTTTGGTTTGTTATGAATCAATTGATGAGTAAAGGCTTGTAGAATCGATAAATTGTCTTTGGCCGCCCCCTCTGTATTGGGGATATGATATTCAATTAATCGTGCTAAGCCTTTAACAGAGGGCTTTTGCTTTAAAAACTCTGAGAGCACGTAGGCGCCAGCCTTATCATTTTCAATGGAAGAGATTTTCTCCGCTAACGAAATCACCACAGAAATGGCGGGATGCTCCTCCATTATCTCAAATAGATATTGAACAAACTCTTCCGGTTGCTCCAAAGCGTCAAAACACTCTTCTAGCGGCTCTAGCATTTCCGGAATAAAGTCAGGATCCTGGTGCCGCACCCGTCGCAACGATTTAATGGCTTCTTTATAGTTCTTTTGTTTAATCTCAAGCGCGCCCTGAATCAAACTAGCCCGCACACAGGAACGATCTGTTTGCAGGGCTTTCTTAAGCTGACGTCGGCATTCGGCCATATCATTTAATTCAAAAGCTGCTGATGCTAACTCACAATGATAATGGGCCAACCGCCGGGAATAATCTGCTTTACCTTTGCCCATTAATTGATGCGCAATATCAACAGCATCCTGCCATTCTTTTTCTTGCTCGTAGATAGAAAGTAACCTTTCCATACAGCTAATCACTTGTGGGCCGCCTTCGCCCACTAGCTCTTTCAGAATTCGCTCGGAGCGATCAAACAACCCAGCTTTTAAATAGTCTTTGGAAAGCTCTAAGCGAACGGTGGATTGCTGCTCTTTACTCAAGCTAGGTCGCGCGAGTAAATCTTGATGAATTCTAATGGCGCGATCCACTTCACCACGGCGACGGAATAAACTGCCCATAACTAGATAAGTGTCGATGGTTTCCGGATTAACTTGAAGTGTTTTGAGAAAGACTTCCATGGCTTCGTCTTGCTGTTCATTCAACAACAGATTAATGCCACGAAAATAATCACGGGAAAGCGGTAAGCTGCTATTGGATGGTTGTCTTCTGGTTTCGATTTTACCTAGAAACCAACCGATAACGATCGCAATAAAAAGTAATGTACCTACCAGCAAATCAGCCATTAATTACGGCATGTCCTTATAAGAACCAGATCCAAGCGAGTTAAACTGCTTTTCATAATTAGCAACTTTGCGTCGGGCGGCCTGTAACTCCAAAAATTGAATGAACATAAATGCGGCGCAAAACAATAAACCCACTCCAACACCTACTATTAAGGATAAAGCGGATAACTGACCAACGGTTAAATGTATTGGGCTTGCGCTCACTAAGATATGGACGGGAATTTCCATACCATTTTTAACCATAAAGAAACCACCAATAACACCCATAATGGTGATGGCGAGAACGAAAGAAAAAAGTTTTAAGATGCCCATAATGTAACAATATTGAATGCGTTGAATATGTTGTTTTTGTAGAACCAATTAACCGGCAGAGGCTATAGATCGGGCTATTGTAGGGCGGATCGATGGACGGAAGCAAAAATAAAAACGGGCACCGGTTTGAACTGGTGCCCATAACATCGATAGGTCGAGGTCGTAAAACTTGCTTACGACCTAGATTTCCTCGTTAACGCGATCTCTTAATTCTTTGCCTGGCTTAAAGTGCGGTACGTATTTACCACTTAAGTCTACAGATTCGCCAGTTTTTGGGTTTCTACCAATCCGAGGCGAACGGTAGTGCAATGAAAAACTACCAAAGCCGCGGATCTCAATTCTGCCGCCCGTCGCAAGCGTTTGCGACATTTCTTCAATCATGGTTTTGATCGCTAATTCCACATCTTTTTGTGATAACTGCGATTGCTTCTGAGCAACACGCTCAATTAGTTCTGACTTAGTCAAAGTCTTCGCTCCCTATCGATTATTCAGGCGTATTCAAGAATCAGCCTTAACTGATTGAGAATACTATATTTATTAAGATAACCTAGGTTTAAAATATAGCAAACTATCCGTATAAAACTGCTCACCTTATAGACAAAAAAGCAATGTGACCAGCCAGTCATATGCGCTTTCGATAGTTTTTACCTAAAATCAGTCAATTTTTAACCAACTCAAACTGCATCTGTGGAGAAATTTGCTTTACTTGATAAGGAGATACCTAGGAAGCCATCATGCTTATAGTGCCCATTGAGAAAGGATTAGATTGGTCCCGTGCACCGGTCGTAACCGGTCTGTTCGTATTGCTTAATTGCTTTATCTTTTTGATTTGGCAAACCGGCGACGACAGCAAGATAGAAGATGCTATTGCTTTCTATGAGCAGAGCAGCCTAGCTAAAGTTGAATTCCCCATCTATATAAGCCATCTCCATCAATATCAACAAAATGAGCTTGCCGATCAGCTTGAAGCAGCCTGGAAAGCTGACAACAAGCAAATTGTCTATGGCAACATCCTTATGGATCGCTCCTTTAACAATTTCGTCAACAAAACCACTCTGGAGTTTTGGGGTAAGGATATCTATAGCAGCTGGAAGCAAGACCGCGAAATTCTCGAGCAAAAGGTGCAATCCATTAGCGCCATTAAATTGGGGTTAATTCCAGGGGAAAACAAAGGTCTAACCTACCTCACCTACCAATTTCTGCATGGTGATATATGGCACCTTCTCAGCAATATGATATTTCTTGCCATCGTTGGCATGGGCGTAGAGGCAGCCATCGGTTCTTTCTATTTCTTAGTGGGCTATCTTGTTAGCGGAATTCTTGCGGGCATGTTTTACGGTATGCTTACCAACAGTCCCTTCATTCCACTTGTAGGCGCCTCAGGATCCATCTCTGCATTAATGGGCATGTATGCCGTGGTCTATGGCCTACGCAAAATTAAGTTCTTTTACTTTCTTATTTTCTACTTTGGATATTTCACAGCACCAGCGTTGGCGATACTGCCTGTTTGGATTTTGATTGAAATACTTCAAGCAATATTTAATACCGATTCCTATGTTGCGTATTGGGCCCATGCTGGCGGATTAATTGCGGGTAGCGCCTTGTTATTCGTCACCAAGAAATGGGTTTTAGCGGTTGATGAAACCTTTTATGAACCTACAGAGGAAGAAGACGATTACCGCAAGGATCTTAATCGGGTAATGCAGCAAATCGCGCAAATGAATTTTGACGCAGCGAATAAAGCCGTTGCCGAATTATTAGAAAAATACCCTGGCGACCTAACCTTGCTAACGCAAAAATACCATTTAGCGAAATTGGATAAAGACGTAAGCGAGATTCAACCAATGCTTGAAAACATTTTGGTTGAAGCTATTCATCAGCCTCATTTTGAAATGAATGCAGAAACGCTACTAACAGATTTCTTAAATAAGTACCCCGACGCGAAATTGTCTCAAGAAACTCGTTTAAAAGTGCTTATTTATCTTATCAGTCCCGAGACGATGGACACTGCTGAAAAAATGCTTCGTACTCTCATCAATGAAAAAGTGGAAGATCCTCGTGTGCTAAAAGCAGTACGCACTTTCATTCGCCATTACGAAGATAAGAATGATTCCAAGACGTTGTATCGTTATCAACAGCTGGCAGATGCATTAGAAACCAAAGTATAACTCCCCACCTGACCAAAACTTCCTGGTCATTCGTTGGTTTTGGTCATTAATCAACAAGGCCTTTTCCGCTAAATTCAAGAAGATGCATCCCTAATGGCCACAAGGTAAGGAGTCACCATGCTTGAATGGAGCGAACCGCAACAAATGCTGCGCAACACAGTCCGTAGTTTTATCGAAGCTGAGATTGCGCCCAATTTAGATGAGCTGGAACACGGCGATACCCCCCCTTACGACGTGCTACGCAAAATGATCAAAACCTTTGGTATTGACGTGATGGCGAAGCAACAATTCGACAAACAAATCGCGAAGGAAAAAGCCAAACTAGCCGGTGAACAGAAAAGCGATGCCGAGAAAAAAAGCCCCGTTGATGATGCCACTCGCCAAATGATGAAGGGCGAAGAAGCCGCCATGAGCATGATTCCTATTATTGAGTTATGCCGTTACTGCCCTGGCATGGTGACGGCAATGGGCGTAAGCATGGGGCTAGCCGGCGGCGCAATCATGTCTAAAGGCACCATTGCGCAAAAAGAGGAATGGGCATTACCCCTACTCACCATGGAAAAAGTTGGCGCTTGGGCGATCACCGAACCCTATTCTGGCTCCGATGCATTCGGTTCCATGAAAGCCACCTGCAAACGCAACGATGATGGCGGTTACATACTCAAAGGCAATAAAACCTTTATTACCAATGGCCCTTATGCCGACACCATTATTTTTATTTGTAAGCTCGATGAGCCAGGGGTCGAAGCCAAAGATCGTAAGATTCTCAGTTTTATATTAGACAGCGGCATGGAAGGCCTTACCCAAAGCAAACCGTTTAGAAAAATGGGGATCCACTCCTCCCCCACCGGTGAACTCTTCTTAGACGATGTTAAAGTCGGCCCAGAACGTCTCTTGGGTGAAACAGAAGATGGCTCTGGTCGCTCCGGCGCTAAGGATACCTTCTCCACCGAACGGGCCGGTGTCGCAGCAATGGCCCTTGGCATTGTGGAAAAATGCTTAGAGCTGTCTGTTAAGTACGCAAAAGAACGTGTTCAATTCGGGCAACCAATCGGCCAGTTTCAGTTGATACAGCTTAAACTAGCAAAAATGGAAGTAGCCCGATTGAATCTACAAAACTTGGTGTTCAGGCACATTGAAACCGTTGCCCAAGGTAAAAAGCCATCACTAGCAGAAGCGTCGGCTATGAAGCTTTACGCCGCACAAAGTGCCGTGGATATAGCACTGGAAGCCGTTCAAATTCATGGCGGTAATGGTTATATGGCTGAGTATCAGGTAGAGCAACTGTGTAGAGACGCGAAGATCTTACAGATTTATGCGGGCACCGATGAAATTCAAATCACTTCAATTGCTCGCGACCTCCTCTCTCGGGAAGGCTAGACGTTATAAACCAATACAGCATGGGCGCAACAACCCATGCTGTACTTATGGCCTATGTTTGTCCTCTAACTCTCTTTCTCCCCCACCTCTACTTGGAATCTAAAGGAAGATAGGCAGACAAAAAAGTCCATGCATTGTTCATCAATATGACTTGTGCATCGTTGTTAGGATGAATTCTATCGGACTGCATATACTCATCCACACCACCAACACCATCAAGAAAAAAGGGCAATAAGGGAATTTGGTTGGCATCAGCCACTTTCACAAACGCTTGCTCGAAAAGTTGGTTGTAGTGTTTGCCGTAATTCGGTGGTAGTTTCATACCAAATAGAAAAACTTGGGCGCCCGTAGCCTGCGCGGCTTTCACTTTTGCATCGAGATTGCGCTGCATAACCTTTGGGGACAATCCGCGTAAACCGTCATTACCACCTAATTCTATAATCAACCAAGTAGGCTTATGCCGAGCCAAAATACCCGGCAAACGGGACAAACCGCCTGCAGTCACTTCACCGCTAATACTCTCGTTGACCACTTTAATATTGGATTTACTCTGCTCTAACTTTGCGGAGAATTGTTTCACCCATCCTAAGGAGGCATCTACCCCATGACCGGCACTAATACTATCTCCCAACACCACTAGAATAGGCTGAGCATTAACCCCATTAGTTATTGAATCATCAGCAGTTGCAGGAGAAGTCACAATGCTAACCAATACAAACAACGAAAATACCCAGGCTTTAACTACGCCTAATCTGCTTTTAAAGACGTTTTGCAATAACCAATCTCTAAATCTAATTTGCGGACTTATCATGCTAGCCCTTTGAACTCCGATCATTAGTAAATCCTATCAATCTCACTAACCATATTCGCACATTAGCATGTTAACCGATGCGATCACTGCCAAATGCAACAATCTGTGACATCTTTTCTACAGTGACTGTGGATCACCATTGCGCTTTGCTAAGATGGCCCCATATCCAGCTAGTGTACACAAATCTACGAATCAGCCCGGAACCATTACACCGATATGACTGAAGCAACTCAGCCCACCAAAGCTATTGTAACTCAAAGCCTTAGCAAGCAAGTCGATCTTGCCGACAATCCGCTTGTGATACTCAGTGACATTAATATTGAAATCAATACTGGTGAATCGTTCGCTATCGTGGGTACTTCAGGATCGGGGAAATCTACACTGCTTGGATTATTGGCAGGATTAGATACCCCGTCTTCTGGCAGCGTTACCCTGGCTGGTGAAAACATTAGTCATATGGATGAAGATGCAAGAGCATTACTCAGAGCTAAAAGAGTCGGCTTTGTATTTCAGTCCTTTCAACTCTTACCTAATCTTACCGCTCTAGAAAACACCTTATTGCCACTGGAAGTTCTAGGCCATAAAAATCCCCAAGAAAAAGCCAAGGCGATGCTCAATGATGTGGGTCTTTCGGAACGTCTAAATCACTACCCCAAGCAGTTGTCTGGTGGTGAGCAACAAAGGGTCGCGCTGGCTAGAGCATTTGTAACCAAACCCGACATTTTATTTGCCGACGAACCCACTGGAAACTTGGACACAAAAACCGGAGAACACATAGCGAATCTGCTCTTCGATTTGAATCAGCAAAACAACACAACCCTTGTGTTGGTTACCCATGATTTAAAACTAGCACAACGCTGCCAACGAACCATTCATTTAGAAGCAGGGCAACTTGTAGAGGGCGAACAATGATTGCTAATTCGCGGTTAGCCGCGCTAGCTATTCGGTTATTAATAAGGGAATGGCATTCCGGCGCCCTAAGAGTCATGC